>DASZQL010000236.1:0-4133 GCA_035549675.1 Phycisphaerales bacterium | reverse complement strand
CTCGATCCGAGCGGCCTGCGCCTCAAAATCAGCCGCTGCGTTCTCGTTCGCGTCACCGGCACGCCGGATCTCCGACGCCTGCTCGACCACCGGCAGGCGCTCGCTCGCGTCCTTGTCGGTCACACCCGCGAGCAACGCCCGTTCGCGCTTCCGCGCATCCGCGGCCTTGTTCGACTCCACCGCCGCTTTGTCACGCAGGGCCTTGAGCTTCGCCTCGTTCGCCTGCAGGTCCGTCGTGAACTTGACGATTTCCTGCTGCCGCGCCCCCGCCTGCTTGTCGAGGTCCGCGATCTGCGCCGCCGGGTCATACCCCTCGCGCGATGCCGCGAGCGCCGCCTGGTCGCGCACCCGCGCGAGAATCGCCCGAGCGCGGGTGATCAGCGCCGCGAGATGGGCGTCCGTCTCGCGCGCCCGGCCCGCGGCGAGCTCCGCCTGTCCCGCGATCGCCTGGGCCAGCACCAGATTCGCCGAGGACACCGTCGCCGGGTCCGCATTGTCGCTCAGCTTTTCCTGGAGCTTGCGCACGACGTCGGCGTACTTCCGCTCGCGTAGCTCCGCCGGCGCCGCGACCGAACCCGAGCCGGTCATCGCGACGAGCGTGCTCCGCGACTCTTCGATCGCGACGCTGAGGTCATCGCCCCGCCCGCACCCCCCCGCCGCCCCAGCGGCCATGAACGCGAGCACCGTGATCGCACGAATGGAATCTCGTCGCCACATCGCTGACATGCTCACTCCACGAACCGGGGAAGCCCAACACAGACCAACACGCGACGGGAGTCTAAGGCCGACCCGACCCCTCGGCCAACATCGCCCCGATCTACTCTCCCCCGCCGTCACTTAACGCGGTACGCCTTCGCCCCCATCCTGGATCCCGCGGCCACGCGGTTCGCCCGGCGGGTCGTAGTGAATCGGGTAATCCGGCCTCGGCCGGTACATCATCCGGATCCAATCGACCGACTCGATGAACCGCTTCGCGTCACGCGAACGGAACACCGGCGTCCACCCCTTGACACGGGGATGCACGAACGCCGCGTCGCTCGGCGGGAGCCCGTACTGCAACAACGGACTCGACTCCGGGTTGTCATAGTTGATCAGCGGCCGCCCTTCGGCCGTCTTGAAGCGTTCCAGGATCAGGAAGTTCGTATAGACGCTCGCTTCGGCATTGGGACGGCGGTTCATCAGCATGAGCCGCCCGGCGTCGGGACCGCCGTGGCACCGAGACGTTGCGCAGTTGTTGATCAGCCAGCCGGCGTGCACCTTGTCGCGGAACACCTCCATGTTGCGCGGCTGGTCGAACACCTGGATCTCCGGGTAGAGCTCCTTCGCCCGCACCCTGAACATCACATCGAGAATTGTCTTCGCCGGAGCCGCCAGGAACTCCGCCTTCCCCTCGCGCGTCGTCGGGATCAACGGGTTATCCGCGTACTTCGCGAGCAGCTTCTCGACCGTCTCCCGCGGCACGGCCACCCGCGGCAGGTCGCTCAAGTTGAGCTCGTACACCTTGATCAGGTTGATCTGCTCCGCCGTCAGCAGCGGGAACTCCGACGGCAGGAGCCGCCGCGGAAGCTCATCGCGGCGCCGCTCGCCATCGGTGGGCGGCGGCCCGCCCGTCTCCGGCTTGGCCCGCGACCGCATCGCGATCATTTCACTGATGAGCTTTTTGAGCCGGAGCCCGTCGCCATTGTTGGGCTCATCGCGGAGCACCAGCTCCACATCATTCATCGCCTGCTCGTACAGCTCGTGACGCTGCGCCCACTCCACCAGGCTCAAAAGCCGCTCGGTGTCGGTGTCCTTCACGAGCGCCCGCATCTGCCGGTACCGCTCCAGCACCGGCGGCAGGACCACAACCCGGTCGATCTTTTCCCGCTCAAGCGTGACCGCGACCGAGGCCACCCGGACCACCACCGAAGTCGGCGTCCCGGCGACGTACACGCCCTCGATCTGCCGCCCATCCTTGAAGATGACCTTGACGTCGTCGTGCTCCCGCGGATCACGCGTGATCTGCGGGATGGAATCTTCGTCCTGTGCGGGCGCCGGCACGTTGAGTTCCGGTTTCCCGCTCGGCTTTTCTGCGGGCTGCTCAGCCGAGGGATGTGCGGGAGCTGCTGGCGCACGACCTTCAGGAGCGGGCGGCACCTCAGGCTCGCCATGCGCCGCCGAGGAGACCAAAACGCCGCAGAGCGCCGCACAAACAAAGAGTTGGCTCAACATCCGATGCATCCGCCGCATTCTCCACTGACCCACGCCGCCCTGTCCAGCCGCACCACCATCATTGGACGGATAGCCATTCCGGAGGTTGCGACGAATCACCCCAGCGCCGACCGATATACTTTTGGCTTCGATTTCCACGCCGATCGGGCCCCCAATCTTCGCCCGATCGCGGAGGTTCAACGAATGGCGTCACTCAGCGTCACCGTCGACGGCCTGAAGCTCCCCAACCCCTTTGTCATCGGCTCCGGCCCGCCGGGCACCAACGCCAATGTCATCATCAAGGCCTTCGACGAAGGCTGGGGCGCCGTGATCGCCAAGACTATCAGCCTCGACTCCTCCAAGGTCGTCAACGTCCAGCCGCGCTACGCCCGGATGCGCGCCAGCGATCGCGAGGTCTTTGGCTGGCAGAACATCGAACTCATCAGCGACCGGCCCTTCGACACCTGGATGACCGAGTTCCGCCAGGTGAAGGACAAGCACCCCAAGGGCGTGCTCATCGCCTCCATCATGGAGGAGTACAACAAGGATGCCTGGGTCGAGATCGTCGAGCGGTGCCAGGACGCCGGCGCCGACGCCTTCGAGCTTAACTTCTCCTGCCCCCACGGCCTGCCCGAACGCAAGATGGGCGCCGCGATGGGCCAGGATCCCGACATCCTCCGCGAAGTCTGCGGCTGGGTGAACGCCGTCGCCAAGGTCCCTGTTTGGGCCAAGATGACCCCCAACATCACGCACATCGAAGACCCCGCGCGCGCCGCGCTGCAGGCCGGCTGCGAGGGCATCAGCGCCATCAACACGATTCTCTGCGTGATGGGCGTCAACACCGACACCCTCCGCCCCGAGCCGACCGTCGAGGGCTACACCACCCCCGGCGGCTACTCCTGCAAAGCCGTGCGCCCTATCGCGCTCCGCATGTGCATGGAAGCCGCGCGCATGATGAAGCAGGAGTTCCCGGGCCGCTCGCTCTCGGGCATCGGCGGCATCGAGACCGGTGACGACGCCGCCCAGTTCATCCTCCTCGGCGCCAACACGGTCCAGGTGTGCACCGGGGTCATGATCCATGGCTACGGGATGATCAAGGAACTCAACCGCGGCCTCATGGCCTTCATGGACAAGCACAAGTTCGAGACCATCGACCAGTTCCGCGGTCATTCGCTCCAATACTTCACCACCCACGCCGATCTGGTCCATCGCCAGGCCGAGGCGAAAGCGGCCGAGAAGGCGAAGCGCGACGGGATGGTCAAGAAAGACAGCGAGTGGACCGGCGAAAAGTTCGTCGAGCAGAGCGAGAAGCTCGTCGCGAACCAGTAATCACACGGTCCGCAGGTCGCGGCGCGAAAACACCAGCAGCCCGGCGACCCAGCACGCCGCCGCGAACCCCAGCAGCACCGCCATGTCCCGGGCCGGCCACTTCCCAGTGTTGAACACGTCGATCGGCCGGTGGTAATGCACGAGGCTGAACACCGCAAGCTTCTCCGCCGGCTTCCAGAGCTGCGCGAGGTAGTTCACGAGCACCGACGCGACGACGATCACGAACACGATCGTGATGGCCTTGCCGCGACGGTCGCTCAGGCTCGAGACCAGCCATGCCAGCGCGCCCACCGCGATCATCAGCGTGTACAGGCTGCACGCCGCGATGATCATTGTTCCCATCGGCGCGCGCATGTCGGAGTTCACCGCCATCGAACCCAGTTTGTTGCCCAGGACTCCGAGCCCGACGACGACCGCGGCTCCGAGCACCCACGTTACCGATTCCAAGACGTACAGCCGCGCCCGCGACACGGGCAGACCCATGAGCACGTCGATCGTCCCGCGCTCCAGCTCCGCCGCCGGGATCCGCGTTCCCCAGATGATCGAGTGCGCCCAGGTCACCGCCAGCACCACCGGGTGCACCCACATGATCGCGAGGAACAACCCCGGCCCCA
>DASZQL010000235.1:0-5567 GCA_035549675.1 Phycisphaerales bacterium | reverse complement strand
GACGCTGACCACTGGTGGGGGGCACGCCCCCCCCGCCCAGGGCGACAGCGGCGACGATGAGGCTCCCCGCGCTTCGTTCGAGCATGCGAAGTCGCGTCTCGGATGCGAGGAGGCGAGTTCGCTCGCGCTCGGGAGTCCGTTTGATCACGCGTCGCTGGTGGAACTGCACGTCGATGAGTCGATGCCGGACCCGCGGCATGAGTCGTTCAATGATGAACTGGCGCGGCGGATCAAGAAGCACGTCGTCGAGACGGGCGGCGGCGCGTTCGTGCTGTTCACGAGCTTCACGACGATGCACCGGGTCGCGGCGATGCTGCGGGCCGATTTCGCCGATTTGAATCTGCCCGTGTGGGTGCAGGGGCAGGATGGCAGCCGTGCGCACATTCTGGAGCAGTTCCGGCAGAGCGACCGGAGCGTGCTCTTCGGGACGAGTTCGTTCTGGCAGGGCGTTGACGTGCGGGGGCGCGGCTTGAGGAATGTGATCATCACGCGGCTGCCGTTTGATCCGCCGGACCGGCCGCTGACGCAGGCGCGGCTGGAGATGATTCAATCGCGGGGCGGGAATCCGTTCATGGAGGAGTCGCTGCCGCGGGCGATCATCCGGTTCAAGCAGGGCTTCGGCCGGCTGGTGCGGAGCGCGACGGACTCGGGGCGCGTCGTGGTGCTTGATCCGCGGCTGGTGCAGGCGCGGTATGGGCGGATGTTCCTGGAGGCCTTGCCGGAGGGAGTCAAGATCGTCGGGCAGATCGGTCGCCCCGGCGCGCGGTTCAGAGCGCGTGCGAATGGTGATGGGGTTCCGCCGTCTTTCGATCTTTGAGCCTGTGGCTGGGCGGGATGATCCGCGTCGCGAGGCCGATGCGGCTGAACAGCAGGATCGTCAGGTAGGTGGCGTCGAACTCCCACCAGCGGTGGCCGTGCGCGGCGCTGCGCTGGTCGGCGTGGTGGTTGTTGTGCCAGCCTTCGCCGAGGGCGAGGAGGCCGACGATCCAGTTGTTGCGGCTGTTCTCGCCGGTTTCGTAGTTGCGGTAGCCGAAGAGGTGCGTGATGGAGTTGACGGACCAGGTGATGTGCCAGACCACGACGGTGCGCACCAGCACGCCCCAGATGAGCCACGACACCCCGAGGCGAAGGCCGCTCGCGATATCGCCGCCGATCCATCCGCCGACGAAGAAACCGGCGACAAAGAAGAGCGCGGCGTGAGCGAGGTAGATCCACGTCCACTTCAGGCGGCGCTCGAGCCAGAAATAGAAGCGGTCCTTGCAGAGGTCGCGGGCGTACCGGCCGCAGACTTCGGCGTTGTTGGACGAGGGGTTGCGGACGAGCAGCCAGCCGACGTGGCTCCAGAGAAATGCGATCACGGGGCTGTGCGGATCGGGCTCGTCGTCGGCGTGCTGGTGGTGCTTGCGATGGTTGGCGACCCAGTTGATGGGCGAGCCTTCGAGGTTGCAGATGCCGATGACGGCGAGGGTGCGTTCGAACCACCTCGGGGTCTTAAAGCTGCGGTGCGTGAGCAGGCGGTGGAATCCGATGTTGATGCCGAGGGTGCCGAAGACATAGACGCCGACGAGCAGGAGGGCGATGCCGGACCAGCTGAAATAGTGTGGGACGAAGGCGAGCAGGGCCAGCACATGGACCAGCAGCAGGCTCAGGAGCGTGGGCCAGCGGAGCCGCTTCCAGGAAAGCTGGGGTGGGAGGTGGAACCAGCCGCGACGGGCGGGTGATTGCGGGGTCGGGGTGGGAGTGGACGAACAGCCGGGACGTGGCTCGGTCATGGAGGACTCGTCCATTTCAATGGAAGGTGGACAGAGAGTGATGCCGCGAATCGTACGGGATTCTCGCTCGGCGTGCGCTGGAGTGGTTATTCTACCGCCCATGCTCGGAAAGATTTTCAAGGCGTACGACGTTCGCGGCACGTATCCGGATCCGCTCAACGAGGAGCGGGCGTGGCAGATCGGTTACGGGGCGGGGAAGTTCCTGCTGGCGGAGGCCGCGGCGGGGGGCGACACGACGCCCATGATGAAGAACATCATCGTCGGGCATGACATGCGGAAGAGCAGCCCGAGCCTGCACAAGGCGTTGTGCCGCGGGATCATGGATGCGGGGGCGGATGTCATCGATGTGGGGCTGGTGGATACGCCGTTCGTGTACTTCGCGATCAATCATGTGGACTGCGCCGGGGGCGTGCAGGTGACGGCGAGCCATAATCCGCCGCAGTACAACGGGTTCAAGGTTTCCAAGCGGAAGGCGAAGCCGGTTGGGGAATCGACGGGACTGGCGGAGATTCGGCGGATCGCCGCGATGGTGGAGACCACGGAGAAGGGGAAGGGGCCGGGGCGGATCGAGAAGCGGGACCTATGGGACGACTACCGCAAGCACGTGCTGTCGTTCCTCGACACGGGCGGGAAGGCGATCAAGGTGGTGATCGACGCCAGCAACGGGATGGCGGGGACGATGGTGCCGAAGGTGTTCGGCAAGAAGGGCTCGGGCGTGCCGGGGCTGGAGATCGTCGAGCTGTATTTCGACAACAGCAAGGGCGAGTTCGTGCATGAGCCGAACCCTCTTGTGGCGTCGAACCTGAAAGACTTGCAGGCGAAGGTCATCGCGGAGAAGGCGCACTTCGGCGTGTGCTTCGATGGTGACGCGGATCGGTTGATGATCGTCGATGAGAAGGGGGGCATCGTCGGGTGCGACCTCCTGTCGGCGTTTCTCGCGGCGTGGTTCCTCAAGAAGAATGCCGGCTCGCCGATCGTCTATGACCTGCGGTCGAGCAAGGCGCTGGAAGAGGACGTGAAGAAAGCGGGCGGCAAGCCGGTGCGCTCGCGCGTGGGGCATGTGTTCATGAAGGCGGCGCTCGCGGAGCAGCACGCGGCGTTCGGGGGCGAGCTCTCGGGGCACTTCTATTTCCGCGACAACTTCAACGCCGACTCGGGAGCGATCGCGCTCGCGGTGCTGCTGACGGCGTACGCGAAATCGGGGGAGAAGGCGATGTCGAAGCTCATCGCGCCGATCTCCCGCTACAAGCAATCGGGGGAGATCAACTTCTCGATCGAGGACAAGGACGGCGCGCTGGCGCTGCTCAAGGAGCGGTACCACGGGCGGGCCCGGATCGACGACCTCGACGGTGTGACGGTCGATGCGTTCGAGAAGGACGGGTGGTGGTGCAACGTGCGCAAGAGCAACACGGAGCCGCTGTTGCGGCTCAACCTTGAAGCGCGGGATGACGCGACGCTGCAGCGGATGCTGGAGCAGATTTCGCCGATGCTGGGGACGCCGGTGGAGCATTGATAGCATTCGGCGGTCAGCGATCGGCTTTCAGCAAAACTACCTGCGAAGGCCGATACTCAGGGATGTCTTGCTGACCGCTGACAGCCGACAGCTGAACGCCTGAATGAACATCTCCCGCTTCTACGAGCACTGGAAGATCGTTGAAAACCCCTTCGCGGGTGAGGAGGCTCGTCACGATCCGGTGTTCGCTCGCATCGGCGGCGCGCAGGGCTCCGGCGCTTCACCAACTGCGGGGGCGGCGAACGCGCGACCGATCACGCATCCGGATTTTCAGAAGATCCTGGGCGATCTGAGCCGCCCATCCAGCTCGATCGTGTTCGGCGAGAAGGGGAGCGGCAAGACGGCGATCCGGCTGCAGATCGCGGCGCGGATCGACGAGCACAACCGCGCGAACCCGGACGCGAAAGTTTTGCTGATCCCCTACGACGATCTGAACCCGATGCTCGATCGGTTGTGCGCGGCGTTCAAGACGGGGCTGGATGATGAGCCGCCGGAGGTGCTGAAGGCGCTGGAGAAGCTGCGGCTCGTCGATCATCTCGATTCGATCCTGCACAACGCGGTACCGAAAGTGGTCGATGCGCTCCTCGATGAGCAGCGCGGCACGAGTGCGGTCACGCTCCCCGATAAGCCGTGGAAGATTCTGCGGCGATCCGAGCCCACGCTCCGGCGCGATCTGCTGATTCTCCAGTCGCTCTACGACCGGCAGCCGGGCGCTTCGGAGCGGACGCGCATCGTGCGCCGGCGGCTGCGGCTGCCCGGCAACCGGGCGGCCTTCGTGTGGCGGATGCTCGCGCTCTTCGGGTGGATCCTGCCGCTGGGAGTTCTGGCGGCCGACGTGTCGCAGAAGTTCTGGGAATGGCCGCGGCAGTTCGGCCCGCTGGTGTACCTCGGCTCGATGTACGCGACGCTGGGGCTGTGGCTGGTCTTCCTCATCAAGTGGTTCATCGTCGATCGGTGGGGCATCCGGCATGCGGCGCGGCGGCTCCGCAAGCAGCTCCGCACTCTGCCGTGGACGACGGAAACGCTTTCGCGGACGCTCTGGCTGCTCCCGTGGCGAGTGCGCGATCCGGCGGTCCTGCCGACGGACGACCAGGAGGAGAAGCGCTACGCGATGCTCGGGCGGCTCCGGCGCGTGCTCGTCCCGCTGGGCTATCGCGGCTTGATCATCGTGCTCGACCGGCTGGATGAGCCGACCATCATCGCGGGAGACGCGGTGCGGATGAAGGCGGTGGTCTGGCCTTTGCTCAACAACAAGTTTCTCCAGCAGGAGGGGATCGGGGTCAAGCTGCTGCTCCCGATCGAGCTGCGGCACGAGCTGTTCCGCGAGTCGGCGGCGTTCTTCCAAGAAGCGCGGCTCGACAAGCAGAACCTCGTCGAGAAGCTGAACTGGTCGGGGCCGATGCTGTACGACCTGTGCTCGACGCGGCTCAACGCCTGCCGCGAGGCGGGGGCGGCGCCGATTGCGCTGACGGATCTCTTTGAAGAGGATGTCGCGCGGCAGGACATCATCGATGCGCTGGAGCAGATGCACCAGCCTCGGGATGCGTTCAAGCTGCTGTACCAGTGCATGCACGAGCATGCGGCGATCGTGCCGGACGAGCAGGCGCGGTACCGGATTCCGCGTTCGGTGCTCGATATGGTGCGGCGCCAGCAGGCGGAGCGGGTGTCGATGCTGTCGCGCGGCATCAGGCCCGCGTAAATCGCGGCTGCTTCACACTGGGCAAGGGGACGGCCCGTTCGGGTGGTCCCCGGAGCTCACCCGGAATGGGCCACATTCGCATTGCGTTGTTGTTTCTTTTTCTCTTTGTGCCGATGAGGCCGTCGCCTACATTGGGCTGACACGGCAGGAGGAATATATGAACCGCATTTGTGCGCGGTCCGCGGCGGTGGTTTTCGGTTTCGCACTCTCGGCGAGCGCGCAGGCGCTCGTCGTCAAGGGAGGCGGGGTCGCGCCCGGGGGCGACACCTGGCTCGGGAGTTGGAACGGCTCCTCGGCAGTGGCGGTCGGGCAACGGACGATCGTGACGGCGGCGCACGTCGGCGGCCACGAGGGCGGCGTGTTCACGATGGGCGGCGCGTCGTACGCCGCGACGAGCATCCTCACGGTGCCGGGCGTGGACCTGATGGTCGTCACGCTCGATTCTGATCTTCCGGGTTGGCACGATCTGGCAAGCGCGGCGCTGGGCGGCCAGCCGGTGGTGCTGGGGGGGCTCGGGTTTCTTGCGGGTCAGCCATTGCCCGCCGCGGTGGGGTGGTCCGATGAGCGGGCGGAAGCGTGGGGC
>DASZQL010000234.1:0-3665 GCA_035549675.1 Phycisphaerales bacterium | reverse complement strand
TGAGGGGATGCGTCGCGGGGGCGTTGGCGATCCGCATTTCCTCGCGCTTCTTCTCGCCTTCCTTCATCACCGCCTTCGCGGCTTCGTATTTCACGCGCGCCTCGGTCGACCAATCGCGCTGTTCGAGTCCCAGGACACGATCCGCCGCGACCTGCGCGACCAGATCGGGCACCGGCGAGCCGTTCATATTGGTCAGCACGGCGATGCCCAGCCCGTCGTCGGGGTAGAGCACCACCGCCGCGCTGAACCCGTCGATGTTCCCCCCGTGGTGCACGCGCCGATGGCCCCGGTACACATCCACCATCCAGCCCATCGCGTACCCGATCGTGATCGTGCCCGTTGTCGGATCGTCCGCGCTCGGCATGATCATCTGCGGCGAGTGCAGTTCCTTGAGCGTGGACGCGCGGATGACTTCTCTGCCGTTGAGCTTGCCTTCGTTCAGGTGCACGATCAGCCACGGCGCCAAGTCATCGGCACACGAGTTGATCGACCCCGCCGGCCCGATCTCCGCGATATCGCGGAAGGCGATCTTGTTCACCGCAGCGTCCTTCTCGCTGTAGGGTTCGGCGTGGTCCGCATCCGCCGCGGAATCCTTCACCGAGAAGTTCGATCGAGCCATGCCCAGGGGCGTAAACACCCGCGCGCGCACATTCTCCTCCCATGACTTGCCGGTCACCCGCTCGACGAGATACCCCGCCGTCAGGAACATCAGGTTGTTGTATTGCCACGCGCCGCGGAACGATTCGTTCGGTTCGAGGTACCGGAGCCTCTCGTACATCTGCTGGCGCGTGAGACCCGAGTTGTACCACATGACGTCGTGCCGGGGCAGCCCGCTCCGGTGCGTCACCAGGTCCCGTGGCGTCATCAGCCTCGTTGCCGTCTCGTCCTTCAGCCGGAAGTCGGGCAGCGTCTCGATCACGGGCTTGTCGAACTCCAGCTTCCGATCGTCAACCAGCGTCCCCATCACGAACGTGGTGAACGCCTTGGTCGACGAGCCGATCGCGAAGAGCGTCTTCGTTGTCACGGGCTGATCGTTGTCGACATCGCGCTTCCCGTATCCCGCGGCGTGGACGACCTCCGACCCCTTCACGATCACCAGCGAGAGCCCCGGCGCCTTCCACGTCGCCCGGATGCGCTCGACCGCTTCGTCGTACCCCTCGAGCGCCTCCTGCACGCTCGCAGCCTCGGTCTTGGCTCGCTTGGCGGTGAACGGGAACCGCTGCCCGGCTTGCAGCAGCGAGCCTGCGATTGTTCCACTTTCATTGATCACGCACTCGAACGTCGCGTTCCCCGGCGCGACGGGGAACTTGAAGCGGTACATCCCGTCGCTGACCTTCACGTCGGTCAGCGGCGAGTCTTTGACGGCCTGCATCGGGATCGAAATGTCACCCGTAACGCCCGAGTCGCCCTTCTGAAAATCCAGATCGATGGGCAGTTCCTGCCCCGGCAGCTTGATGGTGCCGGTCCAGTGGCCCACGAGATCTTCAACCCCGGGCTCCGCCCCGCGCGCGACCGCCGACAGAGCCATGACCGCCATCGTCACGACCAACCACGCCGCACGGTGCATCATCCGCAAGCTCCTTGTCCGAAGGCATCCACGCAATCCGCCGACACCCTTATTCCAGCTACCGCTTCAAATGTTTCACTTTGGGGGCCGCCTCGGGTTCATTCTCCCAAGAATCGCTCTGTTCTCATTCTGCTCTGCGCTCTCGGCGCCTCTGCGGTGAATGCCTGAGCGACTAGCGAACCGTACAATCATCGCATGTCCCGCATCGCCCAGCTCGAGAAGCTCCACGCCGCGGATCCGCGCGACGCGGATGTGCTGTACATGCTCGCGCAGGAGAACGCCAAGCTGGGCGACGCCCGCGCCGCTGTCGAGTGGTACGACCGGTGCATCGCGACCGATCCCGAGTATCACTACGCGTACTATCACAAGGCCCGCTCACAAGAAGTCCTGGGCGAGCACCCGCAGGCCATCGAGACTCTTCGCGCTGGGCTGGCCCGCGCCGAGACCGCCCGGAACGCCAAGGCCGTGGGCGAGATCAGCGCCTACATCGAATCCCTCGGAGGCTGACGTGGCCGCCCGTTCCCCCCGTACTCCGCGACCTGCCGACGCGACGCCGCGGAAGATGGAGTCGCCGCTCGCCCGCGCGATCCGTCTCGCCGCCTCGCGCTTGAAGCGTTCGCCCTGCTCCCGGGCCCGGCTCCTTGAGCACTTGCTCTCAAAGAAGTGCACCGATACTGAGGCGAACGCCGCCGCGGATGAAATGGTCCGCCTCGGCTTCCTCGACGAAGCCGCCATGGCCGACGCCATCGCCCGCGCCGCGGAGCACAAAGGGCCCGTCGCCCGTCGTGCGGTCGAATACAAGATCGCCCGTCGCGGCCTTGACCCAACCACCACCACCGCGGCTCTAGATGCCCATTTCGAAAAACGCGATCCTCTCACCGACGCGATCACGTTCGCTACCCAACGCCTCCGCACCATGTCCGGCTCTCTGAACCTCCAAGCCAAATCCCGCCGTCTGTATTCCCTCCTGGCCCGGCAGGGCTTCGATGAAGCCATGGCGGAGGAAGCAGTCCGTCACGTGCTCGGTCTTGATGATTTCTCCGGGTGAACGGAGCTTCGGCCTCCATCTCTTGCGCTTGAGGGTTTTCTCTGTCTTCCTCTGTCTCCCTCTGTGTTCAATTCCTCCTACACTGACCCAACGAAACCTCGGAACCCATCCATGCCGCGTCATCTTGCCCCAACCGCGATCGTCCTGACCGCCTCGCTCCTGAGCGTGGCGGGGTGCGCCCCGATCAACAACGACCGCCTGACAGTGGGGGGGCACAACCTCACGCCGTCGCTTTCACCGCCGCCGGTGCCGCACGAGACCGTGGCTTCGGATTCCTCCCCCTCGCTAACCACGATTGATCGCTCGGATTGGGAGCCCACGCACTTCCTGGTTCCGGTCGAGGTCGTCGAACACCACCCGCACTACACCGAACTCGAGCCGCGCTACGCCCGCGCGACGCCGCGCCAGCGGGACGAGTTCCCGACCACCGATTCCGCCTTCGACCTCGGCGCCGACCCGGGCGCGCAAGTCTGGGAAATGCTCTCCGGCCCCTTCTGGGGCGCGTTCGATGTCGTCGCCTTCATCCCCCGCGCGGTCATCGAGCCGCCGGGCTCGGTCGTGACGAGCCCGCGGCCCGGTGAGGTCGATCACGTCCGCACCGACAAGCAGTAAGCGTCATAATCGTTCACCTTGACGCGATTAACGGTCGCCTGCGCGCCGCCGCGAGCAATCGTTCGCGCAGCTCTGCCTCGCCCCGAATGAACCGCACGTCCACCCGTGGCCGGACGATCGGGCAAGGCAGCGTTGACCAATCGATCGCACGCAGTTTCATCCAATCCTTTTCGGTCGTCACGATCGCGTCGACGCTGCTCTGAGAAGCAACCAGCCGACCCAGCTCGGCGGCGTCGCTTTCCGACCACGAATGATGGTCCCGACGGACCAACTGGCCACACACAACCGCGTTCGCCTGTTCGATCTGCCGTACAAACGCATCCGGGTTCCCAATCGCGGCGAGCGCGATGACTCGCTTCGCGCCCAGCCATGCGATGGTCTCGCGCCGGTCACCCACGACCAACTCGGACCAGCGATGCACGCACTCCGCCCGCCCCT
>DASZQL010000233.1:0-6640 GCA_035549675.1 Phycisphaerales bacterium | reverse complement strand
AGGAAACAGCCGAGGGGGTCGCGGCGAGGACGGGCGCCAAAGTCAAGGTCTGTAACGAACTGACGGGGATGAACCTCGGCCTGTGGGAAGGGCTGCTCTCAGACGAGCTTTCCGAGCGGTTCCCGACGTGCGCCAAGCAGTGGCGCGATGACCCCTCTGTCGTCACGCCCCCCGAGGGCGAGACCTTCGGCGAGGTGGTGGGGCGGGTGCTCGACGCACTGAACAAGGTAGTCGGCAAGGCGCGTGGCAAGGGCATCGCGATGGTCCTTCGGCCGATCGAGTTTGGCGTCGTGCGGTGCCTGCTCAGCGGGCAAGCGATGAGCGAGATCTGGACGATGGTCGAGGACGGCCCCGAGGTCGAGTCCAGGACCGTCTCGCCGGGGTTGCTCAAAGAGATCGCCGGCGTGATGAGGGTGGAAGGAAGGGCGTGAGCGAGGCGATGAAAGGGGGACACGCTCAAAGCCGCGTGTCCCCGGCACCCTGCGCGGCACCAGGGACGCGGGTAAGCTCGCGTCGTTCTCATTGAACATGCGAAAGCCAGCGGAGCGGCAATGACGCAAGTCAGCACACGGGCATGGTCGGAAGCGGCGGCGGGGGGATCGGGCGGCGCCAAGGTCACGCGCGTGCCGGAGGGGCTGTGGCTCCGGTGCCCCGGCTGCAACGCGATGATCTATCGCAAGCAGATGGAGGCGAACCTCCATGTGTGCCCAGAGTGCGAGCATCATTACCGGATCGGCGCCGCCGAGCGTGTGCGCCAGCTCTCGGATGACGGATCTTTCGAGCCCATGTTCGAGGGGCTCTCGACGGTCGATCCGCTGAACTTCCGCGACCTCAAGCCCTACAAGGAGCGGCTCGCCGCCGAGCAAGCGAAGACGGGGCAGCGCGAGGGCGTGCAGACGGGCCGGGCGTTCGTGAAGGGCCGCCCCGCGATGCTGTGCTGCCTCGACCTGACCTTTTTCATGGGCACGCTCTCGAGCGTGGTGGGAGAGAAGATCACCCGCTCGATCGAGCACGCGCAGGAGAACGACCTGCCCCTGGTCATCGTGAGCTGCTCGGGCGGCGCGCGGATGCAGGAGTCGGGGCTGTCGCTCATGCAGATGGCCAAGACGAGCGCGGCCCTCGCACGCTTCGACGACGCCGGCGGGCTGTTCATCAGCGTGCTGACCGACCCGACCACCGGCGGCGTCTCGGCCAGCTTCGCGATGCTGGGCGATGTGATCTTCGCGGAGCCCAAGGCGCTGATCGGGTTCGCCGGGCCTCGTGTGATCCAGCAGACGATCCGGCAGGAGCTGCCCGAGGGGTTCCAGACGGCGGAGTTCCTCCTGGATGCCGGATTGATCGACCGCGTGGTGAAGCGGCACGAGTTGCGGAACGAGATCGCGCGGGTGATCGACTACGCGGGGAAGTAAAAAGTTGAAAGTGCTGAGTGCTCGGTGGGCCACGGCGGCGCTGGGCAGTTGCCTCATGCGCCGAGCAGGCGGTCGAGCTTGCGGTCCAGGAACCACGCGTGGTGCTCGAGGTGCCAGGTGTCGTAGACGAGGATGGTTTGGACGGTCTGCTCGCCGCGTTGGGGGTGGAGGGCGGTGCGCCGGAAGGCTTCGTTGCTGAGGGTGCGGAGCCAGTCGGCGTGCCAGAGGCGGAGCGTGTGGATGACGGCGACGAAGCCGGCGATGGGAAGATTGGTGTGCGGCTTGCGGCTTGTAGGGGGCGCCGCGGAGGGTTGCGCTGCGGTCGTCGGCCCGAGCCCCGACGCCTGCAGTGGCACGGTGCCGCGCTCTGAGGCGACTGAGGGTTGGTAGAGGCCGGCGTCGATGAAGGCGTCTTCGTCGAAGGGGGCGAGGACGGGGTGGTCCTCGGCGACGGTGCGGCGCATGCGGTGGATGAAGACGAGGTCGGCGTCGGCGATGTGGCCTACGAGCACGCGGCACGACCAGCGGCCGACGTCCGCCTCGGGACGGAAAAAGGTGTCGAGCTGCTCGTTGTCGAGCTTCAGCAGGCGCGAATCGAGGCGCGAGCTGCCGGTGGCGAAGCGCTCGACGAGGTCGGGGATGGGGAGGGCGAAGAAGTCTTTGAGATCGGGCTTGGGGGATGCTGACATGCGGGGAGCATAGAGGACGGAAGTCGGGAGTTTGGAGAAGCACCCCCTCCGTCATCTTGCGCATGACGCCTCCCCCGATAGGAATCGGGGGAGGGAACTGCTAGGCTGCGGCCTATGGAAACCGCGAGCTTTGTGAGGCACGAGCGGAAGGGGCCGGTGGCGGTGGCGCGGGTGACGTGCCCCACGGTCGGGCAGCGCGAGGCGCCGATCGTGCAGGATGAGATCACGGGTGCCGCGGGGAATGCGGCCTGGAAAATCATCGTGGACATGAGCGGCGTGACGGTGCTGGGGTCGATGGGCATCGGGATGCTCATCACGCTCAACAAAATGACGCGCGAGAAAAGCGGCAAGCTCGCGCTCTTCGGGATGAATAATGACCTCATGGGCGTGATCCGGATGACGAAGCTCGACAAGCTGTTGCCGATCGTGGACAGCGAGGACGCGGCGGTGAAGAGGGTGATGTAGGAAGAGGCATCGGGCATCGGGCAGAAGACCGAAGACAAAGAGGTAGACAGGCGCGGAGTGTGTGAAGAGGGAGTAGCCCTCACCCCGGCCCTCTCCCAGAGGGAGAGTGAGCAGAAGCTCGAAGCAGGACGTATGTCAACGGGCCTTCCGAATCTGGCGATCATGGTTTCAGGCGGGGGACGTACGCTCGAAAATCTACTCGCGAAGATCGATGCCGGTGAGTTGGCGGCGCGGGTGGGGTTGGTGATCGCGTCGCGGGAATGCCGCGGGGCTGAGATCGGGAGGGGCCGGGGGATTGACACGAAGGTGATGCCCGGCGTGATCGACGCGGGCGTGCTGGAGCACGAGCTGAAATCTCGCGGCGTGGAGTGGGTCGTGCTCGGGGGCTACCTGAACCTTTTGAAGATTCCCGCGTCATACGCCGGGAGGTTCGTGAACATTCATCCGGCGCTCCTGCCGTCGTTCGGGGGGGCGGGGATGTACGGCGAGCGGGTCCACCGGGCGGTGATCGGGGCGGGCTGCCGCGTCAGCGGGTGTACGGTGCACCTGTGCGACGAGCGCTACGATACGGGGCCGATCCTGGCTCAACGATGCTGCGAAGTACGCGAGGACGACACGGTGCAGACGCTGGCGGCGCGGGTGTTTGCGCTGGAGTGCGAGGTGTACCCGCGCGCGATCGGGATGCTGATCGGGGGGAAGTTCGTGGTGGAGGACGGGCGCGCGAGGGTCTTGGGATGATCGGTGCCGCACTGGCCGGATTGCTCATCGCGTCCGGTGCTCTTGCGGGCGAGACCGCGTCCGACGAGACGACGACCAACTCCAAAGCGGCTTCCGCGGCGGCCCCGACGGCGACGGTTCGCCGCGGCGTCACCGACATCAAGCAGCTTGACCGGATGGTTCGTGAGGCGTTTGATCAGCGTGACTATGCCGGAGCAGTTGAAGTGCTCGAGGAGTGGCGTGCGGAGCGGCCGAAAGACCCGCTCGCGGCGTACAACCTCGCATGCGCGCGGTGCATGATGGGCCGGGCCGATGAGGCGGCGGAACTTCTGCTGGATGCGATCTCGTTTGGTTTCACGGATTTCCGTTGGATGGAGCGGGACGAGAACCTTGCGGGCATCCGTGAGCACGCGAAATACCGGCTGGTGCTGAAAGGCTGGCGCGAGTTGCTCGACGCGCGTGGCGAGGCGGAGATGTCGTCGATGCGGCACGGGTTCGGGACGGCGTACCGGTATACGCGAGATGAGACGCTGCGGTTGAACTTCGCGTCGTCGTTTGATGAGCGGACGAGCGAAGAGGCGCGGGTGGAACTGGTTCGTGTCGGCGCGTGGGCGCGGGCGAACGTGTTTGGTGGGGACGCGGCGAATGGGACCGATGCGGCCGATGAGGCGCGGCCCGATCCTTGGGTGTCGGTGGCGCTGCCGACGCCGGCGGATTTCGCGGACCTCGTGGGGCCCGTGCAGATCGGCGGGTACTACGAGCCCGACGCCAAGCGGCTGATTACTCGCGACCTCGGGCCCGGTCTCCGGCACGAGTTCTTCCACGCCCTGCACTGGCGCGAGATGGCCAAGCTCGGTCAGCACCATCCGATCTGGGTGATGGAGGGGCTGGCGTCGCTTGTCGAGGATGTGGACGAGTCGCACGCGGGCGAGATGAGGCCGGTGCCGTCGTGGCGGACGAACATTGTCGGACGGATGGCGCGGGCGGGGCGGCTGACGGCGTGGGAGAGGCTCTTTGCGATGCCGCGGGAGCGGTACATGGAGGACCGCGCGAGCGGGAACTACGCGCAGGCGCGTGCGGTGTTTTTGTTTTTGTACGAGAAGGGGAAGCTGGGCGCGTGGTGGCGCGCGTACACGGCGGAGTTTTCGAAGGATGAGACGGGGCTTGGCGCCATCGAGACAGCGTTCGGCAAGGGAACGATCATTGTCGAAGAGATGTTCCGTGAGTGGGCGAAGGCTCTGCCATTGACGGGTGATCCTGGCGCGCCGAGCGATGTGAGCCTTGGGGTGGAGCTTTCCGGAGGCGCGGGGGATGGGCCGATGGTGCGCGAGGTGAAGCACCGGTACGTGGACGCGGCGGGGATGTACCTGTCGCCGCGGGACGTGATTGTGGGGGTGGAGGATCGCACGGTTCGGACGCTCGATGACCTCGCACGGATTATCGGGGAGTATCGAGTAGGGGATGAGGTGGTGCTGGATATCCGACGGGGGAAGTTGCGGCTTCGGGTGCGGGTGGAGTTGCGCGAACCGGATGAAAAGGAAATTTGGTAGCGCGGTGCAGGCATTGCGCTGGGCATCAGGCATTGGAAGAAGACGCTGAACGCGGAAGTCCGGAAAACTGGTGCGATTCCGTTATGAACTCGGCAGGAACCGCGTGATCCGGGGATTGGCTGAGTGGCGATCGCCGAATGCCGATGGCTGTTTGGCTGGAAGCCGAAGCCGGCAGCAGGAAGCTGTTCCGGGGGGTGGCGGAGTCGGTGGGAACGTGCCATGATGGTGGGTCGAGCGCCCCGGTCTTCGTGGGCCGGTCGGTCGAACATTGAATCACAGGGATGGTGAGCGATGCGGATCGAAGTCAGCGGGAAGCACTTGGAAGTGACCCCGGCGATCAAGCAGTATGCCGAGGAGAAATGCGGGAAGCTGCCGAAGTTCTTCGACGGCGTGCAGGAAGTGTTCGTGGTGCTCGAGAACCCCCGTCCCGACGAGTTCGGCGTCGAGATCCGCGCGGACGTCGTCAAGCACGAGGACTTCATCGCCAAGGTCAGCACGAAGGACCTGTACGAGGGGATCGACCTGGCGGTGGACAAGGTGGCGCGGCAGCTCAAGGACTTCAAGGAGAAGCTGCGGAGCCGGTGAGGGGGATACAAGGGAGCGTCCGGGATGAAGCTATGCGACCTGGTGACAGTCGAGACGATCGTGCCGCGGTTGAGTGCGCTCGAGCGGGACGCGGCGCTGAACGAGTTGTTCGACGCGCTGGTTGCGGCGAAGGTGGTCAAGAAGGGGGAGCGGGACATATTGCTGGCGTCGGTGCTCGAGCGTGAGAAGAAGGGATCAACCGGGTTCGGGAAGGGTGTGGCGGTGCCGCACGTGAAGCACGCGTCGATCAAGAAGATGGCCGCGGCGGTGGGGACGAGCGCTTCGGGAATCGACTTCAATGCGCTGGATAAGCAGCCGGTGTACAGCGTGTTCCTGTTGCTCAGCCCAGCCGAGAAGCCCGAGGAGCACCTGCAGGCGATGGAGACGATCTTCAAGAATCTCAGCCAGGACAAGTTCCGGCGGTTCCTGCGTCAGGCGGAAACGGCGGAAGACATCTGGGGGGTTCTCGACGATGCGGACCACCAGCGGCTCGGGACGTAAAGGGGAGTTCGTTGGAGTGTGACGGGCGGGGGGAGGGTTGTGGAGTCGATGATTGCCGACGGCGAAGCAGAAAGCGACGATCAAGAACCGGCTGGGGATGCACGCGCGCCCGGCGATGGTGTTCGTTGATCTCGCTTCGACCTTCTCCTCGTCGGTGACCGTGTGCAAGATCGTCGATGACGGTACCGGGCCGGTTGATGGCAAGTCGATCATGCAGATGATGATGCTCGCCGCGACGCAGGGGACGGAGCTCGAAATCTCGGCTGATGGCGAGGATGCGGCGGTGGCGGCGGAGAAGCTCGCGGCGCTCGTGAACCGCGGGTTTGATGAGGAATAGCGTGCCGCGGCGGGTGTTGCTGTTGATGAGCCAGTTGCCGCAGGACCCCTCGAGCGGGGCCCCACGGTCCGTCAAGAACATCGGCGAACTGCTGGCCTCGCGCGGGTTCGAGGTGGAGTGCGTCGCGACGACGGCGACGGAGCAGCAATCGCGAGGCGATGTGATTGACATCCTGCTGCGCGCGGGGTCGGTGCGGCCCGAGTGGTTGTCGGACGAGTCGCGGCGCGAAGGTGGGATCATCCGGTTCGAGGAGCGGGGCGTTCGGCATCACCTCCTCAACACCGGCGAGGCGGGGATTCTGCAGTGGAACGACGAGTTGGACCGCGCGTTCAACGCGATGCTGGAAGAGCGGCTGACGGCGTTCAAGCCCGATGTGCTCTTCACCTA
>DASZQL010000232.1:0-6940 GCA_035549675.1 Phycisphaerales bacterium | reverse complement strand
TCATCGCCCACGAGCAGCACGCGATCGAACGTGACCGTCTGCGCGCTCTCGGGGAGCTCGCGCAAATCGACCGTGAGGGTGTCGCCGACTTTCGCGCGGATCTGGGTGCCGCTGTCTTCGATGATCGCGTACATGGCCATGGACTCCACCGACCGGTTCGGATTCCGGACGGGAATAAGGTGAGCCGCGTAGTGTAGCGAAGATTTCGCGTCGGGCAAGCCGCATCGAAACGCCGCCAATCCTGCCATTATTCCACCGTGTGGCAGGCCACCGGGTGGCATGCCCGCGTCTTCGTGGGCATGTGGGATCTACGCCGCGACCGGCGCAAACGGGAACCCCATCGCCCGCGCCGCCGCGTCCAGCGCCCCCGCCCATTCCGTACGCGTCGTCATCCCGCCCGCGACATTCTCCACCCCGGGAAGCCGCCACCAGCACACGTGCGTCGGCGCATCGAGATCCAGCGCCAACTCCGCCACCTGGAGCGACGTCAAATCCGCCAGCGGAACCTCGACCCGGAGCATCCGTCCCCCGACAGGCATCTCGCGCCCCGCTTCCTCGAGGTCAAGCTGAATCAGCCGCGTCAGCAGCGTTGCCCGTTCGGCCGCGTCGTACAACGCGTCAAGATCCGATCCGCAGCACACGGGCCAGATGAGCCGCGTGCACCGCTCCGCCAACGCATCCCTCGCTGCCGCGAGCAGCAGCGTGGAAACTTCCAGCCCTTGTCCTCCACGCCGCTCATCCTCGTTCGACGCAAGCACAGGCGCTTCGATCAGCCGCCCCAGCGACAGCAGCTCAACCTGCTGCTGCACCGCCGCGGCGTGAACCTCGGTGATCGTCCCCTCACCCCACGCCACCCCCAAAGGCGGCCGCCACGCGACCACCTGCTCCGGATCCTCCGCCATCAGGCAAGCCACGAGCGCAGGCAACCCCCCGTCGTGAACAATGCAGACACGCTCGGCGGCAGGGGGCATGAAAGGAATATCGGCCCGGAGCGGCGTTCAGCTTTCAGCAGTCGGCATTCAGCCAGCCAAGACTTCGGCTGACCGCTGAATGCTGATCGCCGACCGCTCCCGTCACTTCGTCGACTGCACCACCGGCGTCGGCCCGCCCACGAGCTGCGACCGCACCAGCAGCACCGCCGCTTCAAGCTGCGGGTCCAAGCCGTCATCGAGGAGCTTCCGGGCTTCCACCCCGGGGTGCTTCTCATCGACGACTTTCTTCCCTTCCGCATCAAACCGCGAAATATCCGCGTCCTGCCGGAGGGTGAGCGCATCGCCGATCTGCTTGGGGAGCATCTCGACCGCCACGTCCGGCTCGATGCCCCACGTCGTACACCCGTCGCGCCGGTGGATGAGCCGCCCGCCCGGCAGGCGGTAGTACTGGCTCGTGATCTTGAACGCCGCGCGGGGTCCGAGCGAGAAGACCTGCTGCACCGACCCCTTGCCGAAGGAGCGGTCCCCGAGAATGATCGCCTTCTTGTAGTCCTGCAGCGCGCCGGAAACGATCTCGCTCGCCGACGCCGACCCGCCGTTGACGATGACCACCACGGGCAGGTGCGCCAGGGCCGCGTTTCCGGGCCGCACGACCTGCCGCTCAACCTCGCGCCCCGCGGCGTCTTCCTGGGTCACGACCGTCCCGCTCTCGGCGAACAGGCTGACCACCCCGACCGCCTCCGGCAACAGACCTCCCGGATTGAAACGGAGATCAAGGATCAGGCCCCGGAGCCCCGCGTCCATCATCGCGCGTGTCGCGCGCTTCATCTCGTTCGTCGTGTCCTTCGTGAACTGCGACAGCCGCAGGTACCCGATCTTCGACGAGTCATCGATGAACCACGACCAGTCCGTCTCATGCGGCCCCGACCGCTCCCACCCCTTCACGCTGTACAGCGGGATGTCCTGCCGGATCAGCCGGTACTCGATCGGCTCCTCGCACCCCTCGCGCTCCATCGACAGCACAACCTCGGTCCCGGGCCGCCCCGTGATCCGGTCCACCGCCTGCGGCAGCGAGATCCCGAGCGTCGACTCGCCATCGATCTTGCGGATCAGGTCGCCGGGCCGAACCCCCGCCTTCTGCGCCGGCGTGCCATCGAGTGGCGTGACCACCTTGAGATCCAGCGCATCGTTCAACGTGATCTGGATGCCCACACCGATGAACTTGCCCTCGGTGGTGCGCTGGAACTGCGCCAACTCGTCCGGCCAGATGATCGACGTGAACTCGTCCAGCTCCCCGATCCCGCCGTTGCCGAACTCGTGCAGCAGCGCCGACTCGCTGATCTGCAATGTCGTTGAGTTCACTTTGAGCAAGCGATCCACCGATCGGATCAGTTCGTCCGCGCCGACCCGCTCGCCCCGCTCGGTGATCCGCTGGGTGGATTCATCGAGAAATGTCGTGAACGCTTCCAGCTTGTCCTTGTCCGCCAGCGCCGGGAACACGGCCGACAGATCCGACGTCGTCACCATCGTCCGCAGCGCGGCAAAGGCCCCGAGCAGCATCCGATCCAGCCCGACCTGGTCGACGTTCATTTCCGCCGCGTTCGCCATCGCCCGCTTGACCATCGACTGGTCGATGCCCTTGAGCTTGTCTTCCCAGTTCTCGCCCACGCCGTTGAAGGGCGGCAGCTCCTTGTCACCCGCCGCGATCCGCTGCTGGTTCCGCATCTCGTGCAGCCGCGCCGGCGTGTACAAGCGAAGCATCACCAGCCGCTGGCCCAGCCGCTTGAGATCGGGCCGATACGTGCGGTCCTCGTCGTGCAGCGCATTGAGCAGGCTGAACGTCTCGTGAGCGTCGAGCCACTTCCCCGCCGTCTCATCCGCGTGCGCCCGCTCGACCGCCTTCTCGATCAATCCCTTGATCTCGTCGCTCTCGAGAAACTCCTTCTTCTCACCGTCGGGCGAGAGCAGGTGGATCTCCACCGCCGCGCGGAGGCTCTTGGTCAGGTTCCCCTTCTCGAGATTCTCCGTGAGCTCCTTGCGCACCTCGCCGAGCCTCGTCTGGCGCAGCTCCTCGCGCTTCGCGATCGTCTGCTTGAAGTGCTCGATCGACTCACGCAGCTCCGCCGTCGCCGGGCTTTCTCCCCCCGGGACATCCGCGAACAGCTCCATCGCGTCCTTGACGCCGCCCGCTTGCGCGCTGCTCCAGACCTCCTGCGACCATTCCGCCAATGTCTCGGACGCTGCGCTCGCGTGCGCCTGATCCGTCCCAGCAGGCCTCGCCTGCACCACCGACCCGCCCACAAACAACACCGGAAGCAACGCGGCTACAAATCGGTTCAGCTTGCGCATGACGGCTCCAGAATCCCTTGCCAACGCCGGATCAACCCGGCGGAACATCCCAAATCGGCCCGGCCGCCATCCAGGGCGACCGGCAAACCCTCCTCGCACCGCTCTTCTACCGGCGAAGCCTGCATTCGCGGCGGCCATCTCCTTCTCGGACGAAAGCCTATCAACTACAGGACCCTCCCCCCGTCCAAGTGCTCACGAGCGCCCTCACCCCCAGCCCGCTATCGTGAAGGCGAATGATCCGACTCCTCGCCGAAGTCCCCCTGAACCCCGAAGCCGCGGCCACCCTGTCCAAACACCAGGAACTCCGCGCCATCCTCATGATCGTAGGCGTCGCCGTTGCCGGCCTGGTGGCGATGATCGTCCTCACGATGGTGCGTTTCGCCGCCCGCCAACGCCGCAAGTCCGTTCGCACGCCTGCCGGAACGGCACTCAGCCCATGGGAAGAAGCCGGCCGCCGCGCGAAACCCATCGACGAGGAGGGGAATCCGCCCCGCGATGATTCCGATGAAGAAGACCCGCGCGGGAGAACTCCCCAGTGACCCCCGTTCGACCTCTGGCGCTCATCACCGGCGGCGCGCGCCGCGTCGGCCGCGCCATCTGCCTCGAGCTCGCCAACGCCGGTTGCGACATCCACTTTACCCACCTCAACAGCCGCGCCGATGCCGTGCAGGTCTGCGCCGCCCTTGAACTTCTTGGCGTCCGAGCGACCACCTCGCTTCTCGATCTCGACGACCCCGCCGCCGTCGAGCGTTTCACCCTCGAGTTCATCGCCAGGCACCCGCGTCTCGATGTCCTCGTCCACAGCGCCGCGATCTACGAATCCTCCGGCACCACCGGTGTCACCGCCGACGCCGTGCTCCGTCACTATCGCATCAACGCCCTCGCGCCCCTGCTCCTCACGGCCCGCCTCGGCGCCATCCTCGCCGAGAGTCAACTCCCCGGCGGCGGGTCCGTCATCGCCTTCAGCGACATCCACTCCCTCGGCCGCCCCCGCAAGCAGCACGCCGCGTACTCCATGAGCAAAGCCGCGCTAACCGAGATGGTGCAAACCCTCGCCATCGAGCTCGCCCCGCGCGTCCGCGTCAACGCCATCGCCCCGGGCGTCATCGCCTTCCCCGAGACCGGCCCCGAGAGTGACCCCGACATCCAGGCCCGCTACCTCAAGCGCGTCCCGCTCGCGCGCTCGGGCACCCCCGAAGACGCCGCGAAGGCCGTCCGCTGGCTCGCCCTCGAAGCGAACTACATCACCGGCGAAATCATCCGCCTCGACGGCGGGCGCTGGCTCGCCTGATCCACCTCGGGTAGAACCATCACCCGATGTCGATGCTCCGGCGCCTCAACCCCTTCCGCTCACTCCCGAACGCGAAGCAGGTCTTCGCCTGGGGGATGTACGACCTCGCCAACCAGTCCTTCACCCTCCTCATCATCACGCTCTATTTCGCGATCGACTTCGACCGCGTCATCGCCAGCACACCAGAGCAGGGCGAGCAGCTCCGCAACCTCTCCTTCGCCGGCGCCTCGCTCGTCGTCGTCATCATCAGCCCGATTCTCGGCGCTGTCGCCGATTTCACCGGGAAGAAAAAGCTCGCCCTCAACTGGACCTGCCTCGGCTGCTCCCTCGGCATGATCGCCCTGGCCTTCACGGGCCCGGGAAACATCTGGTTCGCCATGCTCGTTTATGCGTTCGCCAACATCTGCTTCATGTGCGGCGAAAACTTCCTCGCCGCCTTCCTGCCGGAAATCTCCACCCGCGAAAACATCGGCACCGTCTCGGCGATCGGCTGGACGATGGGTTATGCCGGCGCCCTGCTGTGCCTCCCCCTCTCGCTTCTCATCCCGGGCATGGCTCAGGAGGGCGGCCCGACGCCCGGCGCCTTCCGCGCCGTGTTCGTCTTCTCCGGAGTCTGGTTCCTCCTTGGCGCGGTCCCCACCCTCATCTGGCTCAAGGAGCAGAAGGCCCCCGAGAAACTCGCGCCGGGCGAAACGCTGCTGACCGTCGGCTTCGTCCGTCTCGCCTCGACCGCCAAACAGGTCGGCCACTTCCGCGAGCTCGCCAAGTTCCTCGTCTTCTTCCTCATCTACTGCTGCGGCATGCAGATCGTCATCGCCAACGCCGGCGTCATCGCCGAACGCTACATGCAGGGTGTCGAACTCGTCTTCTTCATCTGGGTCCTCGCCGCAGTCTCTGGCGCGGGCTCCGTCCTGGGCGGCATCGCCCAGCACCGCCGCGGCCTCAAGGTCACCATCGTCGCCTCGCTCACCGTCTGGATCCTCACGGCCCTCGGCGCTGCCGCCCTGCCCACGACCGACGCCCACCGGTGGCACCTCTGGCTCGTCGGCATCGGCATGGGCCTCGGCCTCGGCATGACCGGCACCGCCAGCCGCGCCCTCGTCGGTGTCTTCACACCCCGACAGCGCACCGCCGAGTTCTTCAGCTTCTGGGGGCTGGGCTACAAGGTCGCGGGCGTCGTGGGCCCCTTCCTCTACGCCTGGGTCGTGGGCTCAAGCCCAAACGGGCAGCGCGACGGCATGCTCCTCGTCGCCGCCACGTTTGTCATCGGCCTCGTCGGGGTGCTGTTCGTCCGCCTACACCGAGGCCGCGCCGCAGCGGAGGAAGACGAACAGCGGCACGCAACGCGTCCGTAGCCCCGGGGCTCGAGTTGTAGCGGCCTGCGTCTCGCAGGCCGACGATCACCACCAAACCGGCCCGTGCCAGGCGCCGCATACACTTCACCCATGCCACGCGTTGAAGTGCCGATGACCGGCCGCATCGAACAGATGCTCGAGTTGTTCGAGACGGTGAGCCGCCTCGAAGACCCGGTGCAGCTCCAGAAAACCTTCATCACGCGCGTCAAGGAACTCCAATACGCCCACGGCTACATGAGCCTCTCCGTCCGCGGCTTGCCCCCCGGCCACTTCCGGATCACGAAAAAGTGGCTCGAAGAGGAAAAGCCCCCCGAGTGGCGCGATTGGTGGAAGGACATCGGCAACCTCCCCGTTCACAAGAGCGGCCTCCTGAGCGAGATCATCAGCACGCCCGGCCCCAAGCTCTTCCATCACCTCGACGTGCGCAACGATCTCGTCCTCGGCAACGAACTCGCCCGCTTCAAATCCATGATCGCCGCGCCGCTCTTTGAGAACGGTCTCGCCCTCAACTGGAGTTTCGTCTTCCGCGAAGACGCCGAGGGCTTCAATCTCCACGATGTCGAGAACTTCACCGTCCGCGGCAACCTCCTCGGCGGCATGGTCGGCCGCCAGGTCCAGGCCCGCCAGCTCCGCGACCTCAACGAACGCCTCAACGCCCAGCTCCAGGAGATCGCCTCCATCCAGCAGTCGCTCCTCCCCGAGCGCCTCCCCGATTACCCGGGCCTCTCCATCGCCACCAGCTACCTCACCAGTAACATCGCCGGCGGCGACTACTACGACTTCTTCGAGATGAGCGGCGGCCGCCTCGGCGCCCTCGTCGCCGACGTCTCAGGCCACGGCGCCGGCGCCGCGACCGTCGTCGCCATGCTCCACGCCATCCTCCACGACATGCCCGTCAAGGACCGCACGCCCGCATCGATGCTCACGCATGCGAACCATCAACTGATGGAGAAACGTTTCCAGACCAACTTCGTCACCGCCTTCCTCGGCATGTTCGATGATCGATCGAAGCA
>DASZQL010000231.1:0-9178 GCA_035549675.1 Phycisphaerales bacterium | reverse complement strand
GCGCTCGACCCGGCCCGGGTGGAAGCGTCGGGGCCCGCGATCGATCTGGAGGATTGGGCAGCGGAGACGAAGCCCCTCTTGCAGGCCGCGCTCCCGAGGTTTGTCTCGCTCGAGTGCAGGATCGCGCCCGGGCTTAGCGTGCGGGTTGCGCGGCACCTCCTGGCGCAGGCGATCTTCAACCTGGTGCAGAACGCCGGCGAGGCGATCGCGGGGCGATCGACCGGGATCGTGCGCATCACCGCCGAGAGGGTGCCCGGGGCGGGGTCTGCGCGTGGCTTGGTGCGCATCCGCGTCAGTGATGACGGACCAGGGATGACGCCCGCCGTGCTGGCTCGGTGTTTCGAGCCTTATTTTTCGACGAAGGGAAGGGCGATCTCGACAGGGATGGGGCTGGGCCTCGTGAAAGGCATCGTCGAGGCAGCCGGAGGCAGCGTGACTGTCGAGTCGGTGCTGGGGAGCGGGACCACGTTCACCATTCTCTTACCGATGACGACCTCGCGCGGGGACGGCGAAAGCACCGGCAACGCCGCGGCATGCGGCGCTGTGAGCGTTCGCGATCCACGAGTCGCTTCCCTAACGTGCATGCTGCTCGAGCAACTGGGGGTCTCCATCGTTCGCCACGCCGGGCCGGGGACTCCAACGGCGGAGTTGTGGGTGACGGACGACACTGAAAAGCTGACCGCGGCCTATCTGGAAGAGGGGGAGGAGCGGCGGCTTGTGGCGCTCACGGACCTCCCGCCAATCGAGCGTGGACGATGGCGTAGCCGATTCGGGAGCATGGCCGAACGGGTCGTGATTCTGCCGCCTTCTCCGACTCCGGGCGAACTTCGCGATGCGCTCGCGTCGAGCATCGCCCGAGCAGCGCCCGATTCAGGGGGGGAGCGCTGATGAATCAGAGGAACGACCCGCCGGGCATCGTCATGGTGGACGACAACCCGCTGGCTGCGGAAGCGATGGAGAGGCGGTTCCGCAGCTCGAAGGACCTGAAGTGGCTGGGCTGGACCGCGGACTCGATGGCCGTGATTCCGATGGTGGTCGGTCAGCGACCCGCTGTGGTGCTGCTGGATGTGGAAATGCCAATGGTCGACAGCTTCCTGCTCCTTCGGAATCTTCGAAAGGAGTGCCCGGCGACGGCGGTGGTCATGTTCAGCGGGCACGACCAGGCGGCCTTCATCGAACGTGCGCTGACCGAGGGCGCCTCGGGGTACATCCACAAAGACGAGCCAACGGCGACAATTGCCGAGCTTGTGATCCGAGTCGCCAAGGGAGAGTGTGTGCTCAGTCCGCTGGTTTCGAAGACTTACATGCGCGCGGGCGACCGGCCGGGTTCTTCGGCGACGTGATCAGGTGGCGCGACGGATCGGCATCGTCCGGTGCCTGAAATACGCTAGATGTCACCCCAAGGGTGGCGGGATGAAGGGCCAGGGTATCCCGCATTCGGGACATCGCGCAGGGCCGGCTCTGCGTCCCGCGGCGGCCACGCCTGGCAATCCCTCTGGGGTGCCCGAAAGGTCGTACCCACAATCCGGACAGGCGCGGTCCGCGCAGTCGCGATCGATCGTCACGATGCGCCGATGGCCGAATGATCCGCCGATCGCGAGCAGGATGCCCAAAAGGATCAGGGAAATACCAATCCGCCCGAACTGAAAGAAATAACCAAGCAGCACAACAGTCACGCCGATCGCGGCGAGGCGGCCGCCAGTTCTGCGCAGTCGGAACCGCGGTCCTTGACGGTGCGCGGCCCAGCCGTCCCATCGCGCCTGCAGGACCGCGCTGAGATGATCCGTGCTCGGTGGAACGGCGATGCCGCCCGCGCCGGTCGTTCGCCCCCAATCCAACTCCGCGCCCCGAGCCGCGCGCCAGGCCTGCTCGAACGGCTCCGTACGCTCGCGCATTCGAAGCTCATTTGCCGGGAGCGCCGGCACATCCAAGAGAACAGCACGGCTGGTCCATGGGCGGCGGATCTCGTCCCATGTGGACCAGTTCTCGGCTGGTGCAGACTTGGCGGGTGGGTCCAAGACACGCTCCCTCACGGCCGCGTCTCGTTCTATTTCATCTCGGCGACGGCCTTCTCGCTCCCCTTCGTCGCGATCTCGCGGGCGAGCTTGGCGACGAAGTCTTCGAGATTCATCGAGCCCGCGTCCTGCTGGACACCTCGGGCGCGGACGGAGACTTCGCCGCGTTCTTCATCGCGGGGGCCGACGACCAGCAGATACGGGATCCGCTCCTCCGCGGCGACCTTGATCTTGCCCTGCACGCGCTCGTTGCTGGTATCGACGGTCGCGCGGATGCCGGCGCGCTTGAGCTCCCCCACCACGCGCTCGGCGTAGACATTCGTCTTCTCGCTGATTGGCAGGACGCGGCACTGCTCGGGGCTGAGCCACGCGGGGAATGCGCCCGCGAAGTGCTCGATGAGGAAGCCGCAGAAGCGCTCCATCGAGCCGAAGGGCGCGCGGTGGATGACGACGGGGCGGTGCGGCTTGTTGTCGGGGCCGATGTAGGACAGGTCGAAGCGGATCGCCATGTTGTAGTCGACCTGCACGGTGCCGAGTTGCCATTCGCGCCCGATGACGTCGCGGACCACGAAGTCGATCTTGGCGCCGTAGAACGCGGCTTCGCCCGGCTCCTCACTGAATCGCACACCAAGCCCGGTCGCGGCTTCGCGGCAGGCGCGCTCCGCTTTTTCCCAGCTCGCGAGGTCGCCGATGTACTTGTCGGGGTTCTTCGGATCGCGAAGACCCACGCGGACTCGGTAATCCTTGATGCCGAGCGTGCCCAGGATGATCTTCACAAGGCTGAGGCAGCCCTGGATCTCGGCGGCGACCTGCTCCTCGGTGCAGAAGAGGTGCGCGTCGTCCTGGGTGAAGCTGCGGACGCGGAGCATGCCCGAGAGCTCGCCCGACTGCTCCCAGCGGTAGACGGTGCCGAACTCGGAGAGGCGCACCGGGAGGTCGCGGTAGCTGTGCGGCCGGCTATTGAAGATGCGCGCATGGTGCGGGCAGTTCATCGGCTTGAGGAGGAACCCCTCGACGAGCTTGTCGTCGGGCATGACGCGATCGCTCGGGATGGTTTCTTTGCCCGTGCGCTCGTTCATCTCGCGTCGGAACTGGGCGGAGACGGCTTCGAGACGGTTACTCATCTCGGCGCAGGAGCAGCCTTCAGCGGAGAGCCGCGCCAACGCTTCGCGCTCGATGACCGGCGCGAACTGCGAATCCTTGTAGTACGGGAAGTGGCCGCTGGTCTTGTAGAGGTCGAGCTTGCCGATGTGCGGCGTGAACACCTGGGTGTAGCCCTGCTTGGTCAGCTCGGCGCCGATGAAGTTCTGCAGCTCGTTGCGGATGATCGAGCCGGCTGGGGTCCAGAGGACCAGGCCCTGGCCGACCATCTCGTCGATGTGGAAAAGGTGGAGTTTCTTGCCGATGACGCGATGGTCGCGGGCCGCGGCCTCTTCCTTCTGCTTGAGGAACTCCTCGAGGTCTTTCTGCGAGAAGAACGCGGTGCCGTAGACGCGGGTGAGGCGGTCGGAGTCCTCATCGCCGTGCCAGAAGCTGGAGGCGACCGACATGACCTTCGCGGCGCCGATGCGGCCGGTGGAAGGAACGTGCGGGCCGCGACAGAGGTCTTCCCAGTTCTTGCCCGGTTCGCCGGTTGAGTAAAAGGAAAGCTTCGCCCCCCCACTGCTCCCCTTGTCGTTGTCGGCGAAGGCGGCCTTCTTGCCTCGGTAGACGGTCGAGGGCATGCCGAGCGCGCGCTGCGCGTTGTCGAGCTTGTACTTATTGCCCTCTGCGTCGAGCTTCTTCAGCCCCTCATCCTTCGCGACTTCATAGCGGGTGAAGGGCCGATCCTCGGCGATGATCTTCTGGATCTCGGCGTCGATGCGCGCGAAGTCGTCGGACGAGAGCGTCTTGCCCGACGGGAAGAACATGTCGTAGAAGAAACCGGTGTCGGTCGGCGGGCCGTAGGCGAGCTGGACCTGATCGCCGAAGACGCGCTGGATCGCCTCGGCCATCACGTGGGCGGCGGAGTGGCGCGCGAGGAAGAGCGCATCGGGGTCGGTCGTACCGTCGCGCTTCTTCTCGGTGACGATCGCTACTTGGGCGTCGTGGTCGATGGGGGTGGAGAGGTCGCGGAGCTCGCCGTCGATTTTCGCGCCGAGAGCGTCCTTGGCGAGGCGCGGGCCGATCGATGCCGCGACATCTCGCGCGGTGACCGGGCCGGGAAACTCTTTGACTTTGCCATCGGGCAGGGTGATGCGGGGCATGGTGGTGGCCTTGTACTCGGTTCGGTGGGTTGGTGCGATTGGGGTGATTCAGTCGCCCTAGGGGAACGGCGGCGTGACAGGCTGGCTCGGGAGGAGGGCGAAGGATTCGAGCCGACCGCAGGCGGGGCAACGGTACGTGACGACGGGAACGGCGGACTTCTTCTGCTTCGACTTGATGCCGTTGAACCAGTTCTTAATCGGCGCTCCCGGGGACCAGCTGGCCTGGACGGCGGAGCCGCCGTCGGCGCGGTCGACCATGAAGCCAAGCTCCATGTAGACATGGCACAGGAGGCATTCGGGGTGATGGGCGGGGACGGGGTTGGTAGTGGGGGTGGACATGGAGGAGGAAGTGCTGAGGAGCGAGTGCTGGGCGCTGGGTGATGAGAGCGCGGAGGCCGGAAACGAAAACGCCCGGGGTTGGCCGGGCGTTGGTGAGAGACATGGATGGCGGCCCGGCCGTTAGAGGTGGTTGGTCGTCGTGGTCGTCGTTGTGATGATCGAGGGGGACCTGTTCATGGTGGCGAGTATACCCGAGAGCCGGGCTACGGAATCAGAGCGAACGAAACGGGGAAACGCATAGATCGGAAAGAAAAGGCATTTAGCAAGAGAGCCTCATGATGCCGGTTTTCCCATTAAAATATAGGAGATAGAAACAACGGAGCATATCTTGCGGTTTTTCTCCTACCCCCAACCTGTGGTAGTCTCCCTCTTCCCATGATCTGCCCCTATTGCTCCAAGGACAACGACAAGGTCATCGACAGCCGCGCCAGCGAGGCAGGCCGGGTCATCCGCCGCCGGCGGCAGTGCATCGACTGCAAGAAGCGCTACACCACGTATGAGCGGGTCGAGGAGACGGTCCGCCTGACGGTGGTGAAGAAAGACGGCTCGCGGGTGCCCTTCAGCCGGGAGAACATCGCTCGCGGCGTGCTCGCGGCGTGCGGCAAACGTCCGATCGCGGAGGACGCGAAGGTCAGGCTGGTGGACGAGGTCGAGGATGAACTGCACCGGAAGTTCGACCGCGAAGTGTCGAGCCGCGACATCGGGCAACTCGTCGCGGAGAAGCTCAAGAGCCTCGACGAGATCGCGTACGTGCGCTTCGCGAGCGAGTACTACGAGTTCAAGAACGTCGGCGACATCCTGGGGCAGCTCGAAGAGCTGAGCAAGCGCGTCCGGGACAGCAAGCATCAGCAGAAACTATTTGATGCGCCTGCGACGTGAGCTGCTTCACTTTTGATGACGGCCACAGATGACACAGATGGACACCGACTTGCGTCACCAGCCGGGTTCATGGGCTGCTTGATCGTGCGGCGGAAGAAATGCCCTTCAGTAGATCACGTTGGCGAGCGGGTGATTCGTGCCCGTCACCGCGCCGAGGTCGCCAACGCCGACCGCGCTGATGACCGGCCCGAACGTATTTCCGGGCGCGATGTCGAATGCCTGCGTGGCGCTCGCGGCGGCGGTGTTGCGGACGATGAAGCATCCCTCGGCGGTCACGCGCACGCCCACCATGTTGCCCATGACGGCGTTCCCGTCGATGCGCGAGGCACTGCCGACCACGCGAATCCCCGCGCCCTTGGCGTGACCGGTCGCATGATTTCCGGTGGCGCTGACGCGGGCGCCGAGGTGGAGGCCGTCCCGAAGGTTGTCGCGGACGGCGCAGTTCGTCACCGACGAGTTGTCGCCCGCCTCGATGCCGTTTTCGCCGTTGGATGAACAGCGGCAGTTCAGGAACGCGACGGGCCCGAGGGACCACAAGCCGTTGGCCGCGTTGTGCTCGGCCGTACAACTGGAAATGGAAGCGCCGTAGATCGACGCGATGCCGTGGAGGCCGTTGTTGACGGACGTGCAGTTCGTGATTTCGCAGCCCCCGCCGTCAAGATAGAGGCCGTTGTTGGTGTTGCCTTCGAAGAGGCAGCGGTCCACGCGGCAGGCTTCCTGAACGTACATGCCGTAGGTCTGGTTGAAGGAGGTGATGCAATCTGCGACCACGTTGGAGCGGCCGGTGAGGATGCCGCCACCGTTGTTCTCGTCGGCAACGCACCGACGGATGGTCGAGCTATGTGTCGTGACGATGCCCACGTCGTTGCACGAGGCGCGGACGTCTTCGAGGATCGTGAACGGCGCCTCGATCGTGTCAACGCCGATGCCCGGCCAGTTGCTGACCACACCGTTGCGGACGGTGATGTCGGACTGCGCGCTCCGGACGCGGATGCCGGCTGCCGCGCCTTTGACGCCCGCCGCCTCGAAGCCGCGGAGGTCGAGCGTGACGTGGCTCGCGGCGATCTCGACGCCGGCTTTGCCGGGTTCGCCCACGAGCGGCGCGGCCAAGTAATAGGAACCGGGTCGTGTGATGAGGTAGGTCGCGGACTCGTCGCCTGGTGTGTTCGTCGAGTTGACCGCCGTGCGCGGCTCGACGTCGATGAGCGTTTTCATCGACCGCGCGACGGGGCCGGGCGGCGGATCGAGTTCGCCGGCCAGCGCCGTGCCGCAGGCGATCAGCGCGGCCAATCCCGCGACAGTGAAACTCATCCACCAAGTCGTCACGGACACACCTCGCATGATCAGGGGGCGATCAACTCTCTCGGGTGATGCTAGGCACGACTCTTCGCGAAGCCGAATAGTCGTGGCATCGAGATACATTGATCGGCGGTCGAGCGAGCGATCTGCGGCGAAAGACCGCGATCACTCCGCGTTGACGGCCTTTTTCCCGCCCTTCTTCTTCTGCTGCGAGTCGCTGATGGAATCGCGGAGCGTTTCCTCCATGTAGAGGATCGCCTTGCAGCTCGGGCAGCGGGTGATGTCGCCGCGCTTGAGCAGGATGCTCACCAGCTCGATGGGCAGGTGCGTGCAGCAGGAGCCGCAGGTGTATTCCATGTTGCGGCGGTCCTGCTCTTCGACCGGCGCGAGGGCGTTTTCTTCATCTTCGAGAAGACGGGCCTGGTAGACGGACATGGCAGTCGCGGGAACGCCAGCGAGGGCGGCGGCGCGCTCGGTGTCGAGCTCGGCGAGGCGTTCCTTGATCTCGGCGGCGCGGGCGTCGCGATCGGCCGCCGCGATGTCGCGCATCTTGCGGCGCTCGACGCGCTGCTCTTCGATCTTCGCGACTTCGGCGCGGAGTTCGTCGGTCTTCGTCATCGACTTGAGAGCACGCTCCTCGACCAGACCCCGGTCGGCCTTGAGCGTGTTGATCTCGGTGAGGATCGCGCTGTGCTCTTTGCTCGTGCGCGAGTTGTTCATGCGCTCACGGAGCGACTCGATCCGCTGCTCGAACGACTTCGACTCGACTTCGTCGTTGTGCGCGGAGGCTTCGAGTTGCTTGAGCTGCGCGCTGATCGTGGCGGCCTGCGCGTCGAGCTGGCCGAGGATCCGTTCCTGCTCGTTGAGGTACGACTCGGCGGTACGAAGGCGTCCGCTCAAACCGCGACGCTGCTGATCGACCCGATACAACCGAACGAGGCTGGCGGTGACGCCCATCCGTTGCTCCGAAACCATTGCTCCCGCGACAGTTACAGGTGTAGTTTACCACCAACCCGACGACTTCGCCGCCTCTACGATTTTTCCGGTCGCGTCGATCTCGGTGAGTTTGAGGAGCCAGTACGCCACCGGGACAACGAGAAGCGGGGAATCGAGGACATCGAGCACGCCGCCGAAGCCCGGCAGCGTATGGGAATAATCCTTCACGCCGGCATCGCGCTTCAAAAGACTGGCCGCCAGGTCGCCCGCCTGCCCTAAGAACCCAAAGATCAGTCCGGCCAAAACACCCTGCCAAATAGTGAACGCGGGTTGCTCCGGGATGGAACGAAGGACCACGGTCATTCCAGCACCGACGAGGCCGGAAAAGAGCACGCCGCCGAAAAGACCCTCCCACGTCTTGCCGGGGCTGAGCCACGGAATGAGCTTGTGCCTCCCGAAGAGCTTGCCGAAGGCGAAGGCGCCGATGTCACATGACTTGATGGTCAGGACCACCGCGATCAGGAGCCAGGCGGAGTACTCCTTGCGGAGCATGACGATGAAGCCGCCGAGGAGCCCGATGTAGGTGAAGACGAGGAGTGTCGCCGCGGAAGCGGACACGACGCCGTCCACATTCTGGCCCCGCGAGTAGAACAGCAACGAAGTGCAGTACACGATCCCCGCGGCGGTGCAGACCACCGCGACGCCGGAAATCGGGCCGGCCTCGCGCACGGTCAGACTCGACGCGATGAGGCCCAGTACCACGGCCAGGGTATTGACGCGGAAGGAGGTCGTGATCTTGCGCGCGCGGAAGAGAGCTGTCAGCTCGCGCGCGGCGAGAATGTCCACCAGCGCCATCAGCGGAAAAAGGAGCAGGGCGGCTCGGCCGGTGCGCTCTTGCAAAAACTGGTCCGCCCACGCGACGGCGAGGAGTAGAACAATGAGGATCGGCCCGAAGAGCAGTCGATGACGGAGCACGGGAGGAGAGTATCAGGCGTGGGGCAATCGCCAACGGCACAGCCATCCAAAGCGGTGGACTGGTGGCACCTTTACTCCATCGCGCCGAGAATGCGCAGCAGCTGTTCCGCATCCCCCCCCGCGTCCAGGTGGATCCGCCGGCTCTTGCCCTCTTCGACGACCGTGGTCGGGAGATGAATGGTCCCATCCGAGTTCCGCCAATAGAGCTGGTCAGACAGGGGATGAACGCCCGCCTTGGAAAGCTCGAAGGTGAACTGAATGACCGAGGCAAGGGCCGCCGCGCCGCCTTCTTCCACGACGGGCATGATGAGCATTACGTCCTCGTCCGGCACGGAGTACACCACTCCCGGATCCCGCGGCTGATCGGGCATCAGCGCATCGATCACGAAAAACCCCGACGAGCCCGGCTCGCCCTCGTGCACGACGGCATGCACGCCCGGCGCGCCCTCGATTTCCCGAAGGTTGGACGAGCCCAGCCGCGCGCGGAGG
>DASZQL010000230.1:0-4155 GCA_035549675.1 Phycisphaerales bacterium | reverse complement strand
TGTCGCGGTGGACGATCAGGCGGCGCATGCACGTGCAGCGCTGGCCGGTGGTCGCGTAGCCGGAGCGCGCCGCTTCGATTGCGGCCTGCTTGAGATCGGCGTCGGGCATGACGACGGTCGGGTTGTTGCCGCCGAGCTCGAGGGCGACGATACGGCCGGGGCGGTCGAGGTTCGCTTCGAGGATGCGCCGGCCGACGGGCCAGGAGCCGGTGAAGAGGATGCCGTCGATGTCGTTGTGACTGGTCAATGCGGAGGCGACCTCCGCGCCGCCCTGCACGAGATTCACAACACCCTTTGGCGCGCCGCACTGGTCGAGGGCGGCGATGAAGAGCTCGGCGAGGAGCTGGCCGATCGCGGGGGTCTTGTCGCTGGGCTTGAGGACGATGGGGTTGCCCGTGAGGAGCGCGGGGACGATGTGACCGTTGGGCAGGTGGGCGGGGAAGTTGAAGGGGCCGATGACGGCCATCACGCCGTGGGGCCGGAAGATGCACCGCCCGGCGCGGGTGTCGCTGACGTTGATCTCGAAGTTCGTGACCCGCGCGCGGCCGGAGGTCGGACCCTCGGCGAGCGTGATGTCCACCTTTTCGGCGAGCGCGCGGGCTTCGGCCTGCGATTCCCACATCGCCTTGCCGACTTCGTCGCAGATCAGGTCCGCGATGGCCGGCTCGCGCTGCTTCACGATGGACTGATAGGCACGGAGGATTTCGATGCGGCGCTCGATTGGCCAGCGCGACCACGCGGGCAGCGCCTCGCGCGCGGCTCGAACCGCGGCGTCAACGTGGGCCGGTTGGGGTGAGCAGGTGTGAACGGCCCGGTCGGGGTGCGCCGGGTTGTGCGAGCGGAGCGAATCGCCGACGATGGGAACGGGGCGGCCGGCGATGAAATCACAGGATTCGTTCGTAAGCGAGGCGTGCTTCATGAGTGCATCCAACGAAAACGGAACAGCGAGTCAGCCGGCGAGCCGGTGCGCTCGAGCAAAGAGCATAGTTCTATCGCTTGGGATGCCTGACGGTTCGGCCGCTCGATGAGAATCAAGATTTCGCGGCCGAGCGGCGATGCTTCTTCGGGGCGGCCTTCGGCTCGGCGACCGGCGGCGCCTGAGGCTTCCGATCGGCGCCGAGGTCCACGGGCGTGAACGACACGAGCTTCGCATCTTCGGCGCGGAGCAAATCGGCGACGTCCTTCGTCAATCGAACGGAGCGGCCGTTGCCAGCGGCGGCGACGCGCGCGTAGCAGAGGCGGAGGTCGCCGTCCTCGGTCTCGGCGCTGACGAAACCCGGAGCCGTTGCATCCTTGACGTTGCAGACGCCGCCGTATTCGACGTCGTTGGTGTCGCGCACGAGGCTGACGGTGTCGGTGTCCGCTTCGAGGTGCGGCCCGCCGTCGAAGGGATCGACGCGGTCGAGATATTTGAAGCCGATCGACTCGAGCATCCGGCGCGCGGGCGCGGTGTCGGGCCCGACCTGGCCGATGACCTGTCGCGCTTCGGGCGGGAGCAGGCTCAGATAGATCTCCTCGCGTGGGAGGAGCGAGAGCATGAACTCGCGCGAGTGCTGGCAGAACATGTCCGCGTCGCGGTACGACAGGTTAATGAACCGCCGACCGAGCGCTTCCCAGAAAGGGCTCCGCCCGTCGCCGGTCAGCGGGGCCATCATCTCGGCGATCACGCGGTCGGAGAAGAGCTTGCGGTGCATCCCGATGTAGTGGAACCGTGACAGGCTGATCTGCTTGCCGAGTTTCTGGGGGTGGCGACGGACGGAGGGGCTGAGGATCAGGCCGCCGATCTCGGAGGGGCTCGATTCGTCGAGCCAGAGCTTCGCGGTCGTGTGCGTGTGGCCTTCCTGCAGGTCGCGCGAGAAGAACTCCTTGCGGCGGAGTTGGAACGACAGATTCGGATGGCCCTTCGTCCCCATGCGCGCGACGATCATCGACGTGCCGAGGCAGTTGCCCGTCTCGGTGTCCTCGATGACGAACATGAAGAGGGGCGAGTCTTTGACGGCGCCCTTGCCGTCGGGGGCGACGCGTGGGACGCGGCCGGTGGCGGCGGCTTCGAACGAGGCCCGGGAGCGACGGATCTTCTCCTCGATGATCTCCTTCTCGGCCGGGAGATTGATGAAGAAGACCATCTTCGCCAGCTTGTAGAGCAGGTCGAGGTCATCGGCACGGGCTGGGCGGATGAGATGCATGCGGAACCCGGAAAGACTTCACCGCGGAGACGCGGAGATCGCTGAGAATAAGACGGAGAACTCCGACGAACCAGTTCCGAATCGGTGCGAGCGGCCTGAAGTCGGCTTGCTGAAAATCAAATGGCTTAACTCTGAACTCCGCGCTCTTCGCGTCTCCGCTGAGAATGATTTATTTCTTCGCTGTTTCGGAAGCGGTACGGGCCATGGCGCGCTCGATGATGCCAAAGGCGACCGGCCAGATGGATTCATCAAGAACGCCCAGCGGCGGGAGCATGCGGACGTGGTAGGGGCCGTGGCCGCAGTGGAAGGCGATCATGCCCTCGTCGAACATGATCTTGCAGAGCTTGAGGATGGTGTCCTTGTCGCCGCCGAAGGGGGTGAAGCGCATCATGCCGCCGTAGCCGCCGACGATGTCGGGAACCGTGGAGACGGCGGGGAACCACTCGGGGTTCTTGCGGGCGAGGGCCCGGACTTGCTCCGTGAAGAGCTTGTGATGACGGGCGATGGAGCCGTTGTCGCCGTAGTAGGAACCGGAGGAGAGGCGCTCGAGGACGCGGCGGCCGACGCGGATGGCGTCGGTGGAGCCGAGGAAGGTGCCCGAGAGCAGGCCGGGCTTGGGGTTGTACTGCTCGGTGTACATCGTCGCGCACACCTGGCTCATCTTGCCGATGCAGCAGACGTCGATCATGTCGCCGAGACCGAGCGCCTCGAAGCAGAAGAGTTCATTGGTGCGACCGAAGGTCTGGATCTCATCGGCCCAGACGGCGATGCCGGCGTCCTTGCACACCTGCATGAGCTCGCGATGGAACTCGGGAAGAGCGGTGTTGAAGCCGCCCTCGCCCTGAACGAGTTCGAAGATGAAGCACGCGTGCTGGCCCGGGTAGCGCTCGATGTACTGGCGCAGATGCCAGACGGCCATGTCGATGTAGCGGGTGGGGCCGGAGATGTCGCCCGCCGTGAAACGGCGAGCCGCGACGTGGTCGTAGAAGGGCATGTAATCGACGAGCACGTTGAGAGGCAGGCCCTGGCGCCCCGCGGCGGAATCGCCGATCTGCGCCATCGCCCACGAACGGCCCATGAAGCAGTCCTTGAACGCGATGACTCGGCTCGCGGGCGAATGCTTCTGGAAGCACACCTTCAGCGCGTGCTCGTTCGCCATGGCGCCGCTGTTGCACAGGAAGGCGTGCTTCAAGCGGCTCTTGCGGGACGCGAGCTTGACGAGCTGCTCGTTGAAGAGGATCGCATCGTCGTTGAGGATCAGGTGGCCCTGCATCACAAGATCGCTGGTCGCGGCCTCGATCGCGACACTGACGAGGTCGGGGTCCGAGTGGCCGAAGAAGTGGACGCCGATGCCCGTGAGCATGTCGAGCTTGACGGAACCATCGACGAGTTCGACGAAGGGGCCGTTGCCGATGCCGGACCCGATGTAGGGGTAGAGAAGCGGGCGGCCTCGGACATCGGCGGCGCGCTTCATGAACTCGTCGAAGCTCTGCTTGAGCTTGGGCTCGCGTGGGCCGCGCACCTCGGTGATCTGGGATTGCTTGGCTTTGAGCTCGCCAATGATCGACTGGATCGCGGCTTTGACGCCGGGGCTCTGGCGGAGCTGCTCGGCGACGGTCGTCGAGGGGGCGGATGCAGTCGAAGTCGCGGTGGTGGGCTTGGACATGGCGGTGGTCATCGTCTCTCGTCCTGAACGGCGGTCACGAACAACCGACGGCGGCGCCGGTATCGGTCCTCAAAACCAACGCCGGAACTCGCGAATTTGGATTGAAAACTCAATCGGCCCAAACGGGGCCAGACCATCATCGTAGCGTCGTCGCTGGGGTGCTGGTTCGGCGAACGGACCAAACTAAACGGTGTGACCCGAAAGCCTTGCGAACAATAACGCGAGAAGCTGACATCTTTCGACAAGGCTTGGGACTTCAATCCATTCCTGGTGAGTATGCAAGCCCCCGCCGCGGACGCCCAT
>DASZQL010000229.1:0-5131 GCA_035549675.1 Phycisphaerales bacterium | reverse complement strand
ATTGCGATTCCGCGTACTCGCGTTCGGCGTCGACGAAGGCGCGGCAGACGGCGATGGCGTCGAGCTCATTCTGGCCGACGCGCTCGTCGGTCACGCGGTCGATGCCGGTTTCGGTATCGAACTTCCAGCCGGAGTCGGTGTCCACGATCGGCGCCGGGAAGGGCCAATCGTCCTGACCGACCAGGAGCGTGCGCGACCCATCGGGATTGACCGCGAGCCGGGTGCAGCACCGCACCGCGGCGACAAAGCGTTGGAAGTCGATGTCGTCCTGTTGGTCGTCGCCCGACCCGAGCTGCGCGTAGCGCGGGCCCAGAACGCGTTCGAGCGATGAGCGGTCGCACTTCGCGGTCGCGAGCACCAGGTCTTCCGCTGCGTCTTCAGGTGACTTGTAGGCGCGCTGCGAAGCGCACCCGCAGAGCAGGCAGCCCGCGAGCAGCGCGGAAACGAACAGCGGTGCGTTCCGTCGGTGTGTGTCGGCGTTCATGGCCTCCGTCCTCCTCCGCCCCGGCTGTCGGCGCCACGATTGCCTGCGCCGGGCGAGCCCCGGTCGGGCGCGAACCCGCTTGGCGGTTTAGCGGAAGGGGCGCGCGCCGACGGTGACATGGGATTCTTTGATGGGCCCGACGGTGACGCCGGGCCTCGCGCGGGCGGTGAAGTCATTGGGTTCTTGGAGGGCGGCGGCGAGCCTGCGGGCGGCGAGACATTCCGCGGCGCCGAAGACGGCGGTGAGGTGGGGCGAGCCGCGGGAGGCACGGACGCGGGAGGCGATGACGGACCGGTCCGTGGCGTGGTGGGCATTGGGCTCGGCGCCATCGGGTTCTTCGGCGTCGACGTCGATGGTGGGATCGGACGACCCGTGCTCGGCGCGGCGGGGTTCTTCACGGGCGGAGGACCGGATGGCAGTGTGGGCCGCGTGGACGGCGGCGGGTTGTTGGGACGATCGGGGCGCGAGGGGCCGGGGCGCCAATCGTTCGGATCGCTCTGGCGCGGGCCGCGATCAGGGCGTTGAGGTGTCGGCGTCAGGTTCGAGGGGCCGCTGACTCTCGAACCGGGGCGACGGCCGGGGATGTCGTTGTTGAACCGTCCTGTTTCCGCGCCGCGGAAGCGGTGGAACTCGCGCGCGCCGCCTTCGTGCCAGAGGCGAGAGGGGCGTACCTTCGCGACGTTGGGACGCCAAGGGCGGAACTCATCGCCCGGGCGCGGGTGATGCCAGTGGTCGAAGCGGTGGTCCGGTCCCCAGTGCGGCCGTCGCCAGCCCCAGCCGATCCAGTGGTGGTGCCAGTCGCAGAAGACGCCGTGGAAGACGGGGCGTACCGCGAAGCCCACGCTGAAGCCGACGAAGACCGTGCGCGGCACGTAGCTCGTGACGTACACGACGTCCGGGTCGTAGACCGGCACATAGACGACATCAGGAGTAGGGGGCTCGATCATGATCGTGGAACCGTCCTGAACGACGACCTGCTGCGGCGTGGATTCGAGCGCGCCGTTCGCCTTCGCTTTCGCACGCAAGCGCTGAACGGCGTCCATCACGTCCGCGGCCTGGAGGAGATAGGCCTGCCCGATCGCCGCGGTCCAGTCGGGGTACTTCACCAGCATTTTGATGACGGTCGAAACTTCGGCGATCGCCTTCACGGGCGGCTCGAACTCCTGAAGCTCGATTTCATCGGGTGTGGCGTTCGGATTCTCCTCGACGAACTGGGCGGCGCGCTGGATCTCGTCTGGATACACCGCCGCGGCGAGGACGTTCGCGAGGAGCGTGTCGGGGTAGAGCGCGATCGGCGCGAGCAACTCTTCCAGATCGGCGTCGGAGAGCTTGTCACCCGGCGCCGGGACCTCGGGAACGGTCCGCTCCGATTCCGGCGTGAAGTCCTGGGCGAGCGCGGGAGAGATGACCAGCAGCAAGGAGCTGGAGAGCGAACAAATCAGGTTGGTGCGGAGCAGCATGTAAAGAACGCCTGTGTGCCGGTTGGCCTTGGTATTAAAGGCGCTCGGCGATGGATGTACCGCGGGCGCATGTGGAAGTTTTCATCCCGGCTGGTAGTGTGAAAACGCGCGAAACACGGGGTGCTTTCACACACGGCGTGTGTGAACCCCCTTGCCCGCTCTATCCCCGCCACACGGCCAATGGCCCCGCCCGGATTCGAACCGGGGACCAAGCGATTATGAGTCGCCTGCTCTATCCGCTGAGCTACAGGGCCGGAGACTTCGCGGCTGCGCCGCGATTGAGAATAGGAAGAACGTCGCGGGAGTGAATCCCGCGGCTGGAGAGAAAGCAAGTCTGTATGGCGCAACCGGGCGCGTCTCGACTCAAGACGATCACTTGACGAACAGCATCTCGCGGTACGTCGGGAGCGGCCAGAGATCGTCGGCGACGGTGGTTTCGAGTTCGTCGCCCAGCTCGCGCAGGTCGTTCATGAGCGGTATGACCTGGTCGCGGAGGCCCTTGGCGTGCTCGAAGGGGTCGTCGGCGTGGTTGTTCCGTTCCAGCGCAGACTCGAGCTCGACCGCTTTCTTGTGGAATCGGGTGACGAGGTCCACGAGACCTTCGACCTCGCCGCGGAGGTCGTCGCACTCGACGCCAGCGGCCTGGGTGGAGGCGACGGCGCTGGCCATCGCCGCCTGGTGCTTGACCGCGGCGGGGAGGATCTGCGTGCGGGCCATGCCCGTCATCGTGCGGGCCTCGATGGTGACCTGCTTGGCGTATTGTTCGAGGAAGGTGTGGTAGCGGGCCTCGAGCTCGACCTTCGTGAGCACGCCGTACTTCTTGAAGAGGTCGGCGGCCTTCTTGGTGTTGAGCGCGGGCAGCGCGTCCACCGTATTTCGGAAGTTGGGCAGGCCGCGCTTCTCGGCTTCCTTGTGCCAGGAGATGTCGTAGTTGTCGCCGTTGAAGATGACGCGCTTGTGCGTCTTGACGATCTCCTTGAGCAACGCCTTGACGGCGGTGCGGAGCTTCGCCTCCGTCGCGTCCTTGCCCACCGTCTTCTCGAGCTGCGTGGCGATGTAGTCCAGCGACTCGGCGACGATCGTGTTGAGGACGGTGTTGGGCCACGCGATGGATTGGCTGGAGCCGACCGCGCGGAACTCGAACTTGTTGCCGGTGAAGGCGAAGGGGCTTGTGCGGTTCCGGTCGCTCGTGTGCCGCGGGATCTGCAGCAGCGAGCGGGCGCCCAGGTCGAGCTGGCCGCCCTTCATGGTGGAGCTGGGGGTGCCCTTCTCGACCTGATCGACGATGTCCTGGAGCATGTCGCCCAGGAAAATGGAGATGATCGCGGGCGGGGCCTCGTTGGCGCCGAGGCGGTGGTCGTTGCTCGCGGAGGCGATCGCGGCGCGGAGGATGTCCGCGTGCAGGTCGACCGCGCGGATCACGGCGCAGAGGCAGCACAGGAACTGCATGTTCGTGTGCGTCTCGTCCTGCGGGTCGAGGAGGTTCACGCCCGTGTCGGTCGCCATCGACCAGTTGTTGTGCTTGCCCGAGCCGTTGATCCCGGCGAAGGGCTTCTCGTGCATGAGGCACTGCATGCCGAACTTCGGGGCGAAGTTGCGGAGCACCTGCATGACAAGCTGCTGATGGTCCGCGGCGACGTTCGCGTTCTCGAAGACCGGCGCGATCTCGAACTGCCCCGGGCTCACCTCGTTGTGACGCGTCTTGACCGGCACGCCCAGCGCGTACAGCTCGTGCTCGCACTCGGTCATGAACTGCTGGACGCGCTCGGGGATGGAACCGAAGTAGTGGTCCTCGAGCTGCTGGTCCTTCGCGGCCTTGGCGCCGAAAAGCGTGCGGTTGCAGAGCATCAGGTCCTGGCGGGCGAGGAAGTACCGCCGGTCGATGAGGAAGTACTCCTGCTCGGCGCCGCACGTCGTGTAGACGCGGGATACGCCGTCCGCGGTGCCGAAGAGCTTGAGGACACGGATGGCCTGCGCGCTGACGGCGTCCATCGAGCGGAGCAGCGGGGTTTTCTTGTCGAGCGCTTCGCCGGTGTATGAGACGAAGGCGGTGGGGATGCAGAGGGTGACCGTGGTGCCGGCGGCTCGGACGAGGAAGACGGGGCTGGTGACGTCCCAGGCGGTGTAGCCGCGGGCTTCGAACGTGGCGCGGATGCCGCCGGAGGGGAAGCTGGAGGCGTCGGGCTCGCCGCGGACGAGCTGGTCGCCGGAGAACTCGGTCACGGCGCCGCCGGAGCCATCGGGTGAGAGGAAGCTGTCGTGCTTCTCGGCGGTGGCGCCGGTGAGGGGCTGGAACCAGTGCGTGTAGTGCGTCGCGCCGTTCTCGATCGCCCAGTCTTTCATTGCGTTGGCGACGGTGTCGGCGATAGTGGGATCGAGGCGGGCGCCGGAGCGGATGGTGTTCTGCACGGCGCGGAAGACGTCCTTGGGGAGACGCTCGCGCATGACGCGCTCGGAGAAGACATCGCGCGCAAAGAGTTGGGTCGGCGGCTCGTGCAGCACGCCGTTGTTGACGTGCCGCTCCTCGTGCCAGGTGGCGACCGCGCTGCGGGCTTCAAGTCGGCTGGTGGTCTCGCTCATCGGCGACGGTCCTTGGGTAACGCCCGAAGGGGCGGTGCGAATCTGTCAAAGAGACACGCCGGTCGGACTTCGATCAGTCCGGTCACGGCAAGAAAACTCAACTGGGGGAACCCGCAGCGGTCCGCACCGCTGTCGGGAACTGATCATATCTGTTACGACTCGAATCCGCCGGAAGGTTAGGCGCAGGAATGGCCAGTGTGGAAAGGCTTGAAATTGCGCTATTCCGGCGAAAATTGGCGTAATTAGACCAATCCGCTGCGAAGACTTTCGATGAAGAAAGAGGCTTGGGCGGGGATCGGCTTACCTGTTTGGTGGCTGTCAGCCATCGCGCGGACCAGGGCCGAACCGACGATCGCGGCGTCGGCGGCACCGGCTCCGACGACCGATTTCACATCCGCGGCGGTGGTAATTCCGAAGCCGCAGGCGATGGGCAGATTGGTGGCGCGTCGGAGAGCGTCGATCCGCGTGCGAAGAGCGGGTGCGTCGAGTGCCGCGCTCGATTGGCCGGTCAGCCCGACCCGCGCGAGGAGGTAGACGAAGCCGGTCGAAGCCCGCGCAATCTGCGCGGCGCGATCGGGCGGGGTGGTGGGTGCGACGAGGAGCGTCA
>DASZQL010000228.1:0-11443 GCA_035549675.1 Phycisphaerales bacterium | reverse complement strand
CCACGATTGCGACTCGGGCACGCGGAAGATTGCTCGTCAGGTAATGAGCCGCCGATCGCGGTCGCCAACCTGAACCGGTTACGGGTATTCCTGCCTCGTCGGCCGCACCATCACGTCGTTGACGCAGACGTGCGCCGGCTGCGATGCGATGAACGCAATCGTCCGCGCGACATCAATCGGCTCGAGCACCGGCCCGATCGAGTCCATGAACGCGCCGAACTTGTCGGTGTCGTAGCCGGCGACCTGCTGGAACTCGCTTCTGACGACCGCGGGGTGGATCGCCGAGACGCGGATGCCGGAGGTGGCGAGCTCGCGCCGCGCCGCCTCGGCGAGGGCGGTCACGGCGAACTTCGTCGAGCCGTACATCGACGAGAAGGGCGAGATGTTCTTCCCCACGCTCGAAGAGATCATCACGATGTCGCGGGGCCGCTTTAGCCATTCCCCGCTGACTCCGGCGGCTCCTGCCTCGGGCGAGGGCATGAGCTTCAACCGCTGAGCTGAGGCGCGGAGAAGCCTCGCGGCTCCCGTGAGATTCAGGCGGATCATCTCCTCCCATTGCCCCGGATCGCTCGTGAGCGGGCTGCCCGAGAGGCCGCGCCCGGCATTGATCACGATGAGGTCGGCGTCGCGGCCGAAGGCGGACTTCGCCCGGTCGAGGATCGCGGCGATGACGGACTCGTCGGCGGCGTCACCGGCGACCGCTTCGACCTTGGCCCCTGCCGAGCGAACGGCCCGCGCGGCTTCCTCGAGACGTTCAGCACGGCGGGCGTTGATTACCACCGAAGCGCCGAGCGACGCGAGATGTTCGGCCGTGGCGCGCCCGATCCCGACGGAAGCCCCGGTCACCACGGCGATGCGATCAGAAAGCGATTTCATGCGGCGAGCATATCGGCGCGCGACCGGCACGGAGGGTTCCAAAAGAAAACAGGCCGCTCCGAAGAGCGGCCCGTGTGAAAATGGCTGTCGGCGATTAGCAATCGGCGGTCAGAAAGCCGGGAACTTCACCAACATTCAGCGATCCGAGCGGGCGGTGTCGCCGTTCTGGGAGTGCTGGCTGGTGCCGGGATCGTTGCCCAGGAAGATGAAGCCGCCCGGAGTCGACGGGCGGATGTCGTTGGTGTTGTAGATGTACTGCGCGTCGAGGAACTTGCTGATGCGGAGCTTCGCGTCCGCGAGGTGCGACGCGGTGTAGGGGTCGAGCTTGGAGCCGCCGGAATCGATGACCGTGCCGATCTTCTTGTCGAGCTCGCGGAGGCGCGCGATGCAGAGGTTGGCGACGGGCTTCTGAGCCGCGGCGCCGAGTAGCGCGTCAGGCTTGGAAAGATCGATGATGCGGTCGAGGTACTCGCGCTGGAGGTTCCGGCGGAGGCTCGTGATCATGGGCTTGCGGGCGGTGGAGCCCGAGGCGCTCTTGTCGAGCTCCGTCCACACCGCGGTGCCGATCGTGTTGAGCAGCTCGGCGACCGTCAGCGCGTCCTGATCGGCCGGGATGAGCGCCTCGGCGTCGTACACGCGGCGGAGCGTCGTGGGGTTGAGGAGCATCGTCATGACCGACGCCTGCACACCCATGACGCGGTCATGGATGGGCCAGGTTTCATCCTCACCGGCGTCCGCCTGACCACCCGGGTCGCTCCACTTGTCGACGGTCATGTGGGCGATGAGGTCCGGCGTGAGGCCGAAGGATTCCTCGCTGAACGCGTTGTCGATGACGAACTTGAGGGCGGCCCGCTGTTTCTCGGCGGGGACGGGCGTGGTCGGGAGCTTGGCGTTCTCATCGCCCTTCTTGGCACGGGTGACGAACGAGCCGCCGATCCAGTTGGACATCATCGACAGCGCGTCGGTCTGCTGGCGGAGCGTAATGCCGTACCCGCGGCGGGAGCGGGCCCAGCTCTCGCCGTCCTTGACGTACTTCTCGATGATCCGGCCGCGGAGGTACTTGGCGAGTTCGCACTTCGACTTGGCGTACTCGAGCGGGTCGGCGCCGAGGTCGCGACGGCGGGCGAGCGGGTCGGGGCCGTCGGTGTCTTCGTCGGTGCCGTAGGCAAGCTCGGGTTCGGTGGAGCGGGCCGCGGCTTTCTTGGGGTCGCCCGAGGTGTAGCCGTACTCGATGGCCCACATGTCGTAGGGGCCGATGTCGATCATGCCGAAGTCGCCCTGCGTGGCGTTCGGATCCATGTTGATGTTGGGCAGACCGTTGTAGTCCATGACCGAGCCGCCGAGGGGCTTGTGGCCCTTGATTTCGGGGCTGTTGATCTGCGCGAGGGTGTAGATGGAGGAGGCCTTGAAGTTGTGCCGCAGACCGAGCGTGTGGCCGACTTCGTGGCAGACGAGATCGGAGAGCATCGGGCCGATGAACCACTCAGGGATGCCGTCGAGGCGCTGCTCCTTGGGATCCTTGGCCTTGGCTTCGCCGCCCTTGTCGTCGTCGCCGCCGTCGGCGTCTTCTTTCTTATCGCCGTCTTCCTTCTTGAGGCCGCCCTTCTTGCCGCGGTGTGGGGCCTTTTCATCGTCGACCATGCCCATGACCGCCATCGAGAGGCCGATGTCGGCCATGTCGAAGGCCTTGCCGACCGCCGCCATGCAGAGCGACGAGGGCTTCCGGCCCGCGATCGAGTCGGAAATCAGGTCGGGCTGGGCGTCGCTCGGGAACGCGGGGTCGTACGCGGCAACGGGCATCACGCCGTAGCGGGCCAGGCCTCTGCCGCTGGCGACCTCACGGGCGCGACGTTCGATTACCTCGGCGCGGCGCGACGGCGGCGCGAGACGCACCCGCGGATCCCAGTTGGGATTGCGGTCGAGCCATGCCATCGTCTCGGGGCCAAAGGATTCCATCGCGGCTTCGGGGATCATCTCGTTCGCCATCGACCAGAACGCGCGGATCCAGCCGTCGGTGAGGACGATGTCGGCGTCGAGGATCTCGCCCGTCAATGGGTGGGCGCGGCTCGGGCCGATCGCGGTGGAGATGTCGTTGCTGAGCCAGGTGATGAAGTTGTAGCGGACATCCTCCGGGTCCTTGTCCATGTTCTGCCCGGATTCCTTGTCCTGGTACTCGACGCGGATGGCATCGACGATGCCGACCTTCTCGAAGGCCTTGTTCCAGTACAGAACACCCGCCGCGACCCAGCGGCGGTACCGCACGGGCACGGTGTTCTCGATGTAATAGACAACGGGCTGCTTGGGCGGGCTGAGGGCGAGCTTGGGGTCGCGCTTCTGGAGGTCCCAGCGGTTGATGTACCGGATCCACTTGTCGTAGCGGTCGAGCTTGCCGAGGTCGCGGTAATACGTGGTGAAGTAGCCGACGCGCTCATCCGCCTCGCGGGGCTTGAAGTCGGGATTGTCGCGGATCACGCTGAAGGAGTAGTGGAACTCTTGGAGCGTGCCCGAGGCCGTCGGGACGCGCATCGTCGCCTCGATGTTCTGCGGGAAAGCCTTGATGCTGGCGATCGAAGCGAGCGGTTTATTGAGGTTCCGCGCACCGGGGAAGAGCTTGTCGGCGTGGTCGAGGAGCAGGGCATCGAAGTCGATCACCGGTCCGCCGCCGGGACCCATGCACACGATGGGCACGTCGAGGACGACGCGGTCGGTGAAGTGACGCGCGACGGAGAACTTCGACTCGGCATCGCCGGTCGAGCGAGTACCCACGTTCGGCTCGATGAGCGCGACGCGCTTGTCGAAGCGCTTCCAATAGCAGTACAGGTCGCCGCCCTGTCCCTGGTACGTCGCCCACGGCGTGCCGGCCGCGATCGTCCCAGCGATGAAGATCTTCTGCTTCTCGAAGTCGCGGGGGAACTCGGCCAGCATCTGCTGGTCCTTGTCACGCTTGTAGATCGTGTACAGGCTCCCCTGCCCGTCAGCCGTCGAAACAACCTTCTCGAAGTCTTTGCCAACTTCCTTGAACTCCGGGAAGTCCGGCTTGTCCTTCTTCTCGGCGTCGCCCGCTCCGTCCGGCTTGCCGCCGTCGGGTCGGCCCATGCGTCCGGGTGGGGGTTCGTTGGCATCGGCCTGGCGACCCCAGGCGGTCGGGCCGGCCCACGCGAGGAGCGCGACGGTGGCCGCGCCGAGAATCAATCGCCGTTTCGAATCGCTGAGCATGGACGCTCTCCTGTAAAGACTTCCGAGATGTGCGGCCAGAAGGTGGAGATTCTAGAACCGCACGAGTTCTCCTGTAGCGGCCTGCGCCCTCGCAGGCCGTACATCCAACCGGCCGGCGGGCGCGCCCGGCCGCTACAACCCACGCAGCCCCGACCGACCAACGCGAGCGCGCACCGACCACGTCTCCGGAATACCGGAATCCACATGAAAAGTTCGGTTATCAGCCGGATCGGGCGAAAAAAATCAGGCCCCGGCGGGGAGGGTGACCGCCTGTACCGGCGGGTCTCCTGGCGGAGGCGTCGCCGGGCTGGGGGCGCCCCGGTGCAGGACGACGAGGGCGATGGTGACCGCCAGAAACAGGACCGCCGCGAACTGCATCCCCCGGTCGTGGACGGCGATCTCGGTGGGGTCGTCGTACTCGCCTTCTTCCAGGAGCACGATGCACCGGAAGAGGCCGTAGGTCAGCGGGAGGACCGTCAGCCAGAGTTTGTACCCGACATGCAGCTTCTGGCTCTGGTCCTGCACGTACAGGGCGTAGGTCATGAGCGTGATCGCGGCACAGACGACCACCGCGATCTGCAGGAGAGTGTCCGTGTACCGCGCCTGGACGCGGCGGTGCAGCGCGGCTCCGCTGACCGCTCTGGGCGAGCCGGTTTCAAGAGACACGACGGCGGGCGACGCCGAGGAAGCGGCGGGGGTGGGGGGGGTGTCACGGCCGTCGAGCGTCCGGCGCTCGCCCAGCCGCTTACCGAAGGCGAGGAACATCGACAAGAAGAAGGTCACGTTGAGGAGCCAGACGGTCGGCTCGATGCCGATCGCGAAGCAGCCCGCGAGGACTCGGATCACAAAGCCGAGCGCGAGCGAGATCACATCCGCGATGATGTGGTGCTTGAGGCGGGCGCTGTAGCAGAAGACGTTGACGGCGTAGAGGCCGAGCATGGCGCCGACCTTCAGCGCTGACCCGCCGCCGTCGGGGAAGGCGAAGGCGATCGAGGTCGTGAACGCCGCAGCGAGGGCGAAGAGGACAATGGCGAACGTCCAGGCCTGGGGCACCGAGATGTATCCCGCCGCGATGGGGCGCCTGGCCTTGCGCGGGTGGGACCGGTCCGCGACGCGATCGAAGATGTCATTGATGACGTAGCATCCGCTCGACACCATCGCGAACGCGGCGGCGGCCAGGAGCGCCGGGATGATGATGCCTTCCATCGTTCGGCCGGCGGCCATCAGGTCGCGGGCGCCGTAGAAGGGACCGACGAGGACGAAGACGCTCTTGGACCACTGGGTCGGGCGCGCGAGGCGGATCAGCGAGCGCCAGAGCGGCGGCGCCGGGCGCGCGGCGAGTTCAGAATGGGCCTGAGCGGTCACGCTACTCATGGTCGGTTAGTTGGGGCCCTTTCGCCACTCGTTCTCACGGGGCGCGGGCTTGAGTGCGGCCCCCACACCCGCCCTCTCGGGTACGTTCCACACCGCGAGGTACTGCAATGAGTTGCCGAAAAGCTGGTTGAAGACGGGCGGATATAGCACGATCGACGGATATTCCTTCGCGATCGCCGCCCCGAACTTCGCCGGCCAGGCGCGCCACTCGTTCGGCGTGTTGTATCGATAGAGGCACTTCACACCGTACGGCGCGTTCGCCGCCCAGTCGATGAGTGACACGCGCGCCTTCGCCAGCGGCCCCTTGAGCTGATGGTCCTTGATGATGAGCAGCCGGCGTGAGACGCGCACACACTCGCGGACGAGCCGGTCGGGGTCTTCCTCGTGGTGCAGCACATCGGCAAGGATCACGACATCCCACGATGCGTCGGGGAAGGGGAACGTCACGCCGTCATAGGGATGGACGGTGATCGGCTCGCCGCCCCGCTTGTAGCGTTCGAGGCCTTCCACGATCAATCCGCGCGGCGCGTTTGGCGCTATCATCAGCGCATCACCCAGCGTTCCATTGCCGCACCCCACGTCCAGCACTCGATCGCCCTCGCGCAGGTGAGGCGTGATGAGCGAAACCAGCTCGCGCAGCCGCCGCGCATACACCGGCTTGTGCATCGCGGCCATGAGTGAGCTGATGGGTGAAGGCATGCGGGTGTGGAGTCGAGTACCGGGCGGCGCCGAGGCCCGAAATAGATATATCGGCAGTACGAAGGACGAACCGCGCGGGATCGTGAGGTTCATGTGTGGGCATCCCATAGGGTGGTGCCTTTGGATGTTTTTCATGCCCATCGCGAACCGTGAGCGGAGGCCCGGATAATCCTGCCTTCGGCGCTGGCCGATGAGGTGAGGTAGGCTTCGAATCGGGCGGCTTCGTGGGCCGACCGAATCATTGCACTGGGGGTCGGAGGCTCAGCAAAGGTGATCCGCAGCATGACCGGCTTCGGCGAGGCGTCCGCCCATGCCGAGGGTGCGCATTATTTTCTCGAAGTGCGGAGCCTCAATGGCAAGTACTTCAAAGCGACGATCCGTCTTGCGGAGGAACTCCAGGGGCTCGAGCCCGAGCTTGAAGCCGAGTTGCGCCGCCGCCTGACCCGGGGCACGATCACCCTCATCGGCAAGTGCGGGGACGCCTCCGCCGACGCGGCATACCAGGTCAACGCCGCGGCGCTGTCGCGGTACATCGACCAGCTTCGCAAGACGCCGCAGATCGCGGATGGCTCGTGCAAGCTCGAAGTAGGACCGCTTCTTTCTCTTCCCGGCGTGCTCCAGCCGCCCTCGAACGAGGAGGAACGCTACGAGAAGGCCCGCAAAGTCTTCCTCTCGCTGCTCGATAAAGCGTGCGCCGACGTCGTCAAAATGCGGCAGAAGGAAGGGCAGCTCCTCGTGGCCGACCTCATGTCCCACCACGGCGTGATCACCGGCGCCCTCGCCCGGATCAGCGCCGCCGCTCCCCGCGCCACGCTCGAATACGAGCGCCGACTCCGTCAGCGCATCGACGACATGCTCAAGGACGCCAAGATGCGCGTGGACCCCGTAGACCTCATCCGCGAGGTGGCGGTGTATGCCGATCGGAGCGACATCTCTGAAGAAATCGCGCGGCTCACCGGCCACCTCCAGCAGTTCGAGCAGATGGTCAAGGGGACTGGGGCTGGCGGCGGCGCGGGAGGCGACGATCGGCCCATGGGGCGCACGATGGATTTTCTCGCTCAAGAAATGCTTCGCGAGGCGAACACAATCGCGAGCAAGAGCGCCGACGCCGAGATCAGCCGTGCGGTGGTCGAAGCGAAGGGCGCCATCGATCGGATCAAGGAACAGGTTCAGAACGCGGAATAATGTTCCATGACCGGCGCCCCTTCTCCGCTCCCGCCGCCTCCGACCAATGGACTCAATGACTCCATGGCCGGACGACTTCCGGTGGCGCCAGGGCTCACACCAACGCCGCAGAGCACGTTCGAGCCCGCCGAACTGGCGATCATTCTCTCGCACTACGAGATGGGCGTGATTGATTCCGTCCAGCCGTTCCGTGGCGGGTCGCGCGCCGCGCCCAAGCTCGCGATCCGCTCTGACAAGGGCGCGTTTCTTCTCAAACGCCGCGCCAAGGGCCGCGACGATCCGGTGAAGGTCGCCTGTGCGCACCAGATCCAGCGACACCTCCAACAGCTTGGCTTCCCGTTGCCCAAGTTGATCCTCACCGCCCGCCATCACGAGTCGCTCGTGCAACTCGATGGGCGCATCTATGAGCTCTTTGAGTTCATCAAAGGGGATGCCTACGACAGCACCCCGGAGGCCGCCGCGGATTCCGGCCGCACCCTTGCCCAGCTTCACCGTCTTCTGGCGGGGTTTGTCCCGAACTGGACCCCTCCAGGCGGGAGCTATCACAAGCTGCCGAAAATCGCCGAGACCATCACTTCGTTGCCGTCACGGATGAAGAGGCCTTCACTCGAGATTCTGGCGGAGTTTCTCCGGGTTGAATACCTATCCGCGGGCGAACGGGTTGAGCGAGCGGGTTTCGCGCAGTGGCCCGAGCAGCTCATCCACGGTGACTGGCACCCCGGCAATTTGCTCTATAAAAACAGCCGTGTCGTAGGCGTCTTCGATTACGACACGGTTCGAAAACAGCCGCGGATCATCGACATTGCCAACGGCGCCTTGCAGTTCAGCATGACCCATGCCGGCCTTGATGACCCGGGCAAATGGCCGGCGCATGTTGACGCCGACCGTTTCCGGGCCTACTTCCGTGGGTATGATTCGACACGTGAATGCGTGGTCAGCCGGGCGGAGGTGGACGCCCTGCCTTGGCTGATGATGGAGGCCCTGATCGTGGAATCGGTGGTGCCCATCGCGACGACGGGCCGCTTCGGCGTCATGGATGGCGAGGCGTTCCTCCGGATGGTCGAGCGAAAGGTTCGCTGGCTCGGTGCGAACGCGATGGCCCTGGTCGAGTCAATCTTGTGATGACAAAGAGGATCGGCTCCATTTCGACGATCGTGCTCGCCTTATTGACGGGCGTGATGTCGTCCGCCCTGGCACAGTTTGACCGAGCGATGCCCGCGGACAACCGGCCGGACGAGGTGGTGCCGGAGACCGCCAACGAGTCTGTCGATGATCTGGTCCCGTTGTTGAACTCGGACGACTGGAGCGAACGTGAGCGGGCGGCGGCGTCGCTTGCGCGGCACTCCGACGCCACCGATGAGCGCCTGGTCCAGGTTTTCAAGAGCGCCGAGCTTTCCGTGGAGCAATCGAGGCATCTCCTTACGATTCTTCGCGAGCGCTTCATGAAGAGCCCGCGCGGTGCGATCGGGATCCAGTTCCTCGTCCCCGACGCTCGGAGCGACTCAACGGTCATCGAAAGCGTTCGTCCTAACTTTCCCGCCGGGCGTCTGGGCCTGCTGCGGCCGGGCGATGAGATCATCGGCGTGGACGGCATCAGCTTGATCCCCGACCCCAACGAGTTGCCGCCCGACGAGCAGCCGCCTGGACGATTGTTGCGCAGCTCTCGATTGACGCTGATTGATTACATCGTGTCACACGACCCCGGCGACGTGGTGAAGCTCACCATCCGCCGGCCGATCGGCCCGCCGCGCCCGCTGGTTCGACCGTTGCCGATCGCGAACGCGCCCGAAAATCCTCGTGGGGCGGAAGATGAGCAGGAGTTTGAGACGCTTGTCAAGGATGTTCCGCTCGGGAGTTGGACAGAGCTGAACAACGGTGTACGTGCTAATGATGATCGTTTCCTGCGCGCTTGGCCGCTCCGCCGCGCGGCGCTGGGTCTCGCTGATTTCCAGCCCCCTCTCCTCGAATCGAGTACCGATCTCGAAGTGTGGAAGCAGCTCCGATTCGGGGCCCGCACGGCCCCGCAGATGGTGGTCTCGGTGCGTTCGTCGGGCACTTATCCTGGCCGGTTCCAGAACTACACGGCGCTCGCGATGCACCGTGCCCAGAAGATGCGGGGCAAGAACCAGCCCGACGCCGCGGGAGGCGCCGTGGTGCAAGCGGGCGTGAATATTGTCGTCGTGCCCCCGAACCCGGATCCGCGGACCGCGATCGAAGCGAGGGCGGATCGTGTGGCGGAGCTCCAAGACCAGGTCAACATGCTCGAACAGTTGCTGAGTCTTCCGAGCCTGAATCCTCAGGAGCGGAACCTTCTCGAAGCGGAGATGGACGACGCTCAGACGAAGCTGGGACGGTTGCTCCAGCAGAACGCCGATGCCGGTCGCGGCGAGGATGAAAAGCCGCAACCCTGAGCCGATGACCGATCGCGTGTACCATCCCCGCCGCGCGGCCCCATGAACCGGCCGCGCCACGGAGTGCGCGATGACCGTCTGGCTCTGGATCGGCTTTCTCGCCTTCATCCTCGTGATGCTGATGCTCGACCTTCTGGTCGTGAACCGGAAGGCGCACACCGTCAAAGCCACCGAATCTCTCGTCTGGACCGGCGTCTGCGTCGTTCTGGCGCTCAGCTTCTCTGTCGCCGTTTATTTTATGTACGAGCACAACCTGTTCGGCGTGGCCGAGCAGAGGGGCGCGGGCGGCGAGCTGCTTAGCGGCAAGGCCGCCGCAATGCAGTACGTCACCGGCTGGATGGTCGAGTATGCGCTCAGCCTCGACAACATCATGATCTTCGCGATCGTCTTCTCCTACTTCCAGGTGAGGCCCGAATACCAGCACCGGGTCCTGTTCTGGGGCGTCTTCGGCGCGCTCGTGATGCGCGGCATCATGATCGCCGCCGGGGCCGCGTTGCTCACCAAGTTCCACTGGATGATCTACGTTTTCGGCGTGATTCTGCTGATCACCGCCGCGAAGCTCCTCGTTACCCGCGAGGAATCAACCGACCTCTCGCGGAATCTGATCGTCCGCCTGACGCGTCGGTTCCTGCCGGTTTCACACTCCTTCGACGGGGAGCGGTTCTTCACGGTCGAGAACGGGCGCCGCCTCGCGACGCCGATGTTCGTCGTCCTGCTCGTGGTCGAGTTCACCGACGTGATTTTCGCCGTGGACTCGATCCCGGCGATTTTCGCGATCACGCGCGACCCGTTCCTGGTCTTCACGTCCAACGTTTTCGCGATCATGGGGCTGCGGTCCCTCTACTTCGCGCTCAGTTCCGTTCTGCACCACTTCCGTTACGTGAAGACGAGCCTCGTCTTCGTGCTCGCGTTCATCGGCGTCAAAATGATCATCGAGCCTTGGTACCAGATCAACACCGGTGCCTCGCTCGCGGTGGTCGGCGGCCTGCTCGCCACCGGCCTGCTCGCGTCGCTCATGGTCCCGGCGCCGCCGGAGGCGTCGCCGCACGAAACCGCTCCGCTCGACGACCTCGCCGACTTCGCCGAGAAGGCGTGGAAGCGGATGCGGCGGGTGGTCATCCTCGTGATCGGTGTGACGCTGCTGCTCATCGCGATCCCGATCGCGATCATCCCGGGCCCCGGCGGCATCCCCGTCGCGATCCTCGGCCTGGCGGTTCTCGCCACCGAGTTCATCTGGGCGCGGAAGATTCTCAAGAAAATGAAGACGAAAGCGGAGGACCTCCGCGACGCCGCCAAGCGGATGGTGGGCATGAAACAGACGAAACCAGCGGAGCCGCCGGCGACTCCAACGCCCGAGCCGCCCTCGCGCGAGGATGAGCCTCGGTAAGCCGTGTCGGTCATCCGACGACGATATTCACCATCCGCCCCGGCACGACGACGATCTTCCGCACCGTCTTGCCCTCGACCGCCGCTTTCACTTTCTCGTCGGCGAGCGCGAGTTTCTCGACCGCCGCGCCGTCGGCCTCCGCCGGGACCATGAGTTTGGTGCGGAGCTTGCCGTTGACCTGCACCGGCATCTCGACCTCGGACTCGATGAGCATCGCCGGATCGTGCGCGGGCCATGCCTGCTCGGACGCGAGGCCGTCCAGGCCGAGCTTCACCCAGATTTCCTCCGCGATGTG
>DASZQL010000227.1:0-2463 GCA_035549675.1 Phycisphaerales bacterium | reverse complement strand
GAGGTAGGTCCGCATGGGGTTCATCGTCGGCTATCCGGACGTGGGGCGTGAGGGGATCATTGGCTGGGTGCGTTTATCGGTGTTTTCGCAAGCGCAGAGGGGCGTGCCGCCCCTCTGCAACTCCTCTGCGAAGACAAAGAGGAGGAGAAGGAAGAAAGTGGAAGAGGGAAGCCCTCACCCCGGCCCTCTCCCAGAGGGAGAGGGAGCGGAACACGGGATGCGTTGAGGCCGCGAGTTGTGCGTCGCGGCGCGTGGCCCCCTCCGTCACGCTGCGCGTGACACCTCCCCCGATGAGAATCGGGGAAGGGCAAGGAGACCGGGACATGCGCAGAGGTGCGCGTTGGGTTCATCCAGACACGACTATTCCCAGAGCGGAATAGTCGTGGCACCGGCATAAGGAACTATTCCAGAGGAATCGTGCCGGGCGGGGGTGGTTCTTCGATGATCGAGGGAGGGGGCGAAGGAGGCGGTGGAGGAGTGGCGGCCGCGCGGGCGGCTTCGTCGCGGGCGCGGCGGCGTTGTTTGTGGATGAGACGGATGTTGCGCGCGTAGACAACCAAGCCGCTGGACTGGCCAAGGACGCCGACGGGGTCGCGGCGCCAGATGAAGTAGACGAAGAGGCCGATGCCGCCGAAGAGGCTGACCCACCAGAAAATCTCGGGGATGGTGCTGGTTTTCTTCTTTTCGCTGACCATCCACTGGATGAGGAAACGGAACGAGAAGAGGAGCTGGGCGGCGAAGCCGACGCAGATCCAGATCAGGCCTGCGCGGCTGGTGATGTTGAGCAGTCGGTAGTCCCAGCGGGGCTCGTAGGCGCGGAGGGTTGCGGCGACGGAGGGCGTGAGGACGCGCTCGAGCGCTTCATCGGTCATCGGTGGTTCGGTGGCGGTGCCGTCGCGGAACAGGAAGCGGTAGGTGCGGCCGCTGTCACCCTTGAGGATTTCGAGCTCGCCCTTTTCGCTGCCGATCTGGAGGGCGATGGTTTCGGCGCCGGGTCGGCGCGCCGGCAATCGCGGGTCGCGGCCCCAGACGAGCCATAGGCCGAGGCCGATCACGAGCACCATGATGATGATCGGTTCCCACTTCATGGCTCGATCTCCTGGTGCTCGACGGGCCGGCGGCGGTTCTTCATCCAGCGGATGGCGAAGCAGTCGATGAGGCCGGGGATGGCGCGCTGGACGATGCCGAGGCCGTACTTGGTCTGGCCGGCTGTTCTTGGGCGGTGGTGGACGGGCATTTCGACGACCTTGTAGCCCATGTGGCGGGCGCTGACGGGGATGAAGCGGTGCGCACCCTTGAACTCGAGGGGGAGTCGCAGGGCGATCTCGCGGTTCATCAGGCGGAGCGAGCAGCCGGTGTCGCGGATGGAATCGCCCAGGATGAGGGCGCGGAAGAAGCGGCCGACGCGCGAGCCGGCGCGGCGGATGAAGCCGTCGCGGCGCGCGGCGGAGCGGTCGCCCTGGACCATGTCGGCGCTGTCGCGCTGCATCAGGTCGAACATCGCGAGGAGGTCGCCGGGGTCGTTCTGGAGATCGGCGTCGAGCACGGCAATGAGCGGCGCGCGGGCGGCGCGGAAGCCGGCGTGGAACGCGGCGGACTGGCCGTTGCCTTTTCCGGGCGGCGTGCGCTGCATCGCGACGATGCGGAGCCAGGGACGGGTTCGCTTGAAGTCGAGCGCGACCGCGCGCGTGTTGTCGGTGGAACCGTCGTCCACGAGGATGAACTCGAAGCCGGACGAAGGATCGGAGGGAGCAGCGCCGAGTTTTGCGGCGAGTTCGCGGCCGGCGCGCTCGACTTCGCTGACGAGGGAGGGGATGTTCTCCTGCTCGTTGTGGGCGGGGGCGATGATGCTGATGAGCGGGAAGTTGGGCGACATTTGGGCGGGTCGAGGGTACCGGAGAAGAAGATTCACCGCAGAGGCGCCGAGTGCGCGGAGGAAGAAGAGGAAGGAAGTCAATGAGGAAAGAAGAGCATGACTATTCCCGGAGCGGCATAGTCGTGGCACCGACGGACCTGGGGTCGGTTGAAGACGGGAAACGCTCCGGGCCGCGTGTCCCGGAACCCAGCTGATGGGAGACAGGGCGCGCTCAGCGCCGGGCGCTACCCGTGAACGTGGGTGCATGAGCGCCTACACTCACTCCCCTTCGTTGCACCTTTCCTGGGTTACGAGAGTCAGCCGCATGTCGCTTCGCGAAACCAAGCACGCGCACGATCCCAAGACGATCGAGGTCACGTTCGTTCTCGAAGACCCGCTCGGGCTGACGGGGACGGAGCAGCGCGAGTGGAAGTGCAAGGCGGCGAAGGGGCAGAACCTCCTCGAAGTCGCGGACCAGAACGAGATCCACATCGAGCATGCGTGCGGCGGCGTCTGCGCCTGCTCGACGTGCCATGTGTACATCGACGCGGGCAGGGAGTTTCTGAGCGAGGCGAGCGAGGCGGAGGAGGACCGGGTCGAGGAAGCCC
>DASZQL010000226.1:0-5670 GCA_035549675.1 Phycisphaerales bacterium | reverse complement strand
CTCGACGGCCAGCTCATCGAACCCGCCGTCTCGACCCTGGGCGAGGCCCTCGACGCCGCGCGCCGCCGCACCCAGGGCCGCCTCATCATCGAAGTTCTGGCCGACGGCTCGCCCGTCCCCAGCGCGCACCTCGACCAACCTCCGGCCACCGCCCCCTACGCGGGCGACCTGCGCCTGACGACCGCCGACACCGCGACCCTGGTCAAAGGGGCGCTCCTCGACGCCGCCGACCTCATCGGCCACGCCCGCGAAACCCAGGAGCAGGCCGCGCGTCTCATCCACGCCGGACGCATCCAGGAAGCGATGGCCGAGATGGAGTCGATCCTGCAAGCCTGGGCGATGGCCCACGGCGCGCTCAAGCTCGCCCGCGAGGCCCGCGCTTCCGGCGCGATCTCCTCCGACACCAGCAACGGCGCGGATGAAAACGATCTCATGCGCCTCCTGACCGAAGTCCGCCGCGCGCTCGCCAACCGCGACTGGTCCGCGCTCGCCGATGCGCTCGAATACGACCTCGGCGAGCAGGCCTCGAACTGGGGAAGCCGCCTCACCGCGATCGCGGACCGGATCACGGTAGACTGACCGCGCGTGGGGGCTGAAGGCCGGGAGCGCGACAGCAGCACAGTGGGTATCGCCGTGGAGGGAGTTGACGTGTCGGCGACGCAGGCGAAGAAAGCCGCCATCTCGAAGATCGACGAGCTGATGCAGGAAGCCGAGAAGGCGCTGCAGAAGACCGACTATTTTCAGGCCGAAAAGGCCGCGCGCCAGGCGCTCCACATGGCCTACGAAGCCCACGACTACGACCGCATGGCCCGCGTGCTCCTCCCGCTCCAGGAAGCGCGCCGGCAGAAGCGCCAGGCCGCCGCGGATTCGGGCAAAATCTTCAACGTCGATTCCTACGAGCAGCTCGAAAAGATCATGCGCGGCGGGAAGAACGCCGTTTGCGGCTGCTATGTCGTCGAGCCCCCGCTCGTCGGCGCCGACGGCCGCATGCTCCGCGACCGCCTCGACGAACTCGCTAAGCCCGCGATCGTCGTCGTGCGCGAACCCAAGACCCAGCTCGGCCTCTGGCCCGTCGTCATGATCGGCCCCATCACCGTCCGCACGCGCGTCAAGCCGCCGAAGAAACTCAGCGTGCAGTGGGTCCTTGCCGCCGGCGAAGCGCTCGGCGACGAAGCGATCTCATCCGTCGATGGCGAGATGGCCGCCGCGGACCGCGTGACCGCGTTCATGGAACGTCTCGCAACCGTCGTCGATCACGAAAAGCTGTGCCAGGCGCTCGGTGAAGCATGCAAGCACGCCGAGCGTGAAGCCGCCGAGGAAGCCCTCAAGCCGAAGAAAACCGCTCCCCGCCCCGCCGAGGAGGACGAAGGTTTCGGTGAGGACGCGGAAGACGAGATCTGAGCGGCCGCTCTAACCGAACGTTCAGTTTCAAACGAACGACCAGCTCCAAGCGAACGGCCAGCCGCGCTTGTGCCGCTTGCTACCAGCCGTGACGCGAGCGCGGCTCGGGCTCCGCGTACCGCGCGTTGCGTTCGTTCTGGTCGCCGATCACCGCGCCGCCGATGCCGCCGGCGACCGCGCCGATCGCCGCCCCGGCGCCCGCGCTCCCGGTGAGCGAGCCGATCGCCAGCCCGCCCAGCGCGCCCAGCGCCGCGCCCGAGAGCGCGCCCTCGCCCGCGTTATTGCAACCCGAGCCCAACACCGCGAGCGCGCTCAGACCCAGCGCCGCGACCACCGCACGCCCCCGCGCCCCGCGCCGCTTTGTGCGCACGAAACCAGCCGATCCCGCCCGTTCAGTGTTCATGGTTTCCCCGATTTCAGATCATCTCCGACCCGACCATACTCCATCCATCTGGTACCGCCGAGTTTAATGATCAGTTGACAGAACTTTTTCCAAACAGAACAAAATGCAAACCAATCAAGACGAACCTTTCCGACGCGCCTTCTATACTGGCCGATGGAGAAGACGCATGAATCCTAGGGCGGTTCGGATCGATTGGGAAGCTCGTCTGCCGCTGTCGGAGCGAGTCCGCCGCTCTCACGAAAGCTGGCTCAACGCCGCGTTATTTCAGTCAGAAGAGAACTGCCCGCGAATCCCGGCCCGGCGTGTTGATGAGGGCGGGTTTTCGGCTCTGATGAATACCTCGGCCGGGCGGCGGTGGGCGAAGAGCTGGTGGGACGCCGCGTTCGCGGTTCTGCGGCTGGAGTGGTGATCGGATCGCGCGCGAGTCAGGGCCGGTCGAAACGGGGCGGCGGGGGGACGGGGAACCGACATGAGCGAGCAGGCGGAGCGGCTGACAACGACGATCAACGTGAAAAAGTGGCTCATCAAGATGAGCCTCTTCATGGTCGCTTGCTTCGTGCTCGGGGTTTGGGGCCTCTATGACGCGAAGGTGGCGTACCCGGCGCGCGGGCGGGAGCACGAAGAGGCGACGCGGCTGGTGTACCTCAAGAAGCTGTCCGAAACGGGGCTGATCTTTTCGGATCACGTTGACGATCCCGCGCGGGCGCTCGCGGAGCTCGAGCGGAAGCCGGCATCGGAACTGACGGAGGTCGAGCGCGCCCGGATGCACTGGCTCACTTCGTTGTCGCGGATCGAGAATCTTTCGGAGATCACCAGGCGCAACCAGGCCGCGGGCTCGCCGCCCACGAAGGACACCCCGACGCTCTTCGTCGATCCCGCGAAGTCGATGCAGGACCTCGACGCCAAGCTCGCAAGCCGGACGCAGCAGCCGGTGCCGCTGAACGCGTACGACATCCCGGTGCAGTGGGTGTTCGTGGTGCTCGGGTTCGGGCTCGGCGTCTATCTCGTGTGGCTGATCCTGGCGACGTCGAGAAAGAAGTTCCACTACGTCCCCTCGGAGCACAGGCTGATCATGCCCGACGGGCGTGAGATCGTGCCGAGCGATGTGAAGGAAGTCGATAAGCGGAAGTGGCACAAGTACTACAGCTCGTTCATCCTGAACGACGGGACAGTGGTGGAGTTCGATCTGCTCCGTCACGTGCCGCTGGAGGAGTGGTTTTTGGAGATGGAGAAGCTGACGCCGAACTATGTTCCGCCGCCCCCGGAAGAGGAGGAGGGTGAAGAGGAAGCGAAGGCGGAGACAGCGAACGAGGGCGCGGGCGGGACTTGAACACATCGGTAGCCCAGCACTGACCCGCGGACGGGTCCGTGGCACACGGTTGCGACCGAAACCACGGCGGGCCATTCCCCAACTGATTTCATGTTCACCCTCGCGGCCAGCCTGACTTTCTACGTGGCGGCGAGCCTGCTGGTCTGCGTGTGTCTTTTGGGCACCGCGCTGACGATCGTCGGGTTGCCCGGGATCTGGATCATGATCGCGGCGGCGGCGGGGATGGAACTCTGGCAACCCGGAACGTTCTCGCTCTGGACGATCGGCGCGACCGTGCTGCTCGCGATTCTCGCGGAGGTCGCGGAGCTGTTGTCGGGGGCGGCGGGGGCGAAGCAGGCGGGGGCGTCGAAACGCGCGATCGTCGGCGCGACGATCGGCGGGATCATCGGCGGCATCGCGGGGACGTTCGTCATTCCGATCATCGGGACGATCATCGGCGGGGCGATCGGCGCGGCGATTGGCGCTTCGGCGCTGGAGATGACGATCGCGGAGAGCGACCGGACGAAACTCATCGCGGTGGGGACCGGAGCGTTCAAGGGACGGCTGGTGGCGACGATCGTCAAGGGCGGGTTCGCGGTCGTGGTCGCTGGGGTGCTGATGGTCGCGGTGTTTGTGTAGATGATTGTGACAAACGACCAACGAGTCGGACGTTCGATCATCGATTGGGTTATTGATCCGCTGCAGAGGGGCGTGCCGCCCCTCTGCAACTCCCCCGCTGAAGAAAAAGACAAGAGGTGGAAGAGGAGGTAGAGGAAGGAAGCCCTCACCCCGACCCTCTCCCACCCCCCCGAGGGAGAGGGAGCGGAAAGACCGCTCGCTGACGCTCGCGGCTCTGACGGAGATTGGCCGACGCGCGACTTTCGATCAGAGCCTCGAAAGTGGTGACACCCGATCAAGCCACGCCCGAAAACCGTCGAAAGGTGGGGAATGGCGTTCTGCGCCGGGCGCGGTTGCCGCGCGCGCGGCTCGCGGGGACAATCCTGGGGGCCTGATCGCTGAACGCTGACCGCCGATTGCTTAACGGAGTTCACCATGTCACAGCCGGTTGCGGATGTCGGGCTTGTCGGGCTTGCGGTGATGGGTCAGAACCTCGTGCTGAACATGGCGGACCACGGGTTCAAGGTCGCGGTGTACAACCGGACCACCGCGGTGACGAACGAGTTCGTCGCGGCGCACCCGGCGGGGAGCTTCGGCCCGCTCGGAGGCGGGCTCGTTCCTTCGGCTGAGGTCAAGGATTTCGTGGCGTCGATCAAGCGGCCGCGAAGGATCGTGATCCTCGTGAAGGCGGGCGGACCGACGGACGCGGTGATCGACTCGCTCGTGCCGTTCCTCGAGAAGGGCGATCTTGTGGTTGACGGCGGGAACGCGGAGTGGCTCGACACGGTGCGGCGCGAGAAGGCGCTGGGCGAGAAGGGCATCCTGTTCGTCGGATCGGGCGTGTCGGGCGGTGAGGAGGGCGCGCGCTTCGGTCCCTCGTTGATGCCGGGCGGCAAGCAGGAGAGCTGGAAGCTGCTGGAGCCGGTGTGGACGGCGATCGCGGCGAAGGTGGACGAGAAGACCGGGAAGCCGATCGAGGGCGCGGCGCCGGGCAAGCCGGTCAGCGGCGGTGTCGCGTGCACCACGTTCATCGGGCCGGGGGGCGCCGGGCACTACGTCAAGATGGTGCACAACGGCATCGAGTACGGCGACATGCAGCTCATCTGCGAGGCGTACCACTTCATGCGCGACTCGCTGGGCGTGCCGACCTCGAAGATGGCGGAGATCTTCTCGGAATGGAACGCCGGGGAGCTCGACTCGTTCCTCATCGAGATCACCGCGGACATCCTGCGTCAGAATGACCCGCGCACGGGCAAGCCGTTCGTGGATGTCGTGCTGGACGCGGCGGGTCAGAAGGGCACGGGGAAGTGGACGATCAACTCGGCGCTGGACCTCGGGGAGCCGGCGGCGACGATGGCCGAGGCGGTCTTCGCGCGGGCGATGAGCGCCCGCAAGGAAGAGCGTGTCGCGGCGTCGAAGATCATCCCGGCACCCAAGAAGCACCAGCACGCGCCGGTGCGCGTCGAGTTTCACACCGCCGCCCCTTCCGCCTCGCCCGGCGGCTCGAGGGATGAGCACGGCTACCGCGACTGGATCGCGTGCGTGCGCGATGCGCTCTACTGCTCGAAGATCTGCTCGTACGCGCAGGGCTTCGCGCTCATGACCGCGGCGAGTAAGGCGAACGATTGGGGCCTCAGGCTCGGGGAGATCGCGAAGATCTTCCGCGGCGGCTGCATCATCCGGGCGCGGTTCCTCCAGAAGATCACGGAGGCGTACCAGCGCCAGGGGAACCTCGCGAACCTGCTGCTCGACCCGTACTTCGCGGGGGTCATGGAGACGGCGAACGCGAACTGGCGCGCGGTCGTGGCCCGCGCAGCGGTGGACGGGATCCCGGTCCCCGCCTTCTCGTCCGCGCTCGCCTACTTCGACAGCTACCGGTCGGAACGATTGCCGGCGAACCTGCTGCAGGCGCAGCGTGATTACTTCGGCGCGCACACGT
>DASZQL010000225.1:0-9070 GCA_035549675.1 Phycisphaerales bacterium | reverse complement strand
GGGGTAGAGCGACTGGATGGAGGTCGGGGCCTACCCGGCTACCGCTTCCAACCAAACTCCGAATACCAAAGTCTTAGCCCTGGGAGATAGACGGCGAGTGACAATATCCGTCGTCAAAAGGAGAACAGTCCGAACCGCCGGCTAAGGTCCCCGAACAACGCTCAGTTCTAAAGGAAGTCGAACTGCAATGACAGCCAGGATGTTGGCTTAGAAGCAGCCACCATTTAAAGAGTGCGTAATAGCTCACTGGTCGAGGAGTTCGGCGCCGATAATGATCGGGAATAAGCGTTGTACCGAAGCCGCGGGCTCGAAAGAGCGGTAGGAGAGCGTTCCTCTCGGCTGTGAAGCAGTCCCGGAAGGGTCTGTGGAGCGTGAGGAAGTGAATATGCCGGATTCAGTAACGATTAACCAGGTGAAAATCCTGGTCGTCGAATACCCAAGGGTTCCTGGGGAAGGTAAATCCGCCCAGGGTTAGTCGGATCCTAAGGCGAGGCCGATAGGCGTAGTCGATGGACAGCAGGTCAATATTCCTGCACCCTTGCAGAGATCAAACCGTGTTGCGAATGCTGAAGCTCCGTGAAGGCACCAGCGTGCCGAGGCCCTTGTGGCCGCTACGGGGTGGATGTGTTCCGAGAAAAGACACGGGGGCGAAGCAAGGTCCGTACCAAAACTGACACAGGTGGGTGTGGCGAATAGCCTCAGACGCTCGAGAGAACGGTCGTGAAGGAACTAGGCAAGTTAACCCCGTAAGTTCGCGAGAAGGGGGCCCTACCCTTCGGGGAGGGCGCAGAGAAAAGGCTCTGACGACTGTTTATCAAAAACACAGCTCTGTGCGAAGACGCAAGTCGATGTATACAGAGTGACGCTTGCCCGGTACGGGAATGTCACGGGAGCGGGTCAGCTTCGGCGAAGCTCGCGACTTAAGCACCCGTAAACGGCGGCCGTAACTATGACGGTCCTAAGGTAGCGAAGTTCCTTGTCGGGTAAGTTCCGACGCGCATGAATAGCGTAACGATTGGAGCACTGTCTCCACGACCGACTCGGTGAAGTAGTAGTGGCGGTGAGGATGCCGTCTACCCGCGGCAAGACGGAAAGACCCTATGGACCTTCACTATAGGCTCGTATTGGCCATGAGCATATGTTGCGTAGCATAGGTGGGAGACGTTGATACTCCGGTTTCGGTCGGAGAGTAGTCACAGGTGAAATACCACCCTTCGTACGCCCGTGGCCTAACCCCGTGTCCCGTGAATCCGGGCGGGGAACAGTGCGTGCTGGTTAGTTTGACTGGGGCGGTCTCCTCCAAAAGAGTAACGGAGGAGTGCAAAGGTCGGCTCAGCGCGGATGGAAACCGCGCGTCGAGTGCAAGAGCACAAGCCGGCTTTACTGCGAGACCGACGGGTCGAGCAGTCACGAAAGTGGGCTCTAGTGATCCTGCGGTCCCGTGTGGAAGGGCCGTAGCTCATCGGATAAAAGGTACCCTAGGGATAACAGGCTGATCGCTCCCGAGCGTCCATAGCGGCGGAGCGGTTTGGCACCTCGATGTCGGCTCATCACATCCTGGGACTGAAGGCGGCCCCAAGGGTTCGGCTGTTCGCCGATTAAAGTGGTACGCGAGCTGGGTTCAGACCGGCGTGAGCCAGGTCGGTCCCTATCTGCCGTGGGCGTTGCAAACCTGAGAAGAGTTCTCCCTAGTACGAGAGGATTGGGAGGGACCCATCCCTGGTGATCCTGTTGGAACGCTCGTTCCATCGCAGGGTAGCTAAATGGGGCAGGGATAACCGCTGAAAGCATCTAAGCGGGAAGCCCCCTTCGAGATGAGGTTTGCTGGTTGCTTCGGCAACGAAAGACCCCTGGAAGACCACCAGGTTGATAGGCCGCATGTGTACGGGCTGAGAGGCCTTCAGCAGAGCGGTACTAACGGTCGAAGGCTTGATCGCTCCAACCCCGCGCCGCTTGTCCCCCGGTCACCAAACCGGGCCACGACAGGCCGCCCGATCGAATCGTGATCTCGAATCACGATTGAAATGGTTGAGCATCATTGTTCATCATCATCGATTCACACATTACGCCGCCGCCTCAGTCGTTCTTCGTCACCAGCGAATCACGACCGGCGGCGGCACTCGGACTTCATTCAACACAAGCCGCCAGGCGCCGCCGTCATGCCCATGACGCGCGACGGCCTGCGGGCGCTGCATTCATTCCGGAAATCATCCACGCGTGGCGCCTCCCCGGCGCCCCGCGTTTTCCGCCTCCCGTGGCCCACAAGCCCCGGAAGGCTTTGTCGGTGACGATGGAGTTGGAGTCACACCTGTTCCCATCCCGAACACAGTAGTTAAGCCCAACTCGCCGATGATACTGCACTGCGGGAAAGTAGGTTGTTGCCGGCTTTATGGGCTCTCTCAGGAAAACCTGGGAGGGCCCTTTTTCGTTTTTGAACATTCGTTTTTGCATCTAACGAGCCCCGAGCGTAAGCGAGTGGGGATGTTGCCTCCCCCCGATTGCTATCGGGCTAGGTGCCACGCGGTGCCTCACCGCGCGGCGGAGGGGGCGTCCGACCGACCGCCCGCCCAACGAATCACGCGCGTAAGCAAGCGTCGCTCTCCTCGGGTCGCATGTTCCGCCCTGGGAAACATGTCCCGCGCCGGTCACGGATGCCAAGGCACGCGGCTCCAAGCATCCCCAAGACTCCGAACCTCGGTCAACTAACAATGCATGATGAACCGCCGCACCCCGGCCGCCCATCGCCGAAGTACCACTGACCGTCGCTCGGGCGGCCAGTGCTACAGCAAACGCGGCAGGAGCGAGCGGAGGGAGTGCCACTCGCCGCCGCGGCCACCAGTTCAAACACTTCCGCCTCCTGGGCGAACTGCTCGCGCGGACGCAAACCCGTCTCCTGAATGGACTTATGCGAGCAATGGATATGTGATTACATCTATGCTCAAGTTTCTTGTTGACGCCCAATCGCCATCGTGCGATGCTAAATGCAAATCGGTGATTTGTCGGCGCCAGCGCGAACACCTCGACATAAGGTCACATTATGCAGAGATTCCTTATCGCGGCGGGAGTGGTGTTTGCTCTCGTGCTGCTCGGTGGTTGCGCGACAATTCTTAACGGCGACACTCAGTCTGTGACATTCAATACCGATCCCGAAGGGGCCATGGTGAAAATCGATGGCACTTCCTACGGCAGGACTCCGGTTTCCATTCCCGTTCCGCGCAAGGGATTCGACAAGCAGGTCGAGGTATCTCTTGAGGGCTACAAGACTGAGATGTTCCAGCTGAAAAACAATCCGGTCAATGGCGCCACGCTGCTGAACATTCTGTGGTTCCCCGGCGCCATCGTCGATGGGATTTCCGGTCGCGGCGGTTCGTATCAGGAGTCCGTGAGGCTAGTTCTTGAAAGAGGCGTGGGTGTGAACAACAGAAGCGAAGAGACGTCGAAGGCAACGCCCGCCGGCTCGAAAAACTGGAAGTGATCAGATCGCGGCACGGAGTCCGGTCGCCGCATCAGCAATCCGTCACGTCAAGCTGATGCGTCTGTGACGCCGGGTCTTGTGATTGAGCAGTCTCATAAGAAGAGGAAAACCATGCGCACAAACGTCTCCAATCTATTCTGCGCAGCTGCCGTCCTTGTTGTGGGCACACGAGTACTCGCGTCCGGATGGACGGTCACGAACCTTCACCCGGCGGGGGCCGGTCAGTCATTTGCCTACGGCGCTTCTGGCGCGCAACAAGCGGGATTTGCGTCTGTGGGCGGCTTCGGCCACGCCAGTCTTTGGAGTGGGACCGCAGCCTCCTGGGTGGATCTGCACCCGGCAGGGGCGACAGGTTCTCAGGCCTACGGCGTCTTCGGTGCCCGGCAGGTGGGGTTTGCCAACATCAGCGGCGTCCAACGCGCCAGCCTGTGGAATGGCACGGCTGCGTCGCGCATCGATCTTCACCCCGCTGGTGCGACGAGATCAGAAGCCCGCGCCATGGCGGGCACACAACAAGCGGGGACTGCCACCCTCGGGGGAAATGACCACGCCGGTCTTTGGAGCGGTACCGCGGCATCGTGGGTGGACCTGCACCCCGCGGGCTCCACAAGTTCTGAGGCGCGCGCCATTTCCGGCACACAACAAGCCGGACTGGCAGTCGTTATGGGCAACCCCCACGCGAGTCTTTGGAGTGGTGCAGCAGCATCATGGACCGACCTGAATCCTGCCGGGGCCACGCGGTCGACTGCGTACGGCATCTTCGGCGCACAGCAGGTCGGATCTGCTTCATTCGGCGGCAACCCCGTGGCCGGTCTTTGGAATGGGACCGCCGCGTCGTGGACCAACCTAAACCCGGTTGGTGGCGGACATTCCGAAGCCTATGCGACCCTAGGCACGCGCCAGGCGGGGTATACCGCGTTCACCATCAACAATATTCGGCGTCCCGGACTATGGAGCGGCACCGCCGCATCCTGGGAAAGCCTTCCCCTACCTTCGGGCTCTTGGGGTGACACGGTGGCTACCAGCATCTGGGATGACGGCACGACGCTGTACGTCGCCGGTTATGGCGTCAACAACGCAAGCGGTGGTAACGAAGCTCTTCTGTGGAAACGTCCCAGTTGCCCGGGCGACGCGAATGGAGATCGCGGCGTCGGCCTCGCAGATATCGCCATCATCATCCAGCAGTGGGATCAGACCGTCTCTCCCGGCACCGGTGGCGACCTCGACGCGGACGGCTCAGTCGGCCTCGCCGACATCGCGATTGTTATCCAAAACTGGGCCATCAACTGTCCGCCGCTCGCACAGTAATTTCTTCCATGTGGTGCAGATACGTGATGGTGCGCTCGCTGTAATAGCAAACTTCTATATCGCAAACGATCCCCCATCCGCCACCCCGCGCGGCGGATACCGTCCATTGGTTGCCTTCCGCAGCTTCTCACGCAGTTCCAGCCGCATCGCGTCGATCTGCCGCGACAGCCGCGTGAGCGCCGCGTCCGGGCCGTCCTTCATCAGTTCGTCGTGCGCGATCGGCGGGCCGAGCATCACCGCCACTCGCTTCCCCCACGGGCTGAGAGGCCTGCTGCCGCGGGGCCAGGCGTCGTAGGCGCCCTCCAGGGCCGCTGGCACGATCGGGCACTTCGCGCGTTTCACCAGGACCGTGGCGCCGCGCAGGAAGGGCTGCATGGCGCCGTCGGGCGAGCGGGTTCCTTCGGGGAAGAGCAGCACGACCTCGCCGCGGCTGAGCCTCGCGAGCGCCTCGCGCATTGCGCCGAGGTCCGCTTCGCCGTCGTCGCGGATCGGGATCGAGTTCAGCGTCGAGATGTACTTCGCGAACAGCGGTTTCTCGAACAGCCCGAACTTCGCGATGAAGTTCGTCTGCCTCCGCGGCGAGCACATGCACACGATCGGCGGGTCCAGGTACGACTGATGGTTCGACACGATCAGAACCGGCCCCGTCCGCGGCAGGTGCTCCAGCCCGTACCGCCGAAGGCCGTAACACACGGTCAGCGCCGCGTGCGCCGCGTTCCACGTGGACCAGTACACCAACCGCTGCGCGAGGCTCATCCCTCGCCGGTCTCGCGCCGGACCAGCCGCGCCAGCTCCGCCACGACCTGCGGCTGCGTCAGCCCCGAGGTGTCCACCCGGATCGCGCCGGGCGGGCACACCAGCGGCCCGACGGCACGAGTCGAATCGCGACGATCCCGCTCGATCAACTCGCGCTCGATCGCCGCCTCGTCCGCGTGCTGTCCCGCCGCGCGAAGCTGATCCGCGCGGCGCTTGGCCCGCACCGACGCCGCGGCGTCGAGGAAAATCTTGACGTCCGCGTCGTGGAAGACGACCGAGCCCTGGTCGCGCCCTTCCGTCACAAGCCTCGGGTGAATCTCGCCGATGCGGCGCTGCATCTGCACGAGCACCCGCCGCACCGCCGCGAGCTGTGAGACGGGCGAGACGGTCCGTGTCACATCCGCGTCGCGCAGCCGCGCCGTCATCGCGCGATCGAACACATACAGAGTGGGGGGGTCTGAGGCCCAGTCGAAGCGCATATCGCTCTGGCGCACCAGCTCGGCGACCGCTTCCTCATCCGATAAATCCGCGCCGCGGTCGAGCGCCAGCGCCGTCGCCGCGCGGTACATCGCGCCGGTGTCGAGGAACTCGAGCTTCAACTCGGCCGCGAGATCGCGCGCGACGGACGACTTGCCCGTCCCCGCCGGCCCGTCGATGGTCACGATCAGCCCGCGCACATTCGATGAGGAGTGCATCGGGATAATCCCCCGGCCGATGGAATCGACTTCAGAAGCAGGTGCCGCGGCTCCGCTCATTCCGTGGGCTCCTGAGAGATCGACTGAATGATATCCCGCGCCGCGAGGATCGAGGGCTCCGGCTCGCCGGCCCCGCGGAACTCCAGCATCATGTTCCCCTCGTACCCGATCGCGGCAATGGACTCGACCATCTCCTTGAGCGCCGCCTCGCCGCTGTCTTTCTTGCCGTTGAGGACATTGAACGACACGCTGATCGCGTTGGCGTACGGAACGAGACCTCGGAGGTAGCCCTTGGTGTCGCTCATTGTGGAAGCGGTCAGGAGATCAGGGAACGAGCCGATGCGGAACCCGCCGACCTTGCGGATCAGTGTGGTCAGTTGCTCGGGGAGCGCGGTCGCGCCGGAACCCGGCGCCACGAGCAGGTTCATCTCGAGCCGCTCCACGCGCCCGATGATGTGCTTGAGACGAGCCGCGGCGGTTTCAACTCCGCCCGCGCCTCCCGCCCCGCCCGATTCATCGATCGTGAGCGCCACGCCGCTACACCCGAGCCGGTGGGCGACGCGCACGACGCGCTCGATGCGCATCACCGCGCGCTCGGCGATCGACTCGTCGCTCGACGCCAGCGCGACGGGCTGGTCCTCGTGCAGCATCAGGATCGGGCACGCGGCCTTGTCCGCCGCGTCGCGCAGCTTGTCCACCTTGTGCTCGTCCCAGCCCGCGAGATACGACGTGGGGACGACGATCCCGGCGAGGCCCAGCTCCGCGCGCACGAACTGCGGCAGATCGAAGATGGACATTCCCTCCCGGTTCGTGCCGAGTTTGGTGCGGTACGAGAATGCCGAAAGTGTCAGGAGCATGGTCGGGCGTTCGACCACTCTACCCGACTCTTCGGGGCCGCACTACAGGGTTCCGGAAAGTTCACCCGCCCGTGTCCCGTCCGTCCACATCCGAGGCGGCGTGGAAAAACGAAAAAGACGGTCGGCCAATCAAGGCCAGACCGTCTGGAGGGGAGAAAGACCGGGTCAACGGGGATCGCTCCCCGAATCGTTCACGGACATCGTCGCGAGGTGCGCCCGCCTGCCCCGGGCGGCGTTGGAACAGCGGGAAATCGAGAGTCATCCCGCGGTTCGGTCGATTGGGCTGTCAGAGGCACCACGCTTCGCGCTACCGATACGCTTGCCTGTATGCAGCGGTTCCGCCCGTTTGTCCGCGAGGTCGGCGGGGCTCGAGAGGCGGAAGAAAATTTCTCGCGCGGCCGACCGCGGAAGCATATTTCAGCCTAGAACGGTTCCGAGGACGGCCTGACACCGCGCTGACGGTCCGGGTTACAATGCCCGCCCCATGGCAAGCCCCACTGATCGCAAGTACACACAAACCCACGAGTGGATCAAGCTCGAGGGCGACGTCGCGACGCTCGGGATCACGAAGTTCGCGGTTGATGAGCTGACGGACGTCACGTACGCGCAGATGAAGGCGGCCGGAACATCGCTCAAGCCGGGCGATCCGGTGGCGGAAGTGGAGTCCGTGAAAGCGACGAGCGACGTGTATTCGCCGGTGGCGGGCACGATCGCGGAAATCAACAAAAAGCTCGACGCCGATCCTTCCCTGGTGAATACCTCGCCCTATGGCGACGGCTGGCTGGTGAAGATCAAGGTGAGCGATCCGGCGCCCCTCAATGCGCTGATGGACGCCTCGGCGTACGACGCGAAGCACCACTCCTGATTGACGGATATTCGCACCTTTCGCTGTTTGGGGCGCGCTCGGCGGCCTGGTCCCGTGGTTGATCGCGCGCAAGTTTCTTGCTTTGGGTGAGGGTTGAGGTACGCTTGAGGGGCACAGGAAGGGACCGCGGCGGAGCTTTGCACAGGCTCATGGGCCGCGGCATTGTGGGAGTCAGGCGATGAACAACCGGGTACCTGTTGCGGTTACGCCGTTCGCGTTAGTCGTGGTGTTTTTGGGGTTTGCCGGCGCGTCCGCGCGAGCGGAGAGTGCGGGGGGACATCACGGCGGAGCCGACATGGCTGCGGTCGCGATGTGCGCCGCGGATGGCGCGATCACGGGTGATACGTCGCCGCACCGCCTCGTAGTTGCTGAGCGGGCCGAGCAGAATGAAGCCACGCGGTATTTCGTCTGCGGCGTGACGTTCAGCGCGGCGTGCGAGACCGAACGGATGGGGCGCGTATCCAAGTGCGTGGGCACGGAATCGGTGTCGGAAATCGTTGGCCCAGCGGGCAACGTGCACGCGTCGAGCGATCCTCGGGCGCTGCTCTTGACCTCCGGGGAAGGCGCTACATTCGTTTCGCTGGTGATCCCGGCCGAGTAACCGCGCCCCGCGGGAGTTGGTTCGTCACACTGCGGTTAAGAACTCGCCATGCGTTCATTTCCGGTCATGCTGATCGCGGTGTGCGGCGTGCTCGCGGCTCGTGTTTCACATAGCGCGGTCTTGTACGACCCCGCGCTGGGAACGCTGCCTTCGGCGCACGGGTGGTTCTACATCACCAGCCCCTTCAGCGGGGCGCATTCGACGCAGGTGTTGCACTCGCCGACGCACGTGACGCTCGATACCACGCCGGATTCCGGGTTCGGCGAGCAGGCAGGGTACTTCGGCGATCCGACGAGCGCCTTCGGGCCCCTGGACCGGGCGGCGGGGTTCTCGCTGGTGTTTGAGGCGCGGATCGACGAAGAGAATCACGCCGCGCGGGACGACAACGGGGACGGTATGTTCGATCGCGCGGGCTTTTCCCTGATCGTGGTGACGAGCGACGGCCCCGCGATCGAGGTGGGATTCTGGTCCGATCGCGTGTGGGTGTACGACGATGACGCCGACGGCTCCGCG
>DASZQL010000224.1:0-6133 GCA_035549675.1 Phycisphaerales bacterium | reverse complement strand
CCGGCTCCATCACCGCCCGCGGCGTGATCCGCCCCGTCTTCCCCACCTGCTGGTCGACGTGCAGGATCTTCGTCGTCTTCCGCTCGGCTGGGTACTTGTACGCGATCACCCAGCGCGGGCTCTTCGTCGTGACCCCGAGGGCATCCTGCTGCGCGAAGGAGTTCACGCGCACGACCATCCCGTCCACCATGAAGGGCAGATCCCGCCGCTTGCGGTCGAAGTCCTCGATCGCATGAAGAATGGCGTCCGCATCGTCGCATTCGACCGCGACGTTCGTGGGAATGCCGAGCTTCCGGATGCGCGCGAGGAAGTCCGCGTACGACGCCGCCCAGCCCTCGGGCTTGATCTCGCCCCGCCCGTGCGCGATGAACCCCAGCCGACGCTTGGCGACGACCGTCGAATCGAGCGATTTCATCGTTCCCGCGCACGCGTTGCGGGGGTTCATGAACGGCTCTTCGCCCTCGGCCTCCCGTTCCTCGTTGATCCGCACGAACTCCTTCGTCGGGATGAACACCTCCCCCCGTACTTCCAGCACCCGCGGCACGCTGATTCCCCTCACCTCTTGGAGTTCCAGGGGCACCGCCCGGATCGCGCGGATGTTGTGGGTGACGTCGTCGCCGCGCGTCCCATCGCCGCGGGTCAGGGCGTACGCCAGCACGCCGTTTTCGTAGCGCAGCGAGATCGCGAGTCCGTCGATCTTGGTGTCCGCGACAAAGCCGACGTCGGACTTGTCCGCGAACAACGCTCCCCCCGCGTCGGCCAGCAGTTTCTCCACCCGCTGCACCCACGCGCGGACTTCTTCCTCGCTGTAAGTGTTGTCGATGCTCAACATCGGCACGGTGTGGGGGACGGCCCTGAACTTGTCGATCACCTCGCCGCCCACGCGGCGGGAGGGGCTATTCTCGTCGGCCAGTTCCGGATGTTCCGCTTCGAGCTTCGTGAGCTCCGCGAGCGACTCGTCGTATTCCTGGTCGGAGATGAAGGGCTTGTTGTCGACGTAGTACGCGCGGTTCGCGCGCTCGAGCCGATCGCGCAGCTCCCGGACCCGTTTCTCCACATCTTTCCGCCCGGCCACGCGATGGCTCCCTTGGACGCGCACGCCCGTGCGCCGCGGACTGTATGGTACGGGCATGACGGCCCGGCTCATCGACGGCAAGGCGCTCGCGGAAACCGCTCGGCGGAGCATCTCGGAACGGGTCCGCACACTTCGCGCCGCGGGAGTCGAAGTTCACCTCGATGCCGTGCTCGCCGCTTCGGGGCACGACAGCTCGTCGCGCGTCTACGCCGAGAACCAAGCGAAGACCTGCCGCGAGGTGGGGATCGGTTACAAGCTCCACGAGCTCCCAGCCGGCGCGACGGAGCAACAGGTCGCGGAGCAAGTCGCCGCCCTCGGCGAGGACCCGAAGTCCCACGCCATCATGGTCCACATGCCCGTTCCCAAGGGCATCGACTCCTACGCCATCCAGAGCTTGATCAATCCGCGCAAGGACGTCGAGGGCGTCAACCCGGTCAACATCGGCAACATTGTCTACGGCCGCTCGTCGCTCATCCCCTGCACGTCGCTCGCAGTGCTCAAGATGATCGAGAGCACGGGCGTCGAGCTACGGGGCACGTTCGCCGTCTGCGTCGGCGCGGGCGACATCGTCGGCAAGCCCATCGCGGTCCTGCTGATGCGCCACGAGGCGACTGTCGTCTCGTGCAACAAGTTCACGGACAACATCACCGACCTGACCCGCAAGGCGGACATCCTGATCGTCGCGGCGGGGAAGCCGGGGCTGGTCAAGGGTGACTGGATCAAGCCCGGCGCGATCGTCGTGGATGTGGGCATCAGCCGTCTGACGGATGCCGGCGGCAAGACGCGAACGGTGGGGGATGTGGACCAGGAAGAGGCGATCAAGGTCGCCGGCTGGCTCAGCCCCGTGCCGGGTGGGGTAGGTCCGATGACCGTGGCGATGCTGCTCGAGAACGTGGTTTCCGCGGCGGAGGGGCTGATTTCGTCATCCGGGCGGTGATCCGGCGGTACGAAATGCAAGGTCGGAGCGGGGTTCTCGTTGACTTGGGGTGGGGGGCCGACTTCGATTAGGATCACACGCGGGTAAGACGCCCGTTCACCCAGTGTCCATGGACCGGAGTCACGCAGGCCATGTTCAATCTTCCCGGCGGCATCGAGTGGCTCATCATTCTCGCGATCGGTTTGCTGCTCTTCGGCCGCCGACTGCCGGACATCGGCCGCTCGCTCGGGCGGACCATTGTGGAGTTCAAGAAGGGTGTGAAGGGTATCGAGGACGAGGTGGACTCCGCTTCGTCCGAGTCCGCTGTTCGGGCGACCCAGCCCAAGACGGCTCTGCCGGCCGATGCCGGTGTTGCTGAACGCCGCGTCAGCACGAGCGACCGCGTCGAGCAGGCGTAATCCATCGATTTGGTCCATGGAGTTTTGTTGTGATGGAGCCTTCGGCGGGAGCCGAAGGGCCCTTTCGCTTGCGTGAAAGGCACTATGGCCGCATGCGCCGCCGTTTTTCCGCGCGGTTACTCTACTTCCTCGCCTGATAAGACTCTGGTCTCAAGACTGTTCGCGGCGGAGGAACGACGATGAATCTCGATGCGGTGATGGGCTCGCTCGATGGACGCGAGAAGGCCGGCTTGTCGCGCCTGTTTGACTGGCTTCGCATGCCGTCGATCAGCACCGATCCGAAATACACCGCGGACGTCCGCCGAGCCGCGGAGTGGTGTGCGGCGCAGCTGCGTGAGTGCGGGCTGACCGCCGAGCTTCGTGAAACGGGCACGAAAGAGAATCCCGGCCATCCGGTCGTCTGGGCGACGCATGGCGGTCCGGCTGGATACTCCGGCCCGCACGTTCTGTTCTACGGCCATTACGACGTGCAGCCGCCCGATCCGCTCGAACTCTGGGAAAGCCCGCCGTTTGAGCCGGTGATCAAGCCGGCGGATGCCGGGCCCGCCGCGGATGTGCCGGGCGAGCGGATCGTTGCGCGCGGGGCGGTGGACGACAAAGGACAGGTCGCTTGTTTTCTCGAAGCGCTCCGCGCCTGGAAGGAAAGCGGAGGCGGCGTGCCCATCAAGCTCTCCGTGCTCATCGAAGGCGAAGAGGAATCGGGGAGTAAGAATCTCGAGGACTACTGCAAGCGCCACGAGAAGGAGATCCGCGCCTGCGATGTCTGTGTGATCAGCGACACCGGCATGCTCCAGCGAGGCCACCCCGCGATCACCACCGGCGTCCGCGGCCTCACCTACACCGAGGTCGTCCTGCACGGCCCCAACCAGGACCTCCATAGCGGCCTCTGGGGCGGGCGCATGCCGAATCCGGCGAACGAACTCGTGAAGGTGCTTTCGCAGTTGTGGGACTCCAAGCGCCGCGTGACTCTCCCGGGCTTCTACGACTCGGTGCGCGAGCCGACGCCCGGTGAGCGCGAGGCGTGGAAAAAACTTCCGTTTGATCCCATCGCCGCGCTCAACAAAATCGGGCTGGGCGCCGATGCCAACGTCGGTGAAGAAGGCTGGACCGCGACGGAGCGTGAGTGGGCGCGCCCCACCGCCGAGATCAACGGCATCTTCGGCGGGTACATGAGCAAGGGCGCCAAGACGGTCATCCCGTCATTCGCCGGCGCGAAGGTCAGCTTCCGTCTGGTTGCCGATCAAGACCCGGCGAAGGTTTTCGAATCCTTCAAAGCGTGGCTGAACGCCCGCACGCCGCCGGGTTGCAAGTGGGATGTTCACCATCACAGCGGCGGGTTCCCCGGCAATGTCTCGATCGATAACCCGTATCTCACCGCAGCGGTGCACGCGATCGAGTCGGCGAGTGGAAAGAAGCCGCACCTCATCAAGAGCGGCGGGTCGATCCCGGTGGTGGGCATGCTCAAGGGTCAGTTCGGTCTGGACACGCTTCTGGTCGGCTTTGGTCTCGACGATGACCGCGTGCATTCACCAAACGAGAAGTTCGAGCTCAGTTGCTACCGCCTCGGCGTTCGCACGCATGCGCGGCTGCTGGGCGAGTTCGCGGCCATGAAGAAGTAGCTCGAACTCGTCACGACTTTCGATCCCCCGATCGAAAGTCACGGGTCACGCCGCCTCGGCCGGCCCGCCGATGGATTCGAGCTCCGCTTCCCCGTACCGCATCGATTCCACGCGCTTCACATACTCCGCGCGAAGGCGGTGCGCCTCGAGCTTCAGATCGTGCACCTGGATCTCGTGCAGGAACCGCACGGCGAACGTGTACGCGGCGCACAGCAATCCCATCCCGGCCAGGGCGGCGTTGATCACGAAAGCCCAGATGGGGAGCATCGTCATGCCGTGCCCATCGGCACAACCGACGCGCAAATGAAGGTTCACTCGAACGCGACCGCCACTTTCCCGGCATCCGCACAGGAACCCGTATCCGTATCGGAACGGGCATCCGCACGCGAAATAGCCGCCCTGTGCGCGGAAGTAGCCCCCTCCTTGCGAGAGATAGCCCCTTCTTCGCCCGAAAGGGCGCACGATCGTTGCGAGGGGCTTCAGCCCCTCGGGGTCGGCCCTACCCCTGTCTATGAACGCCCCTTGGGCGAACGAATCTCAGCCGGTGCACGAGCACTATCCCACGACATCCGGCAGTTGTTCCATCTCAACCGTCAGGTTCAGCGGCCCTTTGTCCGTGATCAGCACGTCCGCCTCGTAGTGCACCGCCGTCGAGCCGTCCGCCGTGAAATGCGCCCAGCCGCGCTCGCGCCGGCGGTCCGTACCGACCGCGATCATCGGCTCCACCGCGATCAGGATCCCCGGCGCGCACGGCTCCATCGCCTCGGGCCACTCGTTCATGTGCGTGGGGACTTCGTTCCACACATGCGGCGGCTTGTGCAGCCCCCGATCCTTCTCGCTCCGCCGCCCGTACCCGTGCCCAGTCAGACCTTCGACGCAATGGAACCCGTACCGGGTCTCCGCGCACTGCTGCACGGCGCGGGCGTACTCCAGGAACGTGTTGCCCGGCTTCAAGGCCGCGATACCGAGCTTGAGCGATTCCTTCCCCGCCTGCATGAGCCGTTTATTCACGTCGCTCGCCGATTTGATCGCGTACGTCCATGCGGCGTCGCCGTTGAAGCCGCGGAAGGTGACGCCGATATCGATCTTGAGGATGTCGCCCTCGACGAGCGGCTGCGAGTGATGCTCGACGGTGCCGTGGACGATGCAATCGTTGACCGAGAGGCACGCGTGCGAGGGGTAGGGGGGAAGCCTGCCGATCCGGTACCCCTTGAAGCACGACTCGCACTTGAGGTCCTCGAGGATCCGCTTCACTTCGGCGTCGATGTGTGCGACCGTCTGGCCCGTCCGGATGAAGTTGACCAGCCTCTGATGCGTCTGGACCACCTTCTCCGCCGATGCATGCGCCGCGTCCGTCTCGGCGGGGGTCAGCTTCGGGATGGCGATCCGGCTCGTCATGGAGCGCATGGTATCCGTGCGCGGGGTGGGCGGCGGCTACAGTGGGGCCATGTCCACGTGGGGCGTCAAGACGACGGACGACCGGGGCCGGAAGGTCCCGCTCCTGCGTGCATTTCGCTCGGCGTTCATCCCGACGGCCGAGGTGCGGGCGATGCCCGAGGAAATCCGGGGTCGGGTGCTCGCGTCGCAACGTGTTCCGGGGATCATCGCGGTCGCGATCGGGTGGGCGTTCGGCATCGCCCTGTGCACCGGCTTCTTCGGCACCATGTCCCGGAGCGGGTCCCAGTTCATTCGGTCCATCAGCGGCCCCCTCGCGGTCATGCTGGGCGTCACGCTCTTCGTCCTGGTGATGTGGTTCATCGCGTGGATCGGCTTCGTCGCCAACCGGCTGATCCGGCACGCGGCGATCGCGGATCGGATCTTGTCCCTCGGCCGGTGCGCCTCCTGCGGCCATGACCTCGGCGGCCTCATCCCCGCCGATGATGGGTGCGTCACGTGCCCCGAATGCGCCGCCGCCTGGCGCGCCGACCGCACCCGCCCGCCACAACCGGTGGTCGCGACCATTGGTCCCGAACTTTGGAGCGAGTCGTGATGAAGCGCGCGTGAAGTTTGTTGGCCGATCCCTCCGGGCGCGGATAATGTTGGATGTCACGCGTCACCGCTCGATGACGCGCCGGGGATCAAACAAAGGTGATGCGCCCATCCC
>DASZQL010000223.1:0-3541 GCA_035549675.1 Phycisphaerales bacterium | reverse complement strand
ACTGCCGCGTTGACGACGAGGGGTGTTCGCGACGACGGCTTGCGCCGTCCGACGAATCGCTTCATCGAAGCGGCGGGCACTCGAGCGCCCAGTTCTGAATGACCACCGCGATATCGGGAAGGCCGACAGCGCCGTCCGCGTTGACATCGCCGCCGGTGCCGACCGGGACGGTCTGGCCCCACTGCTGGATGATCATCGCGATGTCGGCGAGGCCGACGGAGCGGTCGCCGTTGGCGTCGCCGGGGCAGGCGGGGACGGGGAAGTGGGCGCGGGCGACGAAGGTGCCGGTGCCCCATTCGATCTGGTTGTTTTCCGGCGGGGTGAGCGCGGCGTTGAAGGCGACGTCGCCGTTGTTGTTGATGGAAACGCCGCCGCCGAAGACGGGCGAGGAATCGTTCTGGTCGATGCGGGCGCTGCCGAGGTCGATGGGGAGGATGTCGTGCTCGGTGGCGATGCGCATGAGCGCGGTGCCATCGCCGACCCACACGGCGCGGAGGTTCGAGGTGTCGAAGGCGCGGAAGGCGACGAGGCCGTTGTTGTTCGCGGCCGGGGCGAAGGATTCGATGTTGGAGACCTGGGTGCCCGGCGCGGTGGTCTGCGCGATCGTGATGGAGGTCGCGCCGTTGGAAAGGACGACCGCGCGGCCGCCGGCGGAGAACGGGAAGAGGTTGGTCGTGAACGCGACCCAGCCGTCGTCACGGAGCGAGACGGAGTTATCGAAGCGCGCGTAGGGGGACGAGGGGTTCGCGTCGCGGTCCTGGGCGATGAGGATCGAAGAGCCGTCGGCGTTGAAGACGCGGATCTCATCGGGCTGCGATTCGCCCGTCTGGCCCGCGCCGCCGCGCCGGACCTTGCCCGCGATCTGGTTGGCGTTGTTGAACGAGGGCGTGAAGAGGAAGGAGTAGGGGCTCGTGGAATCGACGCCCACTTCGCTGGCGTGGAAGCTGGTGATGTTGGTCATCGAGTTGTGGTTGACCCACGCCTGGCCGGAGCCGGCGAAGTTGGCGCGGAAACCGACGAGGCCGTTGTTGTTGATCTGCGGCGAGGACCATCCACTGGCGCCGAGGGGGCGGTTGAAGAAGAAGCCGCCGACGCCGGAGGAGCGGGTGTAGAGGTAGACGCCGTTCTGGCTGGTGAAGGTGGTGTCCCAGACGCAGCGCGATTGCTCGTTGAGCGAGGTGGAGCCGAGGAACGCGTCGTTCGCCGAGTTGTAGACAATGCCGCCCACCGCGGCGGTGCCGCCCATGTTGGGCTCGCCGAACCAGATGGATTGGAAGGCGCCGGTGGTGACGGAGAGCTTGAACGTCACCTGGCCCAGGTCGTTGAGGGCGGGGGTATCGCCGGAGTTGAAGTAGTTGCCCGGGAGGTTGTACGCGCCGCCGGGGTTCGCGGCGAAGTTCTGCCGCGCGTAGATGAGGTGCGAGTAGCTGGCGGGCATCTCGGCGTGGGCGAGGGATGCGAGAACGAGGGCTGCGGACGTGGCGGCGGTGAGGGAACGGATCATCACTGCTCTCCTTTGGCACGACCTGTAGGACGATGTGCCCCGGATTCAGTTTATTCGTCGTTGCGTCACGGACCACGCTTTTTTCGGGAATCGCGGTGTTTGGATAGGATGCGCCCCCCGATGGAAATGACCCCCGCCAGATGGGAATACACCAGCGCGTACCTCGCGGAGGTTTTTGGCGCGGAAGATGAGCACCTTGCCGGGCTGATGGCTCGCGCGGTGGAGGCGGGTTTGCCCGACATCGCGGTGAGCGCGGATGTGGGGCGGCTTCTCCAGCTTCTCACGTCGATGACGGGCGGCGCCGGGGGCGCGAAGCTGGCGATCGAGCTGGGCACGCTCGCGGGGTACTCGGCGATCTGGATCGCGCGGGGGCTGGCGCCGGGTGGGAAGCTCATCACGGTCGAGCCCGAAGCGAAGCACGCGGACTTCGCGGCAGGTGAAATCGCGCGGGCGGGCGTCGCGGATCGTGTGCAGGTGCGGCGGACGACGGGGCTCGAAGCGCTGCGGGTCTTGGCGCGCGAGTTCGGCGCGGAGTCGGTCGATCTCTTTTTCTTTGATGCGATCAAGACGGAATATCTAAAGTACTACGCGCTCGCGAAGCCGCTGCTCAAGCGGGGCGGGCTGCTGCTCGCGGACAACGTCCTCGGATCGAACTGGTGGATCGACGATCCGCCCGGCTCGAGCGAGAACCGCGACGCGGTGGACCGGTTCAATCGGATCGTGGCGTCGGATCCGGATTTCGTGGCGTGCGCGGTGCCGAGCCGGCAGGGCGTGATGATCGCTCGCAAGAAGTAGAAAGTGGAAAGTGCTGGGCGCTCGGTGGCGAAGGGCGGGCCGGGGGAAGCCATGACGAGCGGGAGGATCGACACATGACGGCTGATGAAGCGCGTTCGCTGATGCACGAGTGGGTCGCGAGCCCCGCGCTGCGCGGGCACATGGAAGCCGTCGCGGCGTGCATGGGCTGGTATGCCTCGAAGCTCGAGCCGGGTGCGCGAGAGACGTGGATCGTCACCGGCCTGCTGCACGATTTCGACTACGAAAAGCATCCGACGCACGAGGAACACCCGTTTGTCGGTGTGAGACATCTCGAGTCGATCGGTGTGGGGGAGAATATTCGCCGGGCGATTCTCGGGCACGCGACATACTCGGGTGTGACGCGCGACACGCCGATGGAGAAGGCGCTCTTCGCGTGCGATGAGCTGGCGGGGTTCATCGTTGCGTGCGCGAAGGTGCGGCCCAACGGCATCGGTGATCTCGAAGCCAAGAGCGTGACGAAGAAGTTGAAGGACAAGGCGTTCGCGGCGGCGGTGAGCCGCGATGACATCGCGATCGGCGTCAGCGAGTTCGGCCCGGTGGCGGGGGTCGATCAGAGCGGGCATATCCAGAACTGCATCGACGCGATCCGGGCGGAGCGCGAGCGGCTCGGGGTATGAGTGAAATGATCCTCGTGCCACTACAGGCGGCGGCCTTGAGCCGACTGTAGTGCGGATCGTCCTCCAACTCCCGGTGCACAGAGCACTGCAGTCATCGGCCCGAGCTCCGATACCTGCAGTGGCACGACGGAGATTTGGTGAGACCGGGGTGGCTACTTGGCCATCGACTCGAACCCTTCGATTTCGGTTCCGTCGCGGTAGGCGCGTTCGATGGCGTCCTTCCATTTCGCGAGGTAGTCCATCGCGGGTTTGTCTTTGGTGCGGCTGAAGCGGTGCTGCTCGGCGTGGTCGAGGGCGGCGTCGAGGGGCACGCTGCGGATGATGTTTTCGTAGAGCGCGCAGGCGACGCCGGTGCGCTGGGCCCCCGCGCCGCACTGGATGAGGAGCGGGTGGTTGGCGGGGTCGGCCATCTCGCGGAGCGCGCGGACGTAGCAGTTGGGGTTGCCGGTGCCGTCGCCCGAGAGGTCCATGCGGATGCGCTTGACGCCGAGTCCCGCGAGCGTGCCCGCGACGGCGGTGTCGTGCTCGGAGCCGACGGGGTCCGCGCCGAGATCGATGACCGTCCGGACGTGGTGTTCGTTGACGACGCGGGTGAGCATTTCGG
>DASZQL010000222.1:0-7930 GCA_035549675.1 Phycisphaerales bacterium | reverse complement strand
TTCATGGCGCGTTCGCGGGAGAGGACTTCGGGCCGCGCCCTGAGGAAGAGCACGTTGCGCGCCGGCTCATCGTGGTGGTGCGGGTCGCGGAAGTTGGGGCCGCCGTCGAGTCCGTAGACCCACGACGCGAACGCGGCCTCTTCGCCGCCGAGCGCGGCGGCGAGCTCCTCGCGCGTCCAGAGATAGTTCAGCCCCTCGCGCCCATCGACCTCGGCATCCTGCGCGGAGAAAAACGCTCCCGTCTCGGGGTCCGTCATCTCGCGCAGCACGTAGTCGAGGGTGCGCCGGAGGATGCGCGCATCGAACTCATCCTTCCCGATCGCGTACGCCCGAGCGTAGATGCTCGCGAGCTGGGCGTTGTCGTAGAGCATCTTCTCGAAGTGGGGGACGAGCCATTTCTCGTCGGTGCTGTAGCGGTGGAATCCGCCGCCGAGCTGGTCGAGAAGGCCGCCGAGGGCCATGGCGTCGAGGGTGTGGCGGACGGCGCGATCGATGCTGGCGAGGGCCGCGGGATCGGTGATGGCGCGGCGCGCGTCGAGCAGGAACTCGAGGAAGACGGGCTGGGGGAACTTGGGGGCTCGCCCGAAGCCGCCGTGGTTGGGCTCGTAGAGGCGGAGCAGTTGCGAGACGGCCTGCGCGATCTGCTTTTCACCGATCGGCGCGGGGTCCGCGCGGTGCGCGAGCTGCTCCCGGATCGCGTCGGCGATGGAGCTTGCTTGCTCCAAGACTTGCGCGCGGTTGCTCTTCCATGCTTCGGAGATGCCCTCGACCAGTTGGGGCAAAGAGGGCATCCCATGGCGCGGCTCGGCGGGGAAGTAGGTGCCGGCGTAGAACGGCTCGAGGCCCGTATCGTTCGTGTCCTTCGCGCCCGGCGGGGTGAGCCAGACGGACATCGGCCACCCGCCGCGCCGGGTCATGAGCTGCACGGCGGTCATGTAGATGTCGTCGACGTCGGGACGCTCTTCGCGGTCCACCTTGATGCAGACGAAGTGCTCGCCGAGGGCGCGGCCGATCGCTTCGTCCTCAAACGACTCGCGCTCCATCACGTGGCACCAGTAGCAGGTGGAGTAGCCGATGGAGAGGAAGATGGGGACATCGCGGCGGCGCGCCTCATCGAACGCGGCTGGGCCCCAGGGCATCCAGGGCACGGGGTTGTGCGCGTGCTGAAGGAGATAGGGGCTGGTTTCGCGGCTCAATAAATTCGGTGTTTTTGCGGCAGGAACCGGCATCGAGGGAGTGTAGGAAAGCGGCCCTTGCTGGGAGCCGGAAGCCGGAAGCCGGGAGCTGGAAGCCTCGGGCCAAACCTGCTATATTTCCCGCCCCCATGGGCCGGTGGGACTGGCCGGGGGGTGGTGGGGATCGAGCTTCAGGAGGTCTGGTCATGCCCGCGCAGTGTCATTTCACCGGCAAGAAGGTCACGATGGGCAACCGCATCTCGCGCAGCGGCGCCGCGGTCAAGTCGGGCGGCTTCGGTCTCAAGACTTCCGGCATCAGCCGCCGCAGCTTCAAGCCGAATCTGCAGAAGCTCACGATCGTGGACGAGGGCAAGGTCAAGACCGTGAAGGTCTCGGTGAAGGCCATCCGTTCCGGTCTGGTCGTCAAGCCGCTGAAGCGGAAGTACGGCTACACGGCGAAGCAGAAGGCCTCGCAGCACTGAGTGATTTGAGCGAGTTGATTGTTGATCGCACAACGCGGGCGCGAAGCTCGCGTTTTCTTTTTTGCTTCCAAAGAACCCCGAGCGTAAGCGAGCGGGATGCTTCCGTTCGGCAAGCGCGCCGGAGGATTGCGCGTAGCGGCCGGCGCCCCGCCGGCCGGGTTCACCCAACGGCCCGGGGGGGCGCGGGCCGCTACATCACTGCTTCGCTGTCGCGGACAGCGGCGAAAGGGCTGCGGCGCGGCGGTCGCGGCCGATTCCAAAGAATGAAACGAGAACTTGACGAGATCCGATACTGGGATATCGGGACTCGCGGATATGTTGGCACTGACAGGGAGGTTTGTCGCACATGGAACGGAAGCCACTGAACAGGGTGAAGTTCACAGCCGCTGCGTGCGTTTGCGGTTTGGTCGTGGTTGCAACTACGGCGGCGGCTGCACAATTGATCGCATTGCCGCCCGCGCCGTCGGGCGTTCAAGTCACGAGGGAATATGGCCAAGAGTTCGTGACAGTCCAAAGCGTCGGAAATACTGGGTATCCGCGATCAACTGTCGGTTGGACCGGGGAAAATGATCGGATGGGCCGCGGTGTAGTGGACTATGCCTACCGTATCGCCCGCACAGAAATCACCACTGGTCAGTGGTTGGAGTTCCTGAATACCTTCGGCCCTAGGCCGATGCCGGAAAATGTGAAGCCGCTTCTCGCGCTGAACAATCTCAGCGAGTTTTACCTGGGTCCCTCGTGGTTCGGCGGTTCTCTCGCAGAAAGCGACCCGATCGCCCGAACTGCCCGCTATGAGCTGCGGACCGATGTGCCCGATGCCGCGAATCTGCCGGTCTTCGGCATCTCGTGGCGGTTCGCGGCCGCGTACTGCAACTGGCTTCACAACGACAAATCTAGCGACTGGAATGCTCTGCTCTCGGGGGCCTACGACACGGGGACATGGGGAGTGCTGCCGGGCGTGGGATTTGTTGACAGCATTACTCATGAAGCCGGCGCACGCTTCTGGATTCCAACGCTCGACGAATGGGGTAAGGCGGCGTTTTATGATCCGAACAAGGACGGTCCCGGCGCAGGAGGCTGGTGGGATCGCCACTACAGCTCGAACGATGCGCCTATACCTGGTCTTCCGGATGAGCTCGGGGCGCAGACCAGTACCGGGATTCCAGCCTTGGATAGCTCCGCCCAGGCACGCGACATTCCGCTCGCGGCCTACTCGGCTATGTCTCCGTGGGGACTCTTCGATACGGCGGGCGGTGCGGCAGAAGTCATCGGTGAGTACGCCAATCCTCTAAATCCGCAGCATTTCAGGATGCTCACCCTGGGCCCTCCCGCCGGAAGTTCGACGCTCGATCCCGAGTTCTTGCCCGAATATTTGGCCAATGCCACTCGGGCGTTTGCCGGCGGAACAGAGGCCTTCTTCGATGGCTTCGATTCGTCGTTTCGACTTGCAGCAGCAGTCCCAGCGCCAGCAGGGGCATGGTGCTTTGGTGTCGCGTGTGTGATCATGTTTTCTAGAAAAAGGATGAGCACATGAAGAATATTGCGTTCGCTACTGCATCTTTGGCCACCATAGTCTCGGCGGCGATGGCGCAATCGACGACGCCACCTTCTTCACCGACACCATATGTTCAATTCACGCTATACAATACATCTGGAACGTTCTCGCGCAATCTGTATCAAACCTCTGGAACCTCCTCGACCATCAATTTTGGAACCGGGGAGTTGTATGTCATTGTTACAACACATTTGAATGGCGGGAGCGTGGCACTGCAACTGATTCCCGTGCCACGACAGGCCGCGGCTCTGGGCGGACTGTAGTGCCGTTTGCCGACGGTATCGTTGTGGTCGCGCGTTCGCGATGACGCTCCGTGCAGAGGGCGGGCCGCAGGAGCAATGGCGGGGTCGCACTGAAGTGCGGTTCCGAGCGGCCGGCTTTCAGCGGCACGCGGAACCCGCGGGGGAAGTATCAGGGCACCGGCATCCGCTCAAAGCCGCGGAAGCCCGTGGCATGAAAGAAAAACCCCGGGCACTTGGCCCGGGGTTCCTTGTTGATGCGATTTCAAGATCAGCGAGACGGCTTACTCGCCCGTTTCGCAGGCGATCTTGATCGTGTACGCCTCGGTGAGGTCGAGCTTGAGGCCGTTCATGTCGCCGGTCTTGGCGGACTTCCAGTTGAAGTTCATGTTCTTGAGCATGCCGGTCTTGGTGTTCCAGCCGTAGGTGCCGGTGGCCTTGAACTCCGAGAGGTTGAAGGGCAGCGGGCTGGCGTTCTTGCTCGGCTCGACGACGGCCTTGGCGTCGGAGGTGACCGTCGCCTCGTTGCCCTTGACGGCGGTGAGCTTGAAGTCGTTGGTAAGGCGGAGGTCGAGGGGGGCGTCGGTGACGATGCTCTGGATGTTCCACGACTCGCCGGTGTTCATGGGCTTGGTGGCGCCGAAGCCGAAGACGCGGCCGAAGACGCGCTGCGCGCCGGTGGTCGTCACGAAGTCGCGGGTGACCGCGCCCATCGAGGACTGCGGCGGCAGGTTGGCCGGCGGCGTCACCGAGGTGATCTCGCCGTACTGGTCAACCTTGAACTGGAAGGTCTGGCCGCAGATGGGACGGAGCGCGGTCGCCTCGTCGCTCTTGGGGTCGTTGGCGACGGGGTTCTTGCTGTCGAAGGAGACCTGGCGATTGGGCTCCTTGATGTCCATCGAGATGCGCTCGTAGGTCACGTCGATCGTCGCGTCGTGGGTCTGCTCGTTCACTTCCTTGACGCGGGTGGTGAACCACACCTTGCGGTTCCACTGCGACGAGGTGGTGTCGCCCATGCCGGCGGTCGAGTTCGTCGTGTTGTACTCCATCGTGTAGCGGTTCTCGGCGCCCTTGGTGAACTTCGGCGCGAACGACACGTTCTGCGCGGCTTCACCCGCGAAGGCGGTCGCGGCGAGAAGGCCGGCGGCGGCGAAGCTGAGCCATTTGCTGCGGATCATGGTCATGTCTCGATTCTCCGGTTGGGGGTCGGGTCTGTGCGGAGGGTTGTTCATTGTCCAGGCCCCGCACGAGGCCCGGGATTCGTCACTGTTTCGTCGGCGAGTCCGGCGGCGAGAGCCACGTCCGGTCCGGGGTTATTACCGAAAACCGGGTCCGCGCTTGGCCGTTTGGCGAGCCGAAGCATAGGACTTCGGCCAGATCGGCCGCCCGCTTCAAGCGACGGATACCGACGAGGTCCGAACGGGTTCCGAATTTCACGTTATGGCGCGGGATCAGCGGCCCAGGACCGCGTCGCAGACCTTCTTCGCCGCGTCGCCCAGGTCCGCGGCGGGCTGCATCGAGGGGATGTCGGAACGCGCGGCTTCGAGGATCTTGCGGCCGGCATCGACGTTCGTGCCTTCGAGGCGGACGACGAGCGGCACTTTGAACCCGACTTCCTTTGCGGCGTTGACGACGGCCTGGGCGATGATGTCGCAGCGCATGATGCCACCGAAGATGTTGACGAGCACGCCCTTGACCGACTTGTCGGCGAGGATGATGCGGAAGCCCTCGGTGACCTGCTCTTCGGTCGCCCCGCCGCCGACGTCGAGGAAGTTGGCGGGCGCGCCGCCGTGGTGCTTGACGATATCCATGGTGGCCATGGCGAGGCCGGCGCCGTTGACGAGGCATCCGATGTTGCCGTCGAGTCGGATGTAGGAGAGGCCGAACTTGCGGGCGCGCATCTCGCCGGGGTCTTCCTCAGAAGGATCGAATAGCTCGGAGATGGCGCGCTGGCGGAAGAGGGCGTTGTCGTCGAAGTTGAACTTGGCGTCGATGGCGAGGACGCGGCCGTCGGGACGGATCGTGGTTGGGGGCGTGACGACGAGCGGGTTGATCTCGGCGAGGGTGCAGTCCTTGTCGATGTACAGGCGCGCGAGGCCGAGCATGATCTGCACCGCCTGGTTCACCTGCGAGCCTTTGAAACCCAGCGCGAACGCGACGCGCCGAGCCTGGTGGGGCTGCAATCCGAGCAGCGGGTGCAGCGGCTCCTTGATGATGGCTTCGGGGCGCGTCGCGGCGATATGCTCGATTTCAACGCCGCCCTCGGCGGAGGCGATGAGGATGTTGCGACGGGTGGCGCGGTCGGTCGTGACGGCGAGGTAGAACTCGCGGGCGATATCGACGCCCGCGGCGATGAGCAGCCGGCGGACCTCGAGGCCCTCGGGGCCCGTCTGCGGCGAGACCATCTTGTGCGTAAGCATGAAGCGTGCCGCGTCGGTCGCTTCGTCGGCGGAGCGGACGAGCTTGACGAAGCCGGCCTTGCCGCGGCCCCCGGCGTGGACCTGGGCTTTGACGACGGCCAGCGCGCCATCGGCGCCGAGCGGCTCGCGCACGGCGCTCTTGTAGGCGGTGGCCGCCTCTTCGATCGACGTGATGACCGAGCCGGAGGGGACAGGGATTCCCGCATCGGCGAGGAGCTGCCGGGCCTGGTACTCGTGGATTTTCATGTGGTCGAGCGCGCGGCGGGGCCGCGTCCAATACCGACGGGCGGATTATTTGTCGGCGACATTGAGCGAACGACCGACGCGACGACGGCGATTGAGGGTCTTGCGGCCGTTGGTCGTCTTCATCCGGGCCCGGAAGCCGAGCTTGCGCTTGCGCTTCTTGCGGCTGACCTTGTGGGGGTAATGCATTGTTGACCTCAGTAAGAAGGCAAAAGGACGGGTCGGGGAAGATACCAGAGACCCCCGGTTGAATCTAGGGGGTGGAATTCGGTGTTCCCGAACGCGTTCCGATCACAATTCGTTCGAAAGCGGCGGGTAAGTGATGGACCGAAGGCGAAGTCCCGATAGTGTTGAAGAAGCGGAGGCATCGGGCCTCCGCGGCTGACAGGCCGCGTAAGCGAAGCAGCCGTCTGCCTCAGCCGCCGGGAACGGTGGTGAAAGGCGTGATGTGCCCACTACGGCCGCTTTGCTCACGCGTCCACGGTCGAGCCGCCCGTTCGGACGGGCGCTGCGCGATGGCTGACTGGCTCTTTGAGGCCGGTCGGATGCGGGGCGAAGATGCGCCCGCGTGAGCCTTGAGCGAGCGCACGAACCCAGCGGAGCGGCGGCGAGTTTGTCCCGCCCGCGGTGCGATGTCGCCGCGGGCCATGGAGCCGGCGCGTGACGCTTTCGCTTGAACCGGAAGTCCTGGACGAAGCCCAGCGGATCATCGGGTATCGATTCCGCGACACCTCTCACCTATCGATGGCGCTGACGCACGCGTCGAGCTCGGACTCGCGATTGCGATCGAACGAGCGGCTCGAGTTCCTCGGCGACGCGGTGCTCGGGATGATCGTGTGCGACGCGCTCTATGCGCGGTACCCCGACCTTCTCGAAGGGGATTTGACGAAGATCAAGTCGGCGGCGGTATCGCGGCGGATGTGCGCGAAGATCGCGGCGGAGCTCGGGATCGACTGCCTGCTCGTGCTCGGCAAAGGGATGAAGACGCGGCAGGCGCTGCCGCCCTCGCTGAGCGCGGCGGTGCTCGAAGCAGTGGTGGGGGCGATCTACCTCGATGCAGGCCTCGGCGCGGCCGCGGCGTTCCTGATGCCGAAGCTCTCGCCGCATATTGAAGCCGTGGCGGTGTCGGGCCATCAGCAGAACTACAAGAGCGTGCTCCAGCAGTGGGGGCAGCAACGGATGAACGCGACGCCGATCTACGTGATGCTCGACGAGAAGGGACCCGATCACGCCAAGTGTTTCGAAGTGTGCGTGGATATCGGTGGCCGACGGTTCGGGAGCTGCTGGGCCGCGTCGAAGAAGCAGGCGGAGCAGCAAGCGGCATTGCGAGCGCTCGAGGATCTTGGGCTCATCGAAACCGGCGATGACGGGCAGGCGGTGTACATCGGCGACCGTATCGCACCTCCGGTAACGGCGACAGCTTCCAGCGCGGATCCCGATGATGACGAGCTGATATTCGACTCGGCGGAAATGGGCTCGATCGACGACCGCACGGCGTGAGCGACGTTACTCGTCGAGACTCCCCCACTTCGTGAGGTCGATGATCGCGCGAGCCGGATCGGGCTGGAACGGCATCGACGGGCGCGGCCACGTCGAGCGCGCGCCGGTCTGCTCGAATCGTTCAATGGACAGTATGAGACGGTTGTGCTCAATCGCTGTGTCGGGCAAATCAATCAGCGCGCGCCAGCCATCCGATTCGAACCAGGCGCGTGCCTCGACCGGCGCGTCGGCGTTGACCTCATCGCCGGCCTTACCGTCGATGCGGATGGTGATGATCGCCTGCGGCGCGCCGAAGGGCCCGAGGTGGACCCGCACC
>DASZQL010000221.1:0-11961 GCA_035549675.1 Phycisphaerales bacterium | reverse complement strand
CCTCCTTATGCCCCCCCACGCCGCGTGAAGCCAGCGCCTTCCAGATCCCCTCATCCCGAAACGACGTGTTGAACCGCGACGTATCGATCCCCGCCTTCAGCGGCGTGATCCTCCCCCGCGGCACGCCGAGCCGCGCCACCGAGTCGATGTACGACCCCGAGCGCGTCAGCACCCGTCCGAACCCGCCGTAGAACGCGCGCATCACCCGTTCGCACATCCACGACAGCGCCCCATCGTTCAGGAGACGGTCGATGTACGCCGGGAAATCCGTGTGGTACACGCCCACCAGCGGCACGCGAAGCTTCCGGGCCGCGAGCACGCCCGCCAACCCCACCGGCCCCGGCGTCGAAACGTGGATCACGTCCGGCTTGTGCGCCGCCGCGAACCGACCCATCTCGCCCCACCTGGGCCACACGATCTCCAGGTGCCCGTACCCCGGCATCCGCGACGCCATCCGCGGCTCGATGTTCACGCCGTTCGCCATCTCCGGCATCGGCAGCCGCGTCGAGGTCACCACCGTCACATCATCGCCCCGCGCGTGAGCAATCCGCGCGATATCGCGGATGAAGCGGCTCACGCCGTTCACGTCGGCGAGCGTGTCGGTGAACCAGAGGAGCCTCATGCGCGAAAAGCTTAGCCGCCGCGATCCCCGCGTCCCCGCCGCCCGTGTTCAAGTCCTGTGTAGATTGATCCACATGGACCGCTTCGCCCGCCTGCGCGACCACCTGCTGAACCAATCCAAGCGGTGCGTGCGCCCGCCGTCGGGCCGTTTCAAGCATCCCTGGCTCGCGCCCATGCCGCCCGGCGCGGGGGCGGCGGCGCCCCCCCCGACCGGCAAGCCCGCGCACGCCGGCTCCACCGACATCTTCAACACAGGCGACTACTCCCCCGGCCTCTTCCACCACGACGCCGCCGAGAGCGCGATCGAACTGCTCCGTCACGAGGAGTTTGTCGAGCCCTGCCGCGGCTCGCTGCTCAACTTCCTGGACACGATGGAACCCTCCGGCCTCGTCCACCGCGTCGAAACGCCCCAGCGCACCAACAATGCCGATCCGTCGAAGCCAGTCGTGGCGCAGTTCGCGCTCCGCTGCGCGCAGGCCTCGCCCGACCGCGAGCAGGCCGCGTCGTGGCTGCGCGCCAACGACGTGTACGAGCGCGTCGTCAGGTTCCTGCGGTGGACCGAGTCCAACCTCACCGGCTCCCACGGCCTCACCCTCGCGCACTCCGCCCTCCAGACCGGCTTCGACAACGATCTCCTCCTCGTCAACGCCCCCGAGCGCTCCATCGAAGACCCCGGCGCGAGCGCCATGATGGCCCTCGAATACGACGCCGGCGCCGACCTCGCGGCCCTCCTCGGCCTGGCCTCCGACTCGGCCGACTTCCGGAGCCGCGCCGCGCGCGTCCGTGCGCTGATGAACGAGCACATGTGGCACGACGAGCGCGCCGCCGGCGCCGGCTTCTATGCGGCGCTCCGGTCCGCGAACGCTCCGGCGCGCGACTGCCTCGTTCTCGACCCCTCATCGGGCTCCGATCACATCCCCACCAGCCCCATGCTCTCGTGGACGTCGCTGCTCCCGCTCTACGCGCGCGTCCCCGACGAGCTCCGCGCCGAACAACTCACCCGCCTTCTCACCGATCCCGCCCGCTTCCTCGGCCCCCGCGGCGTGCGCACCGCCCCCGCCGACTCGCTCTACTTCAACCAGTCCCCACGCTCGCTCATCTACGACACGTCCGTCAGCGCCCGCACCGCCGTCTCCAACTGGCAAGGCCCCGTCTGGGTGCTCTCGAACTACTACCTCGCCGCGGGCCTCGCCAACTACGGCCACAAGACCGCCGCACGCGGCCTCGCCCTCGCGACGGCGAACCTCCTCGCCGACTCGCTCGACCACGAAGGCACGCTCTTCGAGTGCTACAACGACGCGGGCGAAGGCCTCTGGCCCCACTCCGGAAACTTCGTGTCGTGGAACGTCCTGGCGATCACGATGCTCGATCGCTTCGCCGCGCCCTAATCGTCATCGGATGCCCGCACACGCGGCCCTCAGCGTGTGCGGCGTTTAACGGCGCGACCGACCTGCCATCGCGCGGAGCGATCGGTCCACTATCTGCCGTTCGAAAATCTCAAATCTGAAATTTCAAACTTGAAATCTCCCTCCTCTTCCTCTGCGTGCTCCGCGCCTCTGCGGTGAATCCTGAATTTTCTTCACGCCGCCCTTGGCATCGCCCGCCCCGACTCCCGCCCCATCCGCCGCTTCACCTCACGCACCAGCACCTCGCGTCGGATCGGCTTCGAGAGGTAATGGTCGCACCCCGCCGACAGGCATTTCTCCTGCTCGCCCTTCATCGCGTGCGCCGTCAGCGCGACGATCTGGCCCGTGTACCCGCGCTCGCGGAGCTTCCGAGTCGCCTCGTACCCGTCGAGCACCGGCATCTGCATGTCCATGAGGATGACGCCAAAGGAGTCGCCGCGGGTCATCGCAGCGAGCGCGCGTTCCATGCCGACGAGCCCGTTCTCCGCGACCTCCACCTGCGCGCCCGCCCGCTTCAGCAGGTACGAGATGAGCCGCTGATTGTCCGGCCCGTCCTCGACCAGCAGGATCCGCCCGTTGAGACCCGCGGCGATCGAGTCGTGCAGGTTCTCGTCCGGCGTCTCCGCCTCATCGAGATCTTCGACCATCCGCACGCCCGCCAGCGGCCCGGTCGCGATCGTCAGCGTGAAGACGCTCCCCTCGCCGGGCACGCTCTCGACCGACACGTCGCCGCCGAGCTGCGACGCGATCCACTTGGTGATCGAGAGCCCCAGGCCCGTCCCGCCGAAGACGCGCGTCGTCGAGACGTCCGCCTGCGTGAACGGCTTGAACAGCCGCGCGATCTGCTCGCCCGTCATGCCGATGCCCGTGTCCGTCACGCGGAACCTCATCCGCTCCGCGCCCGGCTCGCACGACGCCGTGACCTTGACGGTGCCGCGCTCGGTGAACTTGACCGCGTTGCTCACGAGATTGACCAGGGCCTGCTTGAGGCGGATCGAGTCCGTCTGCACGCGCTCGGGGATCGGCCCGTCGAGCCCGATGGTCAGCGCCAGCCTCCGCTCGGCCGCACGCAGCCCGCACAGGTCGAGCACGTCGCGCAGGATCGGGCTCGTGGCGCACTCCGTGATCTCCATCTCCATCCGCCCCGCCTCGATCTTCGAAAGGTCGAGGATGTCGTTGATGAGCGTCAGGAGGTGCGCGCTGTTCCGTTTCAGCGTCAGCGCCGCGTTGTTCTTGTCCGAGTCCGTCGCCCCGCTGTCGAGCATCACCTCCGTGAACCCCAGGATCGCCGTCATGGGCGTGCGGATCTCGTGGCTCATGTTCGCGAGGAACGAGCTCTTGGCCCGCGCCGACTCCTCCGCCGCGTCCCGCGCCCGCCCGAGGTCCTCGTTCGCGCGCTCGAGAGCCAGCGAATGCTCGTGCATCGACCGCTCGCTCCGCCGCGCCCGCTTCGCCAGCCGGTGCCCGTGCACCACCGCCCCCGCCACGCTCGCCGCGATCAGCCCCGCGATCGCCACCTCCACCTTGCGCAACGACTCGACCGTCCGCGCCTGCTCGCGGAACCACTGCGACCGCAGGTCCTTCGCCATCGTCATCGTGTCCTGGATCGACAGCCCCGCCGCCGAGATGCACCGGTCGAGCTTCACGCACTCGCCCGCCGCCTCCTCCAGCGCGCCCAGCTCGCTCATCGAGATGGCGTCCCCCGCCGCCCTCAGCCCCGCCTCGAGGTCCGACTCCGCGCGCCCCAGCGACGCGCTCAGCACCAGCCCGTCCCGCCGGTCCAGCCGGTTGATCTCCCCGCGCGTCTCCGCGAGCCGCATCCGGATATCCCGCTCCACCGCCTGCAGCTTGGCCCGCTCCTTCTCGATCGGCTCGCCGTTCAGCGCCTCCGACGCCGGGATCCGCATCTCCACCGCCAGCCGCGACAGCTCCAGCAGCTTGCTCCACCGCGCCGCCCACGCGTCATTGAACGCCACCGCGCGCGACGACTGCTCCAGCATCCGATTCCCGAGCACCAGGCTCAGCGCCACCGTCACGAGCGCGAGACCCGCCAACGCGTAATACATCAAGGGCCAGCGGGAACACCAATCCCCCGCGACCCCGCCGCCCCCGCTCTCTCCGCGCGCTGTCACATTCTCCGTCATCATCCGCAGCACCTCAGCGGCTCGGGCAGGGAGGAACACCACGACTCCGGCCGCGCCACGTCTCGGTGTGCCGCCACGTAGACCGATTCGGGCATCCGCGCCCCCGTCTTCATCGCCCTTCGGCGAGCGTCGGCCCCCACCCGGAACAGGTCGCACAGTCGCCCATTCCCGGCGGACCATTCCCGGACACAGCCGGTTCCCGGCCTTACCCCCGGCGCGTCAGATAATCCGCTTTGAAGACAGCCACAGATCACCCAGATGAGCCCGGATGAACTCAAGAAGACAAGATGAAAGAAGCGACAAAGAACAAGAGTCTCAGCGCGGCCGCATCCGTTTCCGACAGACTTCTTCACCAGATTCTTATCTGGGTCCCATCTGTGTCATCTGTGGCTGCATTTCTTCCTGACTCCGCGTCTCCGCGGTGCATCTGCTTCAGGCGATCCCCACCGCCGCGCGGCCCGGGATCAGCAGCGAAGCCAGATTCAAGCTCAAACGGTCCGCCAGCCGCGAGAACATCTCGCCCCGCGGCCCGCGCGACTGCCGCAGGACCTCGTCCGCGTTCGTCCCCGCCTTCGCGAGATCACCCCGGTCGTGCTTCACGTACGCCTCGATCAGCGCCCCATCAACCTCAAAGTGATACTGGAACCCGTACGACCGGAGCCCCGCGCGGAAGACCTGCGCCTTGCACCCCGCGCTCGACCCCAGCAGCACCGAGTCCGGAGGCAGCGTCTTCACCTCCTGCCCGTGACTCTGGAACTGCGGCGACCGCCACGCGATCCCCGCGAGAATCGCGTCCGTCTGCCCCGTCACATTCAGATCAACATCCACAAACCCCATCTCCGGCTTCGCCATCGGCGCGACCTCTCCCCCCAGCGCCGCCGCGAGCATCTGGTGCCCGAGGCACACACCGATCACCGGCAGCGCCCGCGCATGCGCCCCGCGCAGGTACTCCATCTCCGGCTGCATCCAGCGGTGATTTTCTCCGACGTTCTGCGGCCCGCCCAGCGAGATCACCGCCTCCACGCCGTCGTAATCCCCCGGCACCACGTCGCCGTGATCCAGCCGGCGGATGTCCAGCTTGAACCCGTGATCGCGGAGCGTGACGCCGAGACGACCCGGTCGGCCCAGGTCCCAGTGCTGAAAAACGATGATCGCCATGGGCGCAGAATACCGCGCTCCGCTCCGTGCTTCGCTGCGAGAGCTTCGGGTGAAGGCTTCGCCCTTCTCCTCCATCTCCAGCTTTCGTTCTTTGCCCGTTGCCTTCAGCCGCGGAGTTGCCGAGGGGCGCCACGCCCCCTGCGGCAGCGAACCGTTAGAGCAGCGTCCCGCGCAGGATCAGCACCGCCGTCGTCAGATACACCAGCACCCCGATCACGTCCACCAGCGTCGCGACGAAGGGCGCCGAGCTCGTCGCCGGGTCGAGCCCGACCTTCTTCAATCCGAAGGGCAGCATCGCCCCCACGATCGTTCCCCACAGCACGACGCCGACGACCGCGACGCCGATCGTCGTCGCGAGCAGGTGGTAATGCTCCTGCACCTCGGTGTCATGCTTGAACCAGCGCAGGGCGCCCCACACATTGACCCGGACCAGACCGATGACGCCGAGGATCGCGCCGAGCAGTGCCCCCGCCGCGATCTCCCGCCGCATCACGCGCCACCAGTCCTTCAGCGTGATCTCGCCGACGGCGAGCGCGCGAATAATCAAGCTCGTCGCCTGCGAGCCGCTGTTCCCGCCGCTGGACACGATCAGCGGCACGAACGTGGCCAGCACCGCGCGCTTGTGCAGCTCGTCCTCGAACCCCGCCATCGCCGTCTGCGTGAACATCTCGCCGACGAACAGCACGGCGAGCCACGTGCTGCGCTTGCGGACGAGCGTCAGCAGGCTCGTGGACATGTACGGCGCATCCAGCGCCTCGAGGCCGCCCATCTTCTGCATGTCCTCGGTCGCTTCCGCCTCCGCCACGTCCGCCACGTCGTCGTACGTCACGATCCCCAGCAGCACCCCGCGCGAATCGACCACCGGCAACGCCACCCGGTCGTACTTCGCCATCGTCCGTACCGCCTCTTCCTGAGGCTGGTCCGCCCGCAACGCGATGAACGTCCGGTTCATCACCGACTCAACCGACTGGTTCGGATCCGCCAGCAGCAACTGCCGCAGCCGCATGTCGTCGATCAGCGTCCCCCGCTCATCGACCACGTAGACGACATTGATGATCTCCGCGTCGCGCCCCTTGCGCCGGATCTCCTCCAGCACGCGCGCGATCGTCCACTCCGGCCGGATCGCGATGTAGTCCGGCGTCATCAATCGCCCGACACTCTTCGGCGGGTACCCGAGGATCGCCTGCGTCGCGCGCCGCTCCTCAGGGCTCAGCGACGCGATCAATCTCTGCGCCGCCTCCGTCGGCAGCTCGTCCAGCAGCTTCGCCCGGTCGTCCGGCGTCATCCCCTCGACCAGCCGCAGCGACGCCTCCGCCCCCAGGTGCTTGATCAACTCCTCCTGCTTCTCAGGAGGCAGATACGAGAACACCTCGCCCGCATGGTCCCGCGGCAAGAACCGGAACGCCACCGCCGAATCCACGGGGTCCAGGTCCGCGACGATCTCCGCCACGTCCGCCGGCGGCACGAGGTGCAGCGTGTCGTGCAGCTCCGCGAACCGCTGCTCGCGGATCAGCTCCTCAACTTCCGGGCGCAGCAGATGAGCAGTCGGATTCATCACGCGCTCCGGTCGAAAAGGAACAACGCGGCCAGTCTAGAAGCCCGACCCCATCCCGGCTACGCGCATCCGCCCGCCGCTCAGAAATCTCTCATGTCCACGCCCGCAGGGCGCGCGACTGTTGCGAGGGGCGCTGCCGCGTAGCGGCAAGCCCCTCGATACGGGCCACTTCAATGTTTCTTCTCTTCCGTTCGCCCCCCCGGGCGAACGAATCTCACCCCTCACACCGCCGCCCGAGTCACCCCAACCGACTCGCCCCCCGCCTTCTCCCCGCTCACCTTCGTGCTCTCCACCGCGATATACGTCCGCGGCAGCCGCGCACTGAACCGGCACAACAGCTCATGCGTGATCGTCCCCGCCTGCTTCGCCAGCACCGGCAGGTGATTCGCCGCCGTCCGGTCGTTCCCCACCACCTCAACGCACGAACCCACCCCGACCTGCCCCTCCGGGATATCCGTCACGTCGATCGTGATCTGGTCCATGCTCACGCGCCCGACCACCGGCACGTACGCCCGCACGCCCCCCGGCAGCTCGACCGCCACCGTCCCCTTGTTCGCCAGCGCCGCCGGGTACCCATCCGCGTAGCCGACCGGCACCAGCGCGACCCGCGTCTTGCGGTTCGCCCGCCACGTCGACCCGTACCCCACCGGCGTCCCCGGCGCGATCCACTTGAGGTGAGCGATGTGGCTCACCCACCGCACCGCCGGCACCAGCGTCGCCGCCTCGCGCGCGAACTCAAAATCACTCGGCGCGCCAAACTCCTCGACCCCATACCCCAGCAGCGCCAGCCCCGTCCGCACCATCGTCCGGTGCATCGCGTGCGAGCGGAACACGCCGAACGTATTCGCCTCGTGCACCGCGCACTCGCGAGGCAGGGCGTGCTCCACGCGCTTGAGCCACGCGCCGAACGCGTCATTCTGCGCCCGCGCGAACGACCCATCGCAATCCGCCCCCGCCAGGTGCGTGTACACCCCCGCGAGCTTCACCCGCGGATGCTCCGCGATCCGCACCGCCAGCGCCGCCGCCTCATCGGCCAGCGCGCCGCCGCGGCTCATCCCCGTATCCACCTCCAGGTGCACGCTCAGCGTCATCCCCAGACCGTCACCCAGCGCGATCAGCGCGTTCAAACCATCGCGATCGTGCACCGTGAAATGGATCCGGTCCCGCGCCGCCGAGCGGTACAGCGCATCCGCCCGGTCCAGCTCGCGCACCGGCATCAGCACCAGGATCGGCAATCCAACATTCGCTTCAATCAGCCCCCGCGCCTGCTCCGGCGTATACACCGCCAGCATCTCGACGCCCGCCAACCCCAGCCGCTTCGCCACCCGCGGCGCCCCGCACCCGTACGCGTCCGCCTTGAGCACCGCGCAGATCCCCGCCGCCGGCGAACCCGTCTTCGACGCCCCGCGCTCCAGCACCCCGCGCACCACGCGCACGTTGTGCTCCATCGCCGCGAGATCAACTTCAATTCTGCTGGTCGGCGGCACGAGCGGTTCCTTCCGCGGCTTGAAGTCCCGCCGCTCAACACTCGCCATGAACGAGTAACGGCCGGAACCGGTTTCCTGTCCCGCTCCCTCTCCCTCTGGGAGAGGGCCGGGGTGAGGGCTTCCTGTCTTCTACTTCTACTCTTTCCCTACGTCTTCACTTCCGACTTCCACGTTCCCCGTTCCGAGTTCGCGTTCCCTTTACTTCCATCGACCGACCCGATACGCTCACAGCAGGATACGCGGCAGTTCCCGCGTTTCCAGCCCGATTGTCCCCGTCCCCTCCCAAGCCCCGCGCCCGGATGACCGACGCCCTCCGTCTCCCCCACCGACACGGCAAGCGTCCGCCATCCGAAAGCCGCGGGGTCTCTGGGCCGCGAGTCCTTTCAGATGCAACACGAAGAATCCGGCGCTCCCTCCAACCCACCCTCGGGCGGTTCGCCCAATCCCCATGACGGCCCATCCGATGGCCAGCCGCGCAAGCGACGCCGCCGTAGGGGTGGCCAGGGCCGGGGCCAAGGCAGTGGGCCCTCCAACAACGAGGGCGGTAGTCCCTCCCCTCACGACTCCAACCACGAGCATCAGCATTCCGACTCATCGCATCCCATGAATCCATCCACCGCACACGCCTCCGCCACTCACGATTCCGGTCATCACCACCACGATCACCAGCGCCAAGGCCCCCCCGACATGGCCGATCCCTCGCGCCGCAAACGCCGCCGCCGTGGCCGCGGCGGGCGAGGAGGCGGCGGTGACGGCGATCATCACGGCGACGGCCATCGCGGAGGGGGGGGCGGCGCACACCCCGACCAGCAGAACAACTCCGCCGCCTCACTCCCGGCCCGCGTCCGCGCCCCGCGCCAGCCCAGCTCCGAAGAGTGGGAAGAAATCTTCAACCAGCAGACCTTCACCGACCTCGGCCTCCGCAACAGCGTCGTCAAAGGCTGCGAAGAAGCCGGCTTCAAGCACCCCACCAAGATCCAGGCCCAGCTCATCCCCATGATGCTCTCGGGCAAGGACGTCCTGGGCCAGTCGCGCACCGGCACCGGCAAGACCGCCGCCTTCGGCCTCCCGCTCTACCACAGCGCCACGCGCGACCTTCCGTTCCAGTCCATCATCCTCGCCCCGACGCGCGAGCTCGCGCTGCAAATCGCCGCGGAACTCGCCGATCTCGGCAAGTTCACCCCCATCCGTGTCTCCGCCGTCTACGGCGGGCAGCAGATCAGCACGCAGGCCCGCCAGCTCGACGCCGGCCCCGAAATCCTCGTCGCCACGCCCGGGCGCCTCATGGACATGAAGGAGCGCGGCTACCTCCACTTCAACAACGTCAAGTCCATCGTCCTCGACGAAGTGGACCGCATGCTCGACATCGGCTTCCGCGACGACATCAAGAAGATCCTCTCGCAGATCAAGTCCGCCCACCAGACCATCTTCGTCTCCGCCACCATCAGCGAAGAGATCGAGCGCCTCGCCCGGTCCTTCATGAAGGACCCCGAGAAGATCGTCACCACCGGCGGCTCGCTCACCGTCAGCCTCGTCGAGCAGCACTACATCAGCATCGAGCCCTGGGACAAGCGCCGCATGCTCGTCCACCTCCTCACCCACGAGGACCCCGATCTCACCGTCGTCTTCTGCCGCACCAAGCGCACCGTCGACGACCTCGCCACCTACCTCCGCGACAAGGGCGTTGACGCCCACGCCATCCACGGCGACATGTACCAGGGCAAGCGCAACAGCGTGATGAACCGCCTCCGCACCGGCCAGCTCGGCGTGCTCGTCGCCTCCGACCTCGCCGCGCGCGGTCTCGACGTCGACGGCATCTCTCATGTCGTCAACTACGACCTCCCCGAGGACCCCGAGATCTACATCCACCGCATCGGCCGCACCGCCCGCGCGGGCCGGGGCGGCGTCGCGTGGTCCCTCGTCACCCCCGAGCAGGGCCCGCTGCTGACCGAGATCGAAAAGCTCGCCAACACCCACGTCCCCGAGAAGCAATACCCCGACTTCCAGCCCGGCCCCATCCCCACCGGCGTCCGCGCCCAGCGCGACCGCGACCAGCAGATGACCGAGGCCAAACGCCAGACCTTTAACCGCTTCGCCCCCGCCGCGGCTCCGGTCAAGGCCGCGACGCCCGCGCAGATCGACACCTCCAAGTTCCCCGGCGGCTTCGTCCCCACCAAGCTCCCCCCCAAGAAGCTCGGCGGCCGAATCAAGACCTCCCGCTCCATGCGCCTCGAAGCCCCGCCACCAGTCCCCGCCCCCGACGCCGCGCAACAGAATCCGACCACGCCGCCGGCCAGCAGCTGAACGGCTCACTGAACGGGTGTTGGCATACGCGTAATGGGTGTCGGCGTATGCGTAATGGGTGCCGGGGTACGCGGTTCCTCCGCGTGCCCCGCAACGCCTCCCATCATGATGTAGCGGCCGGCGCCCCCGCCGGCCGTTTTCGTCCGGTCGATCGCTGACCGGTGCCGACGTACACGGTTCCGCGGGTGCCCTGGAAGCGTGCCCCAACGACATTCCCCGGCCCGAAGGGCCGAAGGGCTGTAGCCGGGGGCCGAAGTCCCGACAAAGTCGGGACGCAGACCCCCGGTAGACATCCTCATGAACCCCGCACCCCGGAGGGGTGCAGGAGGCCTTTTCCGCCACCAACCATTGACCGCCTACCGCCAAAAACCCGGCTGTTCCTCACGCCTCAAGCCTCATCCCTCAAGTCCCTTTTGCTACACTCTCCCCCCCTATGGCTAACGCCCGCCACCTCCGCAAACGCATCAAGGCCGTCGGCAACATCCGCCGCATCACCAAAACGATGCAGATGATCGCCACGAGCCGCTTCGCCAAGGCCATGCAGAAGGCCACCGCGACCAAGCCCTATGTCGAGGGCATCTTCGCCCTCGTCAACCAGCTCGCCGCCACTGCCGGCAACATCTCCCATCCTCTAATCGCGGGCCCCTCTGGTGGCGCCCGCGGCAAGCCCCTCATCCTCGTCATCACCAGCGACCGCGGCCTCTGCGGCCCCTACAACGGCGCCATCCTCCGCACACTCACCCGCCTCATCCGCGAGGAGCTGGGCAACACGGAATACGAGCTCGACATCGTGGGCCGCAAGGGCCTCGCCTTCGTCCGCTTCACCAAGCTCCCCCTCCACCAGCACCACACGCAGTTCGGCGACAACCCCAAGTTCGAGGACGTCGAGCAGCTCGCGCAGTCCTACATGGACCGCTTCTCCAAGGGTGAGATCTCCTCCGTCCGCGTCATCTCGATGAAGTTCATCAGCACCGCGCGCCAGCGCGCCGAGACGATGCAGCTCCTGCCCCTGAAGCCGCCCGCCGCGAAGAAGGGCGAGGCGACCGAGGCCGAACCCGCTTCCGGCTTCCGCGCCGACTACGAGTTCACCCCCGATCCCGAGACCATCCTCAACGACCTGCTCCCCGTCACCGTCAAGGCGACGCTCTTCCAGGCCTTCAATGAGGCGATCGTCTCCGAGCACGTCGCGCGCATGGTCGCGATGAAATCGGCGACTGACAACGCCGGGAAAATGGGCAAGAACCTGCAGCGCCGCTTCAACCGCGCCCGCCAGTCGCAGATCACCA
>DASZQL010000220.1:0-3056 GCA_035549675.1 Phycisphaerales bacterium | reverse complement strand
GCATCTCGGCGGCACAGACCTCTTCGAAATCTGATCTCGCGGCATCAATGTTGGATTGCTCCTCGGAAGGGGAAGCAAGCAATGCCTCCGCCGTACCATGTGGGCATGATGAGCGAGGCGCCTCGGTTGCCGGCGCGGGATCCGCGTGGGCACAAGGGGACATTCGGCGCGGTGGCGGTCGTGGGCGGGTGCGCGCACGAGCCGGATGAGCGCGGGCTTGACGGACTGCGGATGCTGGGCGGGCCGTGCTTCTCGGCGGTCGCGGCGCTGCGATCCGGATGCGGGCTCGCGCGGCTCGCGGTGCCCCGGACCTTGGTGGACCACGCGCTCGCGGTCGCGCCGGGCGCGACGGGTCTCGCGATGGCGGTCGATGAGGCGGGGCGGCTGGTCGGGCATCTCGGCGCGGCGGTAATTGATGGGCTGGTGAAGCAGTCGAACGCGCTGATCGTCGGGCCGGGGATGGGAACCAGTGAAGGCGCCGAAGCGGTTGTCATCCGCGCGGCGGGGCAGGATCAGACGCCGCTGGTGCTGGACGCGGATGGGCTGAACAACCTCGCGGGGATCGCGGAGTTCTGGCGGGATTTTCGGGCGGCGGCGGTGCTGACGCCGCACCCCGGCGAGTTCGCGCGGCTGGCGAAGGCGCTGTCGATCGGGGCGGATGCGAAGAATGAAAGGGAGCGCGCGGCGGGCGCGGACGAACTGGCGCGCAAGCTCGGGTGCGTGGTCGTGCTCAAAGGCGCTTCGACGATCGTGACCGACGGGCACCGGGCGTGGACGCACGATCATCCGAACCCCGCGCTCGGCACGGCGGGGACGGGCGATGTGCTCTCGGGCGTGATCGGCGGGCTCATCGCGCAGCATCACCGCAAGCCGGTGATCGCGGGCGAGCGGACGGTGACGAGCGAGAAGCTCGGCGGGCTGTCGCTGTTCGACTGCGCGCGGGCGGGCGTCGCGGCGCACTCGGAAGCGGCGCGGCGGTGGACCGAGCGGATGAAGGTCAGCGGTGGGCTGCTGGCGACGGATCTGCTCGAGGAGATCCCGGCGGCGGTCGAGCAGTTGCGCCACAAGACTTGAGACAGCCACGGACTTCACGGACTGGCACAGACGGAACTCTGAACACTTGGTTCTGTCGGTGCTCGTCTGTGCATGCCAGCGGCCTGTATGGCTCGGCTTGCTGGCGCGAAAAAGCATCAGACGGCCACAGATTTCACAGATGGACACCGACGGGAACAAGATGGTGTGCCGGCCATTGGGGTGTCGTCGGTGTGAATGGATCGAGCGTCGTTTGCGCCCGCCGGACTTCCGCTTCCGGACCTCCGCCGTATGACTTCCCGCTTCCGCCTTCCTCTTTCCAAAAACGCACCGGCGTCACGGGACAACCGTAACGCCAGCGCGGCTCATTGGAGAAGGCTGTCGAACAGATGAATGGCGGAGGCGCGAATGTGTTTGCACTCGTTCCGCCCCGTGGGCAAGGCCGGCATTCGCAGGGTTCTTGGTCGGGGAGGTGCTGCTGTTGAAGAGAACCGCCGCTCTCACTCCCTGGACCGGAGGCCGGGCGAATGCACTCTCTCCCTGTGTGGCCCTTTCGCAGGGCTCGGCGGAAAGGTTCCGTCGGAGTGGATGACGGCGGTGCGGACCAAGATTGGGACGCGTCATCGGTTGTGCGGACGCGCGCGGGACGATGGGACGCTATCTCCTTCGGGCGCAAGGGCTTCGGGTACCTTGGCGTCGTGGCGAGATACCGGCTGACCATCGCGTACGACGGCACGGATTTTCACGGCTGGCAGAAGCAGGAGCCGCCGGCGGAGGGGCCGCTCGGCGCGCACATCCTGGAACGGCCCACGGGGGAACCGGGGGTAGGAGCGGAGCGGGCGGCGCCGACGGGCGGAGCGCCGGAGCGGGCGCGCGTGGTGATGCGGACGGTGCAGGAAGTGGTCGAGCGTGCGGCGCGCGAGGTGATGAACTACCCGGTGACGATCATCGGCGCGAGCCGGACGGATGCGGGTGTGCACGCGGAGTTTCAGACGGCGGCGTTCACGGTGCCCGATGCGGAGGGTGAGGCGCATCGGGGGCCGCCGATCGATCGGATGGCGGCGGCGATCAACTCGCGCCTGCCCGATGATGTGCTCGTGCTCGCGGCGGCGCGCGTGGTAGACGACTTCGATCCGACGATGGATTGCGTGGCGAAGGGGTACTGCTACAGCGTGCACGTGTCGCGGGAGCGGCCGCTGTGGGATCGGAAGTACGTGTACCACTGCCGGCAGGCGCTCGACGCGGCGAAGATGAACGAGGCGGCGCGCGTGCTCGTGGGGACGCACGACTTCGCGGCGTTCACGGCGGCGGGGCACGGGCGCGGGAGCACGGAGCGCACGGTGATCGCGTGCTCGGTGGAGCGGGTGCCGGAGGAGCGGGTGGAGATCCGCGTCGCTGGGGATGGGTTCCTGTGGAACATGGTGCGGATCATTGCGGGGACGCTGATCGAGGTGGGGCGCGGGCATCGGACGGCGGAGGACGTGCGCGAAGCGATCGCGTCGAAGGATCGAACGAAGGCGGGGACGACGATGCCGCCGGAGGGACTGTGCTTGAAATGGGCGTATTACGTGGGGGATCCGGTGCCCGCCCCCCCCGTCGCGGCGGGTGTGACGATTCCCCGGGAGTTGATCGAGCGCGCGGTGAAGTCGAAGGAGGAGAGACGAGCCAGGCGGGAGGAAATGGACGAGCGCGACGAATGAGAGGCGGGACGATTCGCCCGCCCATTTCATGGGCGGAAAGAGAGGGGATGAATGAGCATGGGCTGTTCCAGATGCTGGCGCATCTGGCAACCATCGAACGGCCCGTTTCACGGGCCTTTGCGATGCGGATGGGTTCGAGTGCTGGAGGGGGAGTTGGTTGAGCGGGTGGTGAAATCGAAGGAGGAGAGGCGGAAAAGGAGAGAATCTGAAATTTGAAATTGCAGATTTCAGATGTCGGATGTCGGATGTCGGATGTCGGATGTCGGATGTCGGATGTCGGATGTCGGATGTCGGATGTCGGATGTCGGATGTCGGATGTCGGAT
>DASZQL010000219.1:0-5177 GCA_035549675.1 Phycisphaerales bacterium | reverse complement strand
CGCACGAACGAACCCCGAGCGTGAGCGAGCGGGCCTCCGCTTCAGACTCAGCCGGTTCGTCCCCCATCTCCATCACCGTTTTCCCCGACGGCCGCGCCATCTTCACCGGCCTCACCGACCCCGCCCGCGCCCGCGCGCTTTATGCGCGCTACATCGGCGCGTGATCCCAGCGCCGCATCCAACAACCGATCACGATCAACCCTGCGCCAGCGCCTCAAACGCCCGCGCCAGTCGCCCCGCCCCGTTCTCCGCCTTCATCGGCAGCCGCGCCACGAGGTAGCGATCATCCCCCGGCAGCATCAGCCGGTACAACCCCGCGCGGACCCGCTCGATCCGCAGCACGCCCAGCGGCATGTCCACCACCTCCACCTTCGGACCCGGCTTGATCGCCCGCCGCGTCGTCCCCAGCGCGATCAATCGCCGGTCCGTCAGAACCAGCAACTGCCGGCTCCGATCCACCATCCCCTGCACCAGCACCGACCCCACGCCGGGCAGGATCTGCAGCGACACGCCCAGCAGCACCTCCCACAGCTTCGGGTCCACCGCCGCGAGCCCCCAGCCAACGAGGTGCTCGCCCGGCTCGATCACCGAGCGCAGCATGGGCCGAAGCTCCAGCGGCCCGAACTGGCAACCCGAAAACCGCGTGATCGACATCGCGTAAGACCCCGGAAACCCTGCCGATTGTAGAAACCGCCCACGCGCGATTCCGCCCCGCACCGCGCCCCAACGCCACACGCCCCGCGCGGTCAAGTTCCCGAACCGCGCGAACCGAAGCTAACAGACACGGGAACCGACGCGGCGACTCGCTTCTCTTCTCCCTCCCGGCCACACATGACCCACACACGACTCCTCATCCTTCTCAACCCCGGCCGCGTCAGCCGCCAATACCTCCTCGGCATCGAGTCCGCCTCCAGGCGCTCCGGCATCCCGACCTTCACACTCGAGCTCGGCCCCGTCTGGTCCGCCACACGCCTCGCCGACGCCCCCGCCCGCGCCGCCGCAGCGGAATGGTTCAAGCGCGCCCACGCCCTCTGCAAGCGCGAACGCATCACCCACGTCCTCTCCTACGTCTTCAACGGCGTCACCAGCTTCGGTCTCGCCGCCGATCAGCAAGGCGCCCGCTGCAGCCCCTTCACCCTCGCCGGCGCGCGCCACATCCTCCTCTGGACCGATCACCCCAACTGGGCCGCCGACCGCTCCGCCTTCAACCCCGCGATGCGCTCCGTTCTCGCCCACCCGCTTCACGACCACGTCCTCAAGTCTCGATCCGCCGCCGAAGAAGCCGGCGCGATCCTCGACTGGCCGAGCACACGCGCGATGCCGATGGGCGAGGACCCCGCGCAGTTCCAGCCCGCCACCGGCATTCAGCCCATCCACGACGCTGTCGCGATCCTGAGCGACGCCTCCGAAGTCCCCGCGCCGCTCACTCGCTTCTTGGGCGACAGCGACCCCGACCCCGCCGACCTCGCCTCGGAAATGATCCCGGAAGCGATGGCGCGCTTCAGCGCCGCGCTCGACCGCGCGGGCGTCGCCCCGGCGCAACGCACCGTGTGCAACTCCCTCGCCCACGACTGGCTCGCCGCCCACATCGCGCATCCCCTTCAAAGCTTCTGGCGGCTCTCATCACAGCTCGGAGCGCGCCACGCCACAACCCTCGACTTCCTCGCCGCGGACCCCGCCCGCTGGTACGACGCCGTCGCCGCGCTGCAATCCATCACGCGCTGGCGCCGCAACTTCTGGCTCGCGTGGCTGGGCCGGCGCGTCAATCTGGGCGTGTACGGCTGCTCCAGCGCGCCGCTCGGCCTTTCGCAACCCGCCGGCGCCGAAAAGCCAATCGCCTACAACGACCAATCCCGCATCTACGCCCTCGGCCGCGCCGCGATCAACATCAACGCCGGTCACGACGAGGAAGGCCTGACCCACAAGCCCTTCCAGATCGCTGCGGGGGGGGCCGGCGTCGGGGGGGCGTGCATCCATCACGATTCGCTCGGTCTCTCCGACAGCTTCGAGCCCGGCGAGGAAATCATCACCTTCGACCGCGGCCCCGAACTCCTCGACGCCGTCCGCGCACTTTCCTCCGATGATTCCCTCCGCCGCCGCATCGCCGAAGCGATGCACGCCCGTTTCCGCGCCGACCATACCTGGCAACATCGCCTCCCCGCGCTCCTGAATAGGCAGGCAACGCCCCCGCGCGCAGCGGTCGCACCGGTACACGAGCCCGTCCCCATCGCGGCGTGAACCATGGTCCGCGGCTTCGCGCTCCGCGCCCACCGGGCGCACGATTGTTGCGAGGGGCGCCGCCGCGCAGCGGCAAGCCCCTCGACAGCTGCTCTACTTCATTGCCTTGCTTCACCCCCCTAGGCGAACGATCCTTTCGAACGCGCGTTCCTTCGTGCGCTGATCACTCACCAAGCGATTTCATCTTGATCCCCGCGCTCTCGATCGCTTCGCGCACCGCCCGCGCAATCGCCGGTGCTTCCGGCGTATCGCTGTGAAAGCAGATCGTCGCTGTGCGCGGTACGGCAATCCTCCCGCCCGATGTTTCAACTCCGCGCCCCATCGCAATCTCGACCGCCTGCTCCGCCGCGCGTGCCGGCTCTGTGATCAGCGCCCCCGCCAGCGTCCGCGGCCGCAGCAGTCCGCTCGGCTCGTACACCCGGTCCGCGAACGCCTCCGGCGCGACGCGCAATCCCATCCGGCGCCACAGCCCCAGCGCCATTTCGCCCGGTGACCCCGCGATCCCCACGACGATCAGTCCGGCATCCACGCTCAGCACCGCCCGTCCGATCGCCGCCGCGACGTGCTCCTTCGCCATCGCGGCGTGGTACAGCGCCCCGTGCGGCTTCACGTGCACCACCCGCGCGCCGGTATCGCGCGCGATCCCTGCGAACGCCCGCACCTGCTCCCCCACGAACCGTTCGATCTCCGCATCGCTCACCTCCATCTCGACGCGCCCGAATCGGGCGCGATCGGGAAAGCTCGGGTGCGCCCCGACGGCGACGCCCCGCTCGCTCGCCGCGCGGATCATTTGCCGCATCGAATGCTCATCGCCCGCGTGCCCGCCGCAGGCGATATTCGCCGAGGTCACGCGGTCGAGCATCGCGAAGTCCGTGCCGTCCGAGAGCCGCTCCGGGCTCTCCCCCAGATCGCAGTTGATGTCGATCGAGCGTTGTGCACGGGCCGCGCCGTCGCCGATCAGGGCATTGTCCGAAGCGCCGCTCACTCGATCTCCTTCCCGCGAGTCTCCGGCAGCATCAGGATCAGCCCCGCGCCGACGATGTACAACAAACTCGTCAGCCCCAGCGTCGGCCCGAGCCCCAGCGCGGACGACATCGCCCCGATCGACCACGGCGCCACCGCGCTCACCGCCCGCCCGCCGTTGTAGCACAGCCCCTGCGCGGTGGCACGCACCGACGAGGGGAAGAGCTCCGCGAGCATCGCGCCGAAGACGCTGAAGTAGCCGTGCCCGAAGAACCCCATGAACGGCCCGACGAGCATCAAGGTCATCGGGCTGCGCGCACTGAGCCCGTAGATCGGCGTGACCACCGCCGCGCCGAGCACAAAGGCGATGAACGACAGCTTCCGGCCAAACCGGTCCGCGAAGAAACCGAAGGACGCATATCCCAGGAACGCCCCGACCTGCGTCGCGACGATCCAGCCGGTCGATTTCAGGATCCCCAGCCCCGCGCCGTCCGGCGCCGGGCGCGCGAGGTACGCGGGCATCCACGTGAAGAACCCCCAATACGCGCACAAGAGCACCGTGCACGAGAGTGTCGCGATCGCCGCGCGCCCGGCGTACGGCTGCTTCATCAGCACCGGCAGGGCGCCCGTCAATCCCCTCGACGGCTCCGCCTGCTTCACCCACACCTCGGGCTCCGGCACGTTGCGACGGATCCACACCAGCATCAGCGCCGGCGCCACCCCGACCACGAATAGGGGTCGCCATCCCCACTGCGGGATCACCAGCGCCGCCAGCAGCGCCGCGAGGATGTACCCGATCGCGAACCCCGACTGCATCAGCCCGATCGCGCGGCCGCGGAGCTTCGCCGGCCACATCTCCGACACCAGCACCGCGCCCGCCGACCACTCGCCCCCCATCCCGAGCCCGACGAGCGCCCGCCAGATGAGCAGCTCCGTGAAGCTCCGCGACGTCGCCGTCAGCGCCGTGCACACCGAATAGATCAGGATCGACACCATCAGCATCCGCACGCGCCCGAAGCGGTCGGCGAAGAGCCCGGACAACCCGCCCCCGATCGCCGCTGCGATGAGCGTCGAGGAGAAGACCGCCCCGGACTGCGCGGGCGTCAAGTGGAACTCGCCGCGGATGGTTTCGAGCGCCAGCGCGTACAGCATCACGTCCATGCCGTCGAGCATCCAGCCCGCGCCGGCCGCGAGAAGCGCGCGCCACGCCGCGGGGCTCACGCCGCGCCACTCGCTCCACCGTGAACCCGCTTCATCCCTCACGTCCGCGGCACCTCTTCCTCAAACCGCCGCTCCCGCTCACGCAACAGCTCGAGCGCCCGGCCGAGCGTAACACGCTCGAACCGGAGGACGTCCCCAGGGCGCGCCTGCCCCAGCGCCGGGAAGTCCACACTCGCGACGCACGCGATCACCGGGTACCCGCCCGTCGTCGGATAGTCCGCCCCCAGCACGATCGGCAACCCATTCGGCGGCACCTGCACCGCCCCGCGCACCATCCCCTCGCTGATCATCGCCCCTCCGTTCCCCGTCGCCTTGCCTCCCGCGCGAATCGGCTCTCCCTCCAGTCTCACCCCCGAGCGATCCGATTTCGACGACACCGCGAACGCGCCCTTCCAGAACTTCGACAACGCCGCCTCATCGAACTGGCCGACGTGCGCCGGCGTCCCCTCTATGGCGCGCAGCGCCTTTCGCTCGATCTCACCCCGCAGAAACGCTCGCGCGGACTCCGGCAGCTCTCGCAGCGCCTTCGCTTCCCGTGGCGCGGGCGTCCCGCTCGTGAACTCCAACCGATCCCCCGCGCGCAGCGCCCGCCCTTCATGCCCCCCAAACCCCGCGCTGAAATGCGTCGAAACGCTCTTGAAAACTGGTTCTCCGTTCCACCCGCCGCTCACGGACAGATACGCCCGTGCCCCGCGCACGATCGCGCCGACATGCAGCGCATCACCGGCGTCAATCTCCACCGCAGCCCATGTCCG
>DASZQL010000218.1:0-2888 GCA_035549675.1 Phycisphaerales bacterium | reverse complement strand
AGCGGAGGAGGGCGTAGTTGACGCGGTTGGCGGGGGAGAGGTCGTCGCAGTTGATGGCTTGGACGGCTTCCAGGCGGAGGCGCGCGTCCTCGGAGCGCTTCTCTCGGCCGGCGGCGGTGAGGTCGGGGAGGAGGTCGTCGTACTGGCGGTAGCCGCGGGAGCTGGCCTCGACGGGGTTGGCGCGGAGCTGGTCCTCGAAGTCCTGCTCGAGGAGGGTGGTGAGGATGCGGTCGGCGTCGGAGGGGGCGGAGGAAACCCGCGGCGCGGCGGGGGCGGGGGCTCCGATGAGCATGAGGGCGGAGAGGAATACGGATGCGGTGGTGAGCTTCATGGTGGGGAGAGCGTAACGCGCGCGGCTGGAAATACTCCGCCGGGCCTGCAAGGTTTCGGGGGGCGCGTGGCAAGTCCGGGTTGAACGGGAGCGCGGCGTTCGCGCTGGGTACCGGACCATCGCTAACGATGAGAACGCCCCGTTTCCCCGATCAAAGGCAGAGCGGGTCGTCGGACGGTGGCGAATAACCAGCGAGAAAGCCGGGAAAAAGTGGCCGATGAGTCATTTGGAACTAGGGTTAGTTGTTGGGGCGGGAACCGCCTGGCAGGAGAGCTGTTCATGATGCGTCATCGACTGATCGTCGCCGCGTTGTCGGCGTGGTGCGCGGTGGTATCAACCTCGTTTGGGGCGGTGCTGACGAACGGTAACTTCAGCGCCGGGCTGAGCGGCTGGCAGGTGGACGGGAACTGCACGTTCGAAACCGCCGCGATGACGGACGACGCGATCCACGGCGGCGTGGCCGGCGTGGCCCTCGGCGGCTACGGCGGGTGCAGCCCGGTCGAGCTCTCGCAGACGGCGATCGTGGACACGACGGTGCTGAGCAGCTTCCGGGTCCGCGCGGACGTGAAGCTGATGCGCTATTACTTCTACACCGGCGCGGTGCGGCTGCGGATCACGACGGGGCCGAGTTCGCCGTACGACCAGACGGTGATCGGTGAGCATGTGTTCACGGCTGGCGCAGCGCCATCTATCAGCTACACGCTGAGCGGCGCGAGCACGCTGCCGGTCGGGTCGTGGTGCTCGTGGACGAGCGATGACATACTCGGGATGCTGCCCAGCGGCGTGAGCACGCCGGTGCGCGTGTCGATGGTGGTGCTCGGCCCGACGGGGTACGGCTGGTCGCGATTCGACAACGTGGACTTCATTCTCGACGATCCGGACGCCCCGGTACCGACGGCGAACGGCGCGCCGCTCACGGGCAACCCGCCGTTGCTGGTGAACTTCACCAGCAGCGCGACGGACAGCGGGAGCATCGGCGCCATCTGGTGGGACCTGGGCAACGGCAACGACGATTGGCAGGCGGTGGGCGGGGGCACCACTTCGACGTCGGGCTCGCCCTCGCAGACGTACATCAACGGCGGCACACGGACCTATTTCGCGTCGTTCGCGGCAGAGGACAACAGCGGCGCGGCGCGGTCCACGTATGTGCAGGTGGTCGCGACGAACCCGGCGCCGGTGGTGGACATTGTGGCGGTCCCGGACCAGGGCGCGGCGCCGCTGAACGTGGCGTTCTCGACGAACGCGACGGACAACGGGACGATCGTTTCATACCTGTGGAACTTCGGCGACGGCGGCACGAGCGGCGCGGTGAGCCCGTCGCACGTCTACAGCAACCCCGGGACGTACAACTGCACGCTGACGTGCACGGACGACCAAGGTGATTCGACGACCGCCAGCTACCTGATCATTGCGAGCGGGCCGGACCCGCTGTGGAACGGCGACTTCGCCAGCGGCCTGAGCGGATGGGTGATGGAGGACAACTGCAGCGAGAGCCAGCTCCGTCCGGACGATGCGGTGCACGGCCAGTGCTTCGGCGTGTACCGCGGCGGCGGCGGCGGGTGCACCGCGGCGACGCTCTCGCAGGTCGGGCTGGTGGACGTGGATAGTCAGTCGAGCGTGCGGCTGCGGGTGGACATCAAGGAGATGCTCTACTACTTCTACACGGGCCCGGTGTATCTCGACGTGTACGCAGGAGTCGCGCCGAACTATGACCAGGTGCTGCTCGGCACGCACTCGTTCAACGTGGGGCCCGTGAGCGAGACGTTCACGATGAGCGGCGCGACGACGCTGCCTCTGGGCACGTGGTACTCGTGGACCAGCGACGACCTCAAGCCGCTGTGCCCGGCGGGGACGATGGCGCTCAAGGTGCGGTGGCGGGTTCCCGGCATCGGCCAGTACGGCTGGGCGCGGGTGGACAACATCAGGTTTGTCCTGAACGATCCCAACCGCCCCAACCAGCCGGGCATCCAGGCCAACCCGACGAGTGGTCAGACCGCGCAGACCGTGCTGTACCAGGCGTTCCCGGTGCCGAGCGATCCCGACGGGCCGATCGTCGCGGAGTGGTGGGACTTCGGGAACGGGCTGACGGACTGGATCAGTTCCATCGGCGGATCGACCTCGACATTCCCGGCGACATTCTTCCGGTACGTCTTCGCGCGGAATCCGTTCTGGGTGTCGTACACGGTCGAGGACCAGCAGGGGGCGGCGCGAACGACGTTCCAGGCGATCCCGATCGCGTTCAACTGCTCGGGCGATGTGAACGGCGACGGCGTCGTCACGCTGGCGGATATTGCGCGGATCCTCGCGGCGTGGGGCCAGACCGTGGCTCCTGGGACCTTGGGCGATCTCGACGGCGATGGGGTGGTCGGGATTGCCGACATCGCGCTGGTGATTACATGGTGGGGCGCGAACTGCCCATAACGCGGACGTCGGAAGACGGAAGGCGGAGGTAGGAGATGCCTTCGTCAAACGGTTGCCGGTGCGCGGGGCGTAGACTGCCCGCATGAGTCGTTTATTTCCGCGCGCGAAGTCGTTGGTCGGGAGGGTGCACGTGGCG
>DASZQL010000217.1:0-9743 GCA_035549675.1 Phycisphaerales bacterium | reverse complement strand
GGTCATCGCACATGCGACAGGCATCACTCCCGTTGGCGCTCATCGCCTCGTTTACGGTCTCGCTCGGCGCGTCGGCTGAATCGCCAACGGCATCAGGTGGCCGGCTATCCGCCGCCTCTGAGCAAGCCGCGTACCTGCAGGCACTCCGCGCCCGGATGACCGGCGCACCGAACTGTTACCCCGACAACCTGAGCGACGCCGAGAAGGCTGCGGTCATTGCATCGACCGGCGCGCTGCCGCCGCCGCTGATGTTCCTCGACCCCGAGCGTCTGTTCACCTCGAGCACCGTTTGGACCGGCAATGGTTTGCAAGGTTCTTCGGGCCAGGCCGCTCCGGCGCAGCTTACGTACTCTTTCCCGGAAGATGGCACGACGTGGGGCATTTCGCCCCGCCCGGTCGTTCCCAACGACCTCAACTCCGCCCTCGGCCACGTCTTCGGCGGCGCGAACCCCGACCTGGGCCACGAGTACCTCCGCCAGTGTCTCGCCGGCTGGCGCAAAACCTCGTCCCTCACCTATACCGAGGTCGCCGACAACAACTCCGCGCAGGATTCGAACACCAACCGCGTCTCCACCCGTGGCGACGCCCGCATCGGCGCCGGCTTCTCCTGGCCCGACACCTACCTCGCCTACAACTTCTTCCCGAGCGGCGGCTCCGACATGTTCTTCAACAGCTACTACTGGGAGGGCAACTTTCTCTCCCGCCCCAATGATTCCTACCGCTATCTGCGCAACACCGCCTCGCACGAGCACGGCCACGGCCTCGGCTTTATCCACGCCGTTCCCTGCAACCAGATCGTGCTGATGGAGCCCTTCCTCTCCGTCGCATTCGATCAGCAGCAGATCGACGATCTTCGCAACGTGCAGCGGAACTACGGCGACCGCTTCGCCGGCAACAACTCCGCCGCGAATGCACGCGACTTCGGCACGCTCACCGGCCCGACCCGCTCCGTCATCGAGCGCCTGCTCTCGACCAACGGCTCTAGCGGACCGAGCAACACCAACCAGGACTGGTTCAAGTTCACGCTCGGCTCGGCACAGAACATCACCATCACCGTGACACCCGTGGGCGGCTCGTACGTCAACGGTCAGCAGCTCAGCGGGTGCGCCGGCTCGACCGCCACCGTCAACGCCGATCAGGCCGGCGATCTCGCCGTCCAGCTCCGCAACTCAGACGGCTCAACCGTCATCCTCAACTCAACCGGCGGCGGACTGGGCATCGCCGAGGTCATCAGCTCGCCCTCCCGCCCCGCCGGCACTTACACCGTCCGCGTCATCGACAACGGCCCAAATGATCCGGTCAACCAGGTGCTTCAGCTCTACGACCTCGAGATCCGAGTCGGCACCTCGAAAGCTCCGCCTATCGCCATCGCCGGCGTCAACAAGCGCATCATGGCCGGCCTGACGTGCTATTTCCTTGGAGACATCCACTCCTACGCCACCGACACAGGCGCGACGCTCAGCACCTTCGAATGGGACCTCGATGGCGACGGAAGCTACGAGGTGGCCAACGACCCTCGCCCGTCCACTATCTATTCCACGCCCGGTGTCCGCAACGTGCGCCTTCGTGTCACCGATTCCAACGGCATGAGCGCCACCGACACCATCGCCGTCACCGTCTACTCCGCCGTCACGAGCGTCAACGCCGTCTCCCCCTACCCCTTCCGCAACACGCAGGGCACAAGCGTCCCAATCACCATCTACGGCACCGGGCTCGGTAGCGTGACGACCGCGTCGCAGGTCACCTGCTCGGGCACCGGCACCACCGTCACGGGCACGCCCGTCGTCAATGGCGCGGGCACCCAGATCACCGGGCTCTCCATCGCAGTGGCGCCCTTCGCGCCGAAAGGTCCGCGCGTGGTCACGGTCAACGCGCCGGGCGGCACCGGCCGCGCCTCGTTCTATCTCTACCCGCCCGACTCCGGCCCCTTCTCGATCACGTCCCCTACGGTCGGATCGACCACTCCGGATTCATCGCCGGAAATCACCTGGTCGCCTTCCGCGTGGAGCGTTTATTACTTCCCGCAGATCGCCGCCGATGAACTCTTCAATAACATCGTCCTCAGCGGGCCCACCACGCTGAGCTCGACCGCTTGGCAAGTACCCCCCGGCATCCTGACTCCCGGCACGACTTACTGGGTCCGTGTCCGCGCGCTGAACGAAAGCGGTCTAGCCGTTTGGGCGCCCACCGTCTCCTTCATCGCCGGCGCCGCGAGCGGGAGCAACAACAACTGCTCGAACGCCTTTGTCGTCACCGACGGTCAGCGTGCTTTCACCAACATCAACTCCGACACCGACGGCCCGAACGAACCCGACTGCGCCTCCGGCGGCTACTCCGCCATGGAGAACGACGTCTGGTTCAGCTACAACGCCGCGTGCAACGGGCTGCTGACCGTCTCCCTCTGCCCCGCGACCTTCGACTCCATGCTCGCCGTCTACGCCGGCGGCTGCCCCGGCTCGGGCACGCTCGTCGAATGCAACGACGACTTCTGCGACACCGCCTCTCAGGTCAGCTTCAACGCCATCTCCGGCACGAACTACCGCATCCGCGCCAGTGGCTGGCAGGGCGCCACCGGCTACGGCACACTCACCGTCGTCTGCGTCCCAGTCTGCCCAGGCGACGCCAACGGCGACGGCATCATCGGCCTCGCCGACATCGCCGTCCTTATCCAGCACTGGACCCAATCGGTTCTTCCGGGCACCAACGGCGACGTCTCAGGCAACGGCTCCGTCGGTCTCGACGACGTCGCCATCGTCATCCAGCACTGGAACCAATCCTGCAACTGACCGAAAACCCGTTTCGTACGCGTCGGAACAGAAGAGTTCATGGGTTGGCAGCGGCCCCTCGGTCGGGATATCATCCCGGCCGCCGGGCCTCCCCGGCCATTGGGCGCATAGCTCAGCTGGCTAGAGCGCTGTCTTCACACGGCAGAGGTCACAGGTTCGAGTCCTGTTGCGCCCATTTGTTCCGCTTGGCGGGCCCGATCCGGGCCCGTCGGTTTTTTTGGTCCGAATTGCCCGCCGAACTCGCGTAACGCGCCGGTAGGCTTTTCGTATGACTCCTTGACGCGAGGGGGTTTCCGACCCTGCTCCCAGGAGAATCGCCATGAAATCGTTCGTTACCGGCCTCGTCACACTCGGCGCCGCGATCGCCATCCCGCTCACTGCCCCCGCCGCCCCGCTTCAGTCCAACTGGGTCGCGGGCGACGCGACGTGGGTGGTCCATTTGGACGTCGAAGCCGTGCACGCTTCGACCGTCGGCAAAGCCTTCGTCGATCACGTCCGCGAGCACCTCGAACACGAAGACGATAACGGCGCGCGATTCGTCGCCTCGCTCATCCGCGAGGTCAAGGGCGTCACGCTCTTCGGGTCGGGCGACGATGAAGAAGACGGCGTCATCATCGTCAGCGCGACCAAGGACCTCGACGAGGCCGTCAACGCGCTTCCCGCCATCGCCGACAACTACCGCAAGATCGTCGAGAACAACCGCACGTTCCATTCCTTCGGTGAGGACGATGAGCAGTGGTACGTCTACCAGCGCCCCGACGATAACCCCGACCGCCGCGTCCTCCTCATCGCCCACAAGATGGAGCGCCTCACCCACGGCATCGTGAACATGGAAGGCGCGGGCGCCAACCCCCCCGCCGCTCCTCTCCGCGACGTCGCACCTCGCCCGGGCACTGTTCTCTTTGTCTCGGCCAGCGACCTCGCCCCCATCCGCAAACACCACGATGAGCAGGCGTCCAGGATCCTCGGCGGCGCCAACAGCCTCCTGGTCAACGCCGGCGAATACGAGGGCAAGGTCTTCGCCTCGCTCCGTCTCGACTGCGACACCGCGCAAGAGGCCGCGGACTCCGCCCAAGTCGTGCAAGGTCTTCTCGCGCTCGGGCGCATTGTGCTGGGTTCCGAAAAAGAACTCGGTCCGCTGCTCAAGGCCCTCGCCGCGGTGCGGGTCGCCCCGAACGGCAACTCGATGACCATGGACTTCTCCTACGACGCCGCGGCCCTCTCGGACCTCATCGCACACTTCGGCGAGATCGCGGAAGAGCTTCACGGCCACGGTCATCACGACCACGACGACGATCTCAAGGCCGACGACGACATGGTCAAGATCGAGAAGAAGATCAAGGAAAAGCACAAGCGCCACCACGAATCGAAGGACGAAGAAGAGAAGACCGAGAAACCCGAGTGACCGCGTCCATCACCGAGCCCCGCTTCATCGCCCCGATCCTCGCGGCGGACGGTCCGGCCCACGCCGATTCGTCCGCCGTCGCGCGCACGGATGAAGATCTCGCCGCCGATGCACAAGCCGGCTCCCACCCATCGTTCGGTGAGTTGGTTCGCCGCTTCGAGGGTCGGCTCGTCGGGTTCCTGATCCGTCGCACCGGTTCCAGTGACGCCGCCACGGAACTCGCGCAGGAGACTCTCGTCCGCGCTTGGCACAGCCTCCCACGCTACAACCCGCGCCTTCGTTTCTCGACGTGGCTCTTCACCATCGCCAACCGCCTCGCGGTCGATCACTACCGCGACCGCAAACGCCGGGGAGTCGCGATGATCCCCCTTTCCGAACCAGCCGCGCCCGCGGTGCGCGAGCCGCTCGAGACGCACGAAATGAACGGCCACGTCTGGACCCGCGCCCGAGCCGTTCTTACCGCCGAGCAACTCTCCGCGCTCTGGCTCCGCTACGGCGCCGACATGGACATCGCCGACATCGCCCGCGTCCTCCGGCGAACCAGCGTCGGAGTCCGCGTGCTGCTCTTCCGCGCCCGCGAACGGCTGGCGCGCGAACTGCAGTCCCCCGACTCTGAGACGAGTTCCCACGCAAGGCCCGACCCGCCTTCGGGAGGTAACCGATGATCAGCACCATCCGTCATCTCTTCGCACGCTGGAGCGCCTGGCGCGCTCTCGACGACCACTCCTCCGCCGCGCCCCGAGCCCACGCCGACATCAACCGCCTCGACGCGCTCCTCCGCGAGTCCTCCTGCGAAGAAGCCTCGCGCCCCGCCCATCTCCGCCGCGCCGTGATGCCCGCGCTCTCGAGGCCCGCGCCCGCATCCATCGCCGCCCCGTTCCCGTGGCACTCCATCCTCACCGCCATAACCTGCGCCGCTGCGATCGCGCTCGTCACCTGGATCGGTTTCGCAGGCCCCCTCGGACTGTTCAAGCACAGCCACGGAACGTACGACCCCAGCCCTTCGAATCCAGGCCGCATCACCTCCCCGCTCGCCATGCTCTCCTTCTCCAGGATCAGCGGCACGATCGAAGACCCGCTCCAGCAGGAAGCCAAGCTCATCGCCGCTGACTTCACCCGCGCCGCGGATTTCCTCCGCGCGCAAATCCCGCTCGCGCGAACGGTTGCGCCGCGTCAGCCCAACGGCCCAAGCTGAGGGCCACCGATCTCGCTTGCGTTTCGCCGCCCGCGCGGTACAGTCCAATCGCTGTCGGTGCCCCACCCGCGTTGGGCGGGGTGAAAAGGGAAGTGTGGTGAAACTCCACCGCGGACGCGCCGCCGTAACGGGCTGATCTTCGACCGCCGCACACCGCGGCAAAGCCACTGCTGCTCAACAGCGGGAAGGCCGGTCAGGATCGACAACGCCCGGAGCCGGAAGACCTGCCGATGGCCTGTGATCGCGTCGCCCTCGCGCAACGGGGCGGCGGGTCGTTGGGCCGCGCGCTCCCCGCCGTCCCCGATCCACCGCACACCACCCGCCGCGAGGGCATCCCAAACCTCGGGAGCCGTTCCGCGCGAATCGGAACGAAGCAAAGGCGGTTGTGTCCATGCCAGCACTCATCAATGACTTCGTCTCGGACTTCGTCTCGCGCGCCGTTGTTCACCGGTCGCTCTGGGTCGTGTTCTTTTCTGTGTCATCTGGGTTATCCATGACTGTCTTCTCGTCCGATGCCGCCGCCGCAATCCCCCCCTACTCGCTCGCCGGTTCCTTCGAGCTCCCTGCCGGCGCGGGCGTGTGGGACATCACCTCTGAAGGCCGCGTCGTCACGCTCGTCGGTGACGACATCTACCTGCAGGACAACCCCAATCTCTCTTCGTTCACAAAGCTCGGCTCGCTCCCGGCGGGCAGCATCCCGTCGTACGGCGCCTCCTTCATCCGCATGAGCCCCGATTACTCGACGCTCGCCATCGGCGACAACTTCGCCGGCGGCTCGCCCGATGTGCTGCTCGTCAACCCGCTCGCCCTCAATCCCTTCAACCCCACGGTGCCGGTCACCGTGCCGATGTCCCATACCGAAGCTTTCTTCGCCGACAACTCCACGCTGTATGTCTCCGGCACCGACTCCGACTCTTTCGTCGCACGTCTCGACGTTCACACGCTCGTGCAGCACACAGTCATCAATCACATCGGCGGCAGCGCGGCGGGCGTCACGATCCACGACGGCTACCTCTATACCTCCAACGGCTTCGTCTTCGGCGGCCCCTCGGACACCGGCGAGGTCCGCGCGTTCCCCATGTCCGAGATCACGCGCTCCACGCTCCCCCTCGACTTCGAAACTCAGGGCATCCCCGTCGCCGACGCCCTCACCGGCTCCGGCCTCGGCTTCGATCCCTTCGGCAATCTTCTCGTCGGCGGCGGCGACGTCTTCGGCGGCTCCGGCGACTACGGCTACGGCGCGGTGGTCGATGGCGGCGCCATCCTCGCTGCCCTCGCCGGCGGTCCAATCGCGCCCGATGCGAGCGAGCTGCGCCTCTCACCCCACCTGGCGTCCGATTCCTATTTCCCCGTCTGGAACCCCATCACCGGCGAACTCGTCGTCGGTTACTACGACAACTCGACCTTCACCGGGGGCACAACCATGTACCGTTACACCGTCCCCGCGCCCGGCGCGCTCTCAATCCTCACGCTGGCCGGCCTGATGCCCCGCCGCCGCCGCGCTAACCACGCGATTTCACGATAATTCAAGCCGCCCCCGAGCGCGGCAAGAAATCTCACCGTCTCACCGTCTCACCGTCTCACCGTCTCACCGTCTCACCGTCTCACCGTCTCACCGTCTCACCGTCTCACCGTCTCACCGTCCCGCAAAATGTCGCGCCCCTCTTCATCCCTTCTCCGCGCCCTCCGCGTCTCCGCGGTGAATGTCTTCTCATTCAGCCTCTGCGTGCTCTGCGCCTCTGCGGTGAATGCTTCCGACTTCGCCGATCGGGTCATTTCTTACTCCCCCGCCCCCGGCCAGTTCATCAACAACCCCGCCTACAACGACCCCTCCCGTGCCCTCGGCCCGCCCCTCGGTGGCGGCACGCTCAGCGCCGACAACACGAAGGTCGTCTCTCTCGGCGGCTTCGCCGGTTCCATCATTCTCGGCTTCGATCACACCGTTCTCGACGATCCCCGCAATCCCTTCGGGCTGGACTGCATCGTTTTCGGCAACGCTTTCTGGGTGGGCGGCAACGCCAACCGCCGCTGGGCCGAGGGCACGGTCATCGAAATCTCGCGCGACGCCAACGGCAACGGCCTCGTCGATGACCCCTGGTTCATCATCCCCGGCTCGCATCTCACCATTCCTCCCGACAACTCACACCAATCGCAGGCCTGGGATGACAACCCTTCAACACCCACTCCGCCCGCCAACCCCGCGTGGTACCCGTCCGCCATTTTCTATCCCGGGTTCCCGTCCTCATACTCCACGATGGGTTTCCTGTTGCCCGCGCTGTTCAATACCCAGGTCCTGCAGAACCCCAACGGCCTCGCCGCGATGCGCGAAGGCATCTGGGGGTACGCCGACTGCTCCCCCACCCTTCTTCTCGGCGACACCAACGCCGACAACATCGTCGATCATCCTTCGATCACTGCCGCGGAGTTCTTCACCAACCCCGACAACCCCTTCGCCGTCGGCATCACGCCCAACACGGGCGGCGGCGACGCCTTCGACATCCGCTGGGCCATCGATCCCGCCACAAGCCTGCCCGCGCATCTCGACGGCTTTGATTTCATCCGCCTCTCCACCGGCGTCAACTTCATCGCGGGACCGGTGGGTGAAATTTCCACCGAAGTATCCGGCGTCTCGGATGTCCGCCCGCGCGAGTCCTTCTTCGACTTGACCGGAGACTCCATCGCCACTGTCGAAGATGCCTACGCCTACGAATCGTTCGTCGCGTCGGCAAGCTCTGCCGCGGATCTCAATGGAGACGCCGTGATCGACTCCCGCGACCGTGAACTCCTGCTCCGCTGCATTCGCCGGAGTGAACCCGTCGATATTGCAACCCCATGAAGCTGCGCGCCTTCACATTGATCGAGCTCCTCCTCGTCGTCGCGGTGCTCGCGACGCTGCTCGGCATCCTGCTCCCCGCGCTCGGTCGCGCCCGCGCCAGCGCTGAATCGACGCAGTGCCTCTCCAACATCCGCCAGCTCGCCATCGCCAACGACTCCTACGCCTCCGAGCAGCGCGACCTCTTTGCGCCCGGCGCGGTCGCGATCGGTTCCACCAACCTCAAGCGTTGGCATGGCTCTCGCGCCACCCTCGGCGAGCCCTTCACACCTCGCGGCGGTGCGCTTACCCCATACCTCGACGGCAACTCCGCCAGCACCGGCGTCCGCGCCTGCCCTGCCTTCGCCCCGCGCATGGACGAACTCCGCGCCCGCGGCATCGGCTTCGAGCTCTCCTGCGGCGGATACGGCTACAACAACGCCTTCGTCGGCGTCCAACGCCGGCAGCTCATCCCCGGCGCCTGGACCGTCTTCACCGATCAAACAGGCTCGCTCCGCTCGCGCTTCAGCTCGCCCGCGCGAACGATCGTCTTCACCGACGCCGCCCTCGCGGCGGACGAACTCATCGAATACAGCTTCGCCGAGCCGTGCTATTGGCCCGATTACGCGAGTGCGCGCCCCGATCCCAGCATCCACTTCCGCCACCACGGCACGGCGGCGGTCGCATGGCTCGACGCCCATGCGACCCACGAAACCCGCTCCTTCACACAATCCAGCGGCCTCTACACCGCCGATTCCGAGGCGCTCGGCACCGGCTGGTTCGGCGACGCCACGTCGAACGCGCTCTACGATTACGAATGAGCTGATCGTGCCGCTCCTTCGTTATTCTTGGGCCCATGACGCAGACTCAGCCGCTCACCTTCGCCGCGTTCCAGGATCTCATCCGACGCCGCTACCACGCGACCGATTCCGCCCGCGGAACACCCGGCACGTTCATGTGGCTCGTCGAAGAACTGGGGGAGCTCGCCACGGCTCTCATGGATAATGCACCCGGCCGCTCCCCTACTCCTGAGCAACGCGCCAACCTCGAAGAAGAGTTCGCCGATGTCCTCGCCTGGCTCACCACGCTCGCGAACGTGAACAATGTTGATTTCGAACAGGCCCTGAAGAAATACACGGTTGAAGGAGTTGTTCAGGGCGTCAAGCACTAGCACTCCGAACGACATGCCCAACCGCATCACCGAATCCTTCGACCGACTCCGGCGCGAAAAGCGCAAGGGCCTCATCCCCTTCGTCTGCGGCGGCCATCCGACCCTCGATGCGCTCCCGGACATCCTCTTCGCCCTCGAATCTGCCGGCGCGACCGTCATCGAAATTGGCATCCCGTTTTCGGATCCCATCGCCGACGGCCCTGTGATCGCCGCCGCGATGCATGAGGCGCTGGGCAACGGCGTCACCCCCGCACGCCTCTTCGACTCTGTCCGCGCCGCGCGTACAAAGGGCCTCGAGGCTCCCCTCGCGACGATGGTCAGCATCTCGATCGTCCATCGCATGGGCGCCGAACGCTTCATCACGGACGCCGCCG
>DASZQL010000216.1:0-5985 GCA_035549675.1 Phycisphaerales bacterium | reverse complement strand
TCTGCATGTCGCGGGGACGGCTTTTGAGGCGCAAAAGCGGGATTCGGCGGACACGGCGTACGATGTTGCGCGCATCGCGGCGGGGCGGGCGGAGCTGGGGCCCGATTTCGGGCCGGACATGCTGTTTCCGCACGATATCGGAATGGATCTGCTGGGCGGAGTGGACTTCCAGAAGGGCTGCTATATCGGCCAGGAGGTGGTGAGCCGGATGCAGCATCGCGGCACGGCGCGGCGGCGGCCGGTGATCGTGTCCGGTGTTGACGCCAAGGCCGGGACGCCGGTGCTGGTGGGCGGGCGCGAGGCGGGATTTGTCGGCAAGGCGGTGGAGGGCAAGGCGGTGGGGATCGTGCGGCTCGACCGGTTCGACGGGGGTGAGGTCACGGTGGGGGGGGAGGCCGTCGAGGTCACGCTGCCGGAGTGGGCGAATTATCGACTGGGCGAATCGGCGGTGGCCGAGGGATGACAAAGCCGACCCCGGCAACGACGCTGCTCTGGCGGCCGGTCGGCCCTCAAGAACTCAAGCTGCTCGAAGCGAGTGGCATGCGGGAGTTTCCGCCTCGCCTGCCCGATCAGCCGATCTTCTATCCAGTGCTTTCCGAGGCCTACGCTACGAAGATCGCCCGCGACTGGAACGTGCCAGCGAGCGGGTCGGGCTATGTCACCCGGTTCCGGGTTCGGTCCGACTTCATCGCCAGATACGAGGTGCAGGAGGCCGGCGGCAGGGAGCACCTCGAATATTGGATTCCGGCGGAGGACCTTCCGGCCTTCAACGACGCCATCGAAGGCCAGATCGAGGTCGTAGCGCGGTTTCCCTAGCGCGCCCGGCTCATTCGCGAATCGGGACGGTGTCGCTACCCTCCGGCTTTCTGGGGGCATCATGGCGCGCGGAAATCAACGGGCGTGGCAGCGGATGCTGAGCGGGAGGCGGCTCGATATTCTCGATCCGTCGCCGCTCGATGTGGAGCTGACCGATATCGCGCATGGGCTGGCGCGGGTGGCGCGCTGGAACGGGCAGACGCAGGGGGACTATCCGTTCTCGGTGGCGCAGCATTCGGTGCTGGTGCTGGAGATCTTCCGCGCCGGGCAGCCGGCGCCGGAGCCGCGGAGTGAGCTTTACGCGCTGCTGCACGATGCGCCCGAATATGTGATGGGCGATATCATCTCGCCGTTCAAGGCGGCGATGGGCGGCAATTACAAGGAGGTGGAGAACCGCCTGATGGGCGCGATCTATCTCCATTTCTCGCTGGCGGCCTCACCGCCCGCGGCGATCAGCCGCCAGATCAAGCGGGCCGACAGGGAGGCGGCGTTCCATGAGGCGGTGCGGCTGGCGGGATTCGAGCTCGACGAGGCGCGGCGGTTTTTCGGCGAGCCGGAACGGGCGGGGTTCGATCTCGACGGCTTCGACCGCCTGATCCGGCCATGGCCGACGAACGAGGCCTATGACCGGTTCGTGGACGAGGTGGATGCGCTGGTGGACCGCATCCGCGGCTAGGGAGCATTGTTCGGGGCCGGTTTCCCACAGCTCATGGTTAAGTTAACGTAAATGGCTGTTCCATTTTGACCCAGCCGGGCGCGGCATGGTTGATGAGATGTTAACGCTCATTGCCAAAGGCGCGCCAAATGTCGGAATACGTCAAGACTGTCGCGATCGTAGGCGCCATCGGTGCGCTAACCGCGGGCCTCCTGGTCCTGCCGAGCTGGCTGCCGCCGGCCGTGGCCGAAGAGCAGCCGATGAAGACGCTGCTGTCATCGGCGAACGAACTCATGCCCATCCCGTTCGACACCGACTCGCTGGCCAAATACGACATCACCTATGACGACAGCGTTTCGACCGACGTGGTGCGGACGCAGACGGTCAAGAAGATCGGCTATGGCGCGGTCGAGACGGTGACGATCGTGACGACGCCGAGCGGCACCTATTCGAGCGACGCCCTCACCTCGCCCTATGTGAAATATCCGGGCATCGAGGTGAGCGTGAAGCCGGAGGTTCGCGCGCTGGAAGAACTGTCGGACAGGCTCGGCGTGCGCGGGCTGGTGCCGCTCTACGGCAATTCGTTCGTGCTGCTGGTGGCGCCGGAGGCGGTGTAGGCGTTCGCACGACGTAGGGGCCTCACCCGTTGTCAGGGTGAGGGGGTGCGGGACTTCGCCAGCCGTGTACGCTCTTCAGATGTCCGAACCTTCACGTCTCTCAGTACAGCGGCGACTTCCACAATGCGCTCGTCTGAGAGGACCTGGCAGATTTCTTCGAAGTGGGAGCGAATGAAGGACACGATGCGCAACAGCGTTGTGTCCTCGTTGGAGCCCGGGGCGGCAGATGCGCGCCTCCCGATCTCCCGGTCGTCTGCAGGGTTGAAGTAGTAGCGGATGTTGTGCCCGCCAATCGGAATTTCGGGGAACCGCGGGTTTGTCCAGTAGAGGTGCTGTGTCTCACCTTCTTGCACGAAGTGCCACTCAAGGCCCCGGAGTGTCACATAGGCATTCTGCTGTCGGGCGTCCGATAGTCCGATTCGAATGTCGACTGGATCCTTGCAACCAATGTCGATGAAGAACGCCAAGATATCTCTCTTAAGGTCTTGGACCAGCTCTTCGGCGGACAAGCTGCGCTCCTTCGCTCCGAGATGCGAACTTGGTCAACGCTATCGCTACCTTCCCCGCCTGTCATGGTGCAAAGCCTTCCGACAGGCACCCCCCCAGATAATGGTGGGGCGAGGGGGTAACCCACCCCCGGTGTCATTCCCGCGAAAGCGGGAATCTCCGTTGACGAACTCGCATCGAGGCACGGTGGACCGGGCCGGGCGTCGCCCGGCTCTGCGTCTCATGCCGACTGCTCTATCCGCAAACAGAGATCCCCGCTTTCGCGGGGATGACATCGTGGGTGTGGATGCGGCGGATGCGGGTCGCGAGCGTCGTGCCGCACCTATGCTGCAAGCGGCCGCCCCCTCCACCACGCTACGCGTGGTCCCCCTCCCCGTAAACGGGAGAGGAGGCCGACTGCACGTTCGGCGCAAGCGGCTCCCACCCACCGCGCTTTGCGCGGTCCCCCCTCCCGACAAGCGGGAGGGAGGGGCACAGCGCAAGCGGCCGCCTATCCACCATGCTTCGCATGGTCCCCCTCCCGACGAGCGGGAGGGAGAGGCGCGGCGCAAGCGGCCGCCCCCTCCACCATGCTTCGCATGGTCCCCCTCCCCCGTAAACGGGAGAGGAGCGCCGACTGCACGTTCGGCGCAAGCGGCTCCCACCCACCGCTCCCGACAAGCGGGAGGGAGGGGCACAGCGCAAGCGGCCGACCCCACCCACCGGCTTCGCCGGTCCCCCCTCCCGACGAGCGGGAGGGATTAGGCGCGGCGCTTGAATTTGTAGAAGATGTGGTGGCCGATCTTGGTCACTCTTTTGAGGCGCGGGGCCCAGTCGGGATAGACGTAGGTGGCGTGGTAGTGGGTGGCCGCTTCGACCTCGGGCAGATAGAGCGTGCCGTCGATGACGCCGCGGGCGATCTTGTCGGCCTGGGCCCAGGCCTTCTTGTCGGTGACGCGCTCGGGGATGCCGTCGCAGGCGAAGGAGAACTGGCAGGCGTTGCGCATGTTCTGGTTCTGGAAGACGACGCCGCAGATGGTGTTGGGATAGAGCCGGTGGGCGACGCGGTTCATCACCACCTGCCCCACCGCGACCTGGCCGCGATAGGATTCGCCGCGCGCCTCGAAATAGATCGCGGTCGCCATGCACCAGATCTCCTTGTCGGAGACCTTCTTGCCGGATTTATCCTTGGTGACGGCGTCGGGCGTCAGGCTTTCGAGGCCGATGTCGGAGCGGGCATAGGCGAGGTCGCTCGAGGGCTTGGCCGGGAACGGCGCGGGCGAGAGCCGGTCGATGGCGCCGAGGGCGGGATTGATCTGGGCCGGGTCGATGCTGGCGACGGCGATGGCCAGAGGCGGAGCGGAAGCGGGTTCGCGCAAGGCGGCGAGCTGGACGCGCATGCTCTCGAAGCCGCTCGAGACATCGGTGCCGTCGGGGGTGAGGCGGGCGCGGTTGGTCTTTTCGGCGCGGTTGGGGCCCGAGAACATCGATGTGCGGAACAGATGGGCGACCGATCCGGTGATGATGAGATCGTCGCCGGACTGGGTGAGATAGGCGGGCGCGTGGACGGGACCATCGGGCGCCGGACCGTTGGCGGCGCCGGCGAGCATGGGCCAGGCGAACAGCGAGATCGCCGCCGACGCGACGAGGCCGCGAAGGCTATGCCCGGGCCGTGCCCAAGAGGCTCTGGAAAACGGTCCGAACAGGGCCATCAAACGCGGTACTACTCACGCAACTCGAACTTGAAACACGCGGCGGCGCTGTTGCTAAAATGCCGTCAAATCCAATCATGGCGGATTAGGGTTATCGCCACGTAAACCCGGCGATTCGGGCGGGCGAGAGTCGCGCGGATGGTTAAGGACGGGCGGGATTGGGGCGGAGCACGTCTTGGATCAGCGCAAGCGGCCGCCCCCTCCACCATGCTTTGCATGGTCCCCCTCCCCCGTACGCTGCGCTACGGGAGAGGAGCGCCGACTGCGGGGTCGGGCGGAACGGGGGGCGGGCGGGCGCATTGCGTCTTCATCGTGTAGACTGCGATCGCGGGAGAGAGAGATGGATATTGCCAAGAACACGATCTGCATCTGGTACGACAAGGATGCCGAGGCGGCGGCGCGGTTTTATGCGGAGACCTTTCCGCAGAGCGCGGTGACGGCGGTGCGGAGGGCACCGGGCGACAATCCTTCGGGGAAGGAAGGCGAGGTGCTGACGGTCGAGTTCACCGTGTTCGGCATTGCCTGCATCGGGCTCAATGGCGGGCCGGCGTTCAAGCAGAGCGAGGCGTTCTCGTTCCAGATCGCGACCGAGGACCAGGCGGAGACGGACCGCTACTGGAACGCGATCGTGGGCAATGGCGGCGCGGAGAGCCAGTGCGGCTGGTGCAAGGACAGATGGGGCGTGTCGTGGCAGATCACGCCGCGGACGCTGACCGAGGCGATGGCCGCCGGCGGCGCGGAGGCCAAGCGCGCGTTCGAGGCGATGATGCAGATGGGAAAGATCGACGTGGCCGCGATCGATGCGGCACGGCGGGGGTAGCGCAGGCCAATTGCGCTTTGTGCCGGGGAGACTCCCCCGCCCGAGCGGTGCAAGCGGCCGCCCCCTCCACCACGCTTCGCGTGGTCCCCCTCCCCCGTACGCTGCGCTACGGGAGAGGATGAACTCCGTGCACGGCCGCTGTTGACGGCCCCTCACCCGCCTCGCAACGCGAGGCACCCTCTCCCCGGAGGAGAGAGGACGACGGCAGGTCAGCCGCAGCGATCGAGGATGTGCTTGATGGCGGCGGCGGAGCCGGTGGCGGAGAAGTCGTTGCTGTCGAAGAGCTCGAGCGCGGACTGCTTGCGGACATAAGCGAGGCGGATGGTGGTTTTCGCGCGCTGGGCGATGCGGGCCCATTGGCGGGCGACGGGGCCGCGGATGATCATCGAGGTGCCGTCGGCGTGGATGAGCGGGATGTCCTGCGCGAAGCTCGCATCGGCAGTCGAGGCGGCGGCGCCAGACGGGTCGGGGATGATGGCGAGGTTCATCGCGGCGGACGACGCGACCTGATGATGCGGGAAGCGGACCCAGTAGCCCATGGCAAGATCGCCGCCGCGGCAGGCGAACTGGAACTGCGCAGCGCCATTGTCGAAATAGGCGATGGGGATGTCGAGATCCTCGAACTGCCATTGCTGGGCATAAGCGGGGCTCGCGAGCAGCAGGAGCATGAGGGCGGAGCGTAGTGCGCGCATGTCAGAGCAGTCCGGGGATCACGGCGCGGCGGACTGCGGGGTAGTCCGGGAAGGTGCGGCGGTACCAGGCGTGGTGGCTGAGCGCGCGCGGAATGAGATTGGCGGCGGTCCAGACGGCGAAGCTCAGCGCCGGCAGGTTCCAGCACATGAGGGCAAAGCCGGACCACTGGATGATCTCGCCCATGAG
>DASZQL010000215.1:0-9947 GCA_035549675.1 Phycisphaerales bacterium | reverse complement strand
GTGGATGATGGCGTTGTGCGAGAAGTTGGTGGTGCGCTCGGTGGTGGGGTTGTCCCCGAAGCCGCCGACGAGGATCTGAGCGCCGCCGTTGTGACCGGCGTTGGTGCCGAACAACAGGAAGTCATTGGGATCGAAGCGGCGATCGATCCGGAGAACGGTCTGGTCGGTAACGTTGATGGTGACGTGGCGGCCGATCGAAAGATTGCGGAGGTCGTATTCGCCAGCGCCGAGATTGATGACGGTGTTGTCGTTGAAACGCACGTCGCGGAACGTGCCGGGAGTGATGGTCTGAGGGCTGGGCAATCCTCCGGAGCCGCCGACTGTGAGATTGGAAGCGCCGTCCGTCAGGGCGCGGCCGGGCGTGAACGGCAAGGTCGGAAGCGAGCCCGTCGCGACGATCGGCGCGGAGAACCCGGTCGGGCCGGAGTTTCGGATCGTGCCCGCGAAGCTCGGGTTGAGCGTGTTGGCGTAGAGGTCGAAGAAGCTGCCCGAGGCGTCGGAGCGGACGCTGTCAGCGACGGCCTGCGAGCCAACGGACATGATGGCCTGGCCACTGGTGGCGAACTCGAGCGAGAAGGCGGACTGAGAGCGGCCGGCGTAGTTGACGCCGATGTTGCCGCCGTTGATGAAGCCGGTCCCGCCGCCCGAGCTGCCGCCTTTGAAGACGAGCTCGTCGTAGGCGAAGAGAACGTACGAGTTGATGTCGCGGGAGATGGCCGCGTGTGCTGAGCCCGCGGCGGCCACTGCGAAGGCGCCGGCTAGCAGGCGCGCGTACAGAACTGGACGTGACATGCTTCTTCCCCTTCTCAATGCCGAATGGAACGCCAGGCGTTCCGTCGCTTCAATATACCTTTGGCGGCGTGCGCCGGCTCGCTCGAACAGCAGAAATCGACCGCTCATTTCGGTGCGAAGATAGGTCGTCTGTGGCTTTGAACTACTCCAAACTCCGTCCGACGTGCTGTACCGCGATGCTGTCGGCGCTGCTCGCGGTCGCGTTGGTTGTGGAAACCGGGTGTGTCTTCAAGCACAGCGCGGAGGCGTCGCCCGAGGGGCGGGCCGTGCCGCCTGGGATAGCGGCGTCGAGCTGGCCCGCGCGGTACGAAGCGCCGTTCACCTTGGACTGCTGCTCGGAGCCGTGGTGGGGGCTTGATGAGCCTGTCGGGCCGAGCGACTTCTCGCCGCGGGAGATTGAGCGGAAGCGGGCTGGATGCCGGGTCGAGATGCGCGGGATGCACGGCCGAGCACCGGGCCGAATGATGGTCGCGTCGATCGAGGCGGCGTCGCTGAGCCCGCTCTGCACATGGCGAGGCGATTTCCGCGCGGCAGAGTTCATCGAGGTGGTGTCGTGGGCGCAACCGCCGGCGAGCGAGGATGAGCGACGGTTTGTTGAAGAACTGGCCGCGATCGGCCCACCGGGCGCGCCGACGAGCAGCGCGCGGCGATCCTTGATCGCGCCGCGGACCGCCAGCACGTCCGCGGCACTGTTGTTGCCCGCGTCCGAGCCTCGGGGTGTTGTGGTGTATCTCGCGAGCGCGATCGGCGTCAGCTTCGATCGTGAAATCGTGGGGGAGTTTGTGAATCGAGGGTGGGCGGTGGAAGTGATATTCCCGCCGCGTGGCTCGGTGACGGCTGATCCGCGGTGGGCTCGAGAACTCACATTTTCACTCGACGAGTGGCTGAACGACGAATACCGCGCCGTGCGGCAGGTGCCCATCGCCAAGCGACCGGAGGTGCTGCGCGCCGAGCTGATGGCGCGGACGCTGGCGCACGGCGCCACGCAGTTTCTGAGCGAGTACGGGTACGCGACGGACGCGGCGATGGAATATTTCGCGCAACGGTATCCGGCGACGTCGCGGGGTCCGCTCATCGTGGTCGGGGCGAGCCTTGGGGCGATCTCGCTGCCGGCGGTCGCGGCAAGGGTTGAGCGGCCCATTAACGCGACGGTCTTTTTCGGGGGCGGGGCGAACCTGGCGCGAATTCTCTACCGGGGCCTCGTCAACGTCCGGGCGGTGCAGGAGCACCGTGGCTATTGGGACGACGTGGCCCGGCTCTACGCGGGGTTCGCGCCGCTTGACGCGGAGAACTCGGCCCCACTGCTGGGCAATATCCCCAAGTTAGTCGTTCGGCCCCTCTTTGACTCGATCGTCCCTGGGAGCACCGGCTGGCTTCTGTGGGAGCGGTTGGGCCGTCCAGAGCGATGGGATATCCCGGTGGGTCACGAGGGACTGTTTTTCCTCTCGGGGACGCTGGCGGGCCGGATTGTCTCGTGGGTGGAAGCCCATTCCGACGTCGGGCCATAGCCTTCATTCAGGAACCTGGATAATCCGGCGCATGACTGTTTGAGCGGCCCCTAAGCATGGGGTATCGTTCGGACGGAGGATTGTCTGGCCAGGCTTTCGGTGCTTGCCGAACGTTTGGTTTCTGGGCGGGATGTCGGGCTCGCGTGTCCCCGGGCTAACCCGACGTGGAGTGTGACAGCCGTGCGAAGGCAAGGGCCTTCGGCGGTGTTCGTTCGCACGGGGTGGCGTCGGTGATCGTGGAATGAGCGTTTGCCGCGGAGCACGGAGCGGTGAACGATTGGTGGAAGAGGCGGCGAAAGCCGCGTGGTTCGAAACCCGGACCCTAGAAGGTCCGATGAGCAACGAGCGAAGGAGAGCGAGTGATGAGATTTCTCAAAGCGGCGGCGATACTGGCGGCGTGTTGTGCGGCGGTGGGAGCGATGAATCAGGCCGCGCAGGCGCAGTATCGGGCCGAGCGGGTGGTCAGCGGCCTGACGCTGCCTCTGTTTGTGACGGCGCCGAAAAATGACTTCAGCCGAATTTTCATCATCGAGCAGCGTTCGGGCACGACGGGACGCATCCGTCTGGCCAACTTGCCGTCGTATTCGCTGAACGCCACGCCTTATCTCTCCGTTTCGCCGGTGACCACGGGCAACGAGCAGGGCCTGCTCGGCCTGGCGTTCCACCCGGACTTCCTGAATAACGGGTACTTCTGGGTGTATTACACCGCGAGCAACTCGGCGAACACGCTCGCGCGGTACCAGGCCAATGCGCCCTTCGCGACATCGACGACGGCGAACGCCGGGAGCGCAAGGACGCTGTTCGCGATCTCTGATCCCTTCTCGAATCACAACGGCGGCTGGATCGGTTTCGGTCCTGACAACATGCTGTATATCGCGATGGGCGACAGCGGCAGCGCGAACGACCCCAACGGCAACGGGCAGAACATCAACACGATGTTCGGCAAGATGCACCGCATCGACGTCGACGGCGTGGATAACATTCCCGGGAACGACGACGACGACGGCGTGATCGGCAGTGATCTCGCGCCGTACACGAGCCCGCCAGACAACCCCTTCGCCGGCGCGATCGCGGGCCGCGACGAGATCTGGCACTACGGCCTGCGGAATCCCTGGCGTGATTCGTTCGACCGGGTCACCGGCGCGATGTACATCGGCGACGTCGGTCAGGATGCGGTCGAGGAGGTGGACTACGTGGCCCCGAACACACCGGGCACGATGCCGGGCGATTCGGGCTACCAGGGCGGCAAGAACTTCGGCTGGCGGTGCATGGAGGGCAACAACTGCACCGGGCTTTCAGGGTGCACCTGCGGGTCGGCGGCGCTCACCAATCCGATCTGGCCCTACGCGCAGGGCGCCTCGAACTGCTCCGTCATCGGCGGGTATGTGTACCGCGGGTGCGCGATCCCCTCGCTCCAGGGCAACTATTTCTTCGCCGATTACTGCTCGAACAGCATCTGGACGTTTGCCTATTCCGGCTCGGGCACGGTTTCCAGCGTAACGGCCCGGCAAGGAGACCTGGCCCCCGGCGGCGGGCTCAGCGTCACCTCCATCACGTCGTTCGGCGAGGACGCCTACGGCGAACTTTACATCGTCGATCAGGGCGGCGAGATCTACAAGGTCAAGACGGACGCGGCCCCAGGCTTCGAAGGGCCCGACTGCAACACCAACAGCAAGCCCGACTGCGACGACATCATGGACGGCACGAGCCAGGACGTGAATACCAACGGCGTGCCCGACGAGTGCGAGGTCCGCGCGTGCTGCCTCCCAAGCGGCGACTGTCAGGACCTGAAGCCGTCGGCCTGCACAACGGCTGGTGGCGTCTCGTCGCCGCTCGGCACGCTGTGCGTGTCGAACCCCTGCGCCCCGGCGAACGAGGCGTGTTGCTTCGCTGACGGCTCCTGCCAGGAGTTGACCAGCGCGGCGTGCATCACGGCGGGCGGAACGCCCCAGGGTTCGGGCACCACGTGCGCCACGGCCAACTGCCCGCTTCCGGCGTGCTACGGCGACGCCAACGGTGACCGCCGCATCGGCCTTGCCGACATCGCGGTGATCATCCAGGGTTGGGCCCAGACTGTCCCGCCAGGCTCGGGTGGCGACCTCGATGGCAGTGGTGATATCGGCCTCGGCGACATCGCCAAGGTCATCCAGCACTGGGCGTGCTGCTGCGGCGGGGCCAACCCGGCGTGCGGCCAGCCTGGCGATGTAACGGGCGGGACCTGCAACAACCCGTAAGCGGGTTATTGAGTTCTGAATCTCACGCGGCGGGGCCTTCACTGGCTCCGCCGTTTTTATTTCATCGCGGCCGCGATGGCGTCGCGGAGAGTGAGGAGCGACCGGTCGTCGTGGAACGGGAATGCCCAGGTGCGGTCACCGGCGAGGAGCGACTCCGCGAGGGCGTCCTGCAGCGAGTCGGCGCGTTCGTGCAGATCACGGAGTTCGCCGGCATGGCGGGAACGGTAGGCGTTGAGGTCCGCGTGCATCTGCTGATAAGCAACGAGGGGAGAACGACCCGCGGCCCGCTCGGCGGCAATTGCCGCGAGATGAGACTGTTTTTGGACCGCGGCGCTCGCATCATTAAGAACAGCGGGGTTGTGCTCGGCGCTATGGGCACGCCAGAACGCGCGGGCGACATCGGCTTCGGCCGTGTTCGGCGCTGAAAGGGGCAGAAACAGATCGGCCGTGGCGGCGGCTTTCGGCGCGAGCTCGTGACCCAGCCAGGTCAAGAACCACTGCTCGGTGATCGTGTCGTAGCGGTAGCCGCCGACGCCATGGATGAAGAGATCGCACCCGGCCAGGCGCAGAAGGCCGGTGATGAGCAGGGCGCGCGGGGCGAGGTGCGGCGGTCCGTTACCGCGCGAAGCCGGCGTCGCGAGCAGGGGCGGAAGATCGTTCGAATACACCCGGGCACGAGGGCGATTCGGCTCGAGCCGCCAGAGGGGAAGCTCGACGCCTCGAGGGTGATCGAGACGGAGCGGGACGATGCGGGCTTCGGGCACGGTCGCGGCGGCGGCGTTGTAGGCCCGCGCACAACCGAGCGGATCGGCGATCATGCGGCGAACGAGCTCGGCGAAGAGCGCCGTGCGACTGATCGACGTCGCGAAGAGCTGGTGCTCGAGCGTTCCGAACGGCGCGACGAGATCCGAAAGAGAGGCGGCGATCTGATGAGCCGCGGACGCGGCGCTCTGATGCGCCCTGAGCGAGGTGAAGATTCGCGAGACACCGATGGCGATTGACGGTGGAAGGTTCGGATGGACCGCGTCAAGGTTCCGCGGCTGAAATGCTGAGCACGCCGCCACCGGGAGCCCGTCGGCGGGCATCTCCGTGATGGCCCAGTTCACTTCGACGAGCTTGTCTTCCGGGGTTCGCGACGGGACGCGGATCGTCGAATAATCGTGCTCGTCCTCATCGACCCAGAGCCAGGCGGTCGTCGCGGGCGGCGCGCCGGGCGCGGGTGAACCCGTGCGTGTGGCGCACGCTACCGCCGCGAAGTATTTGGCGAGAATGCCGGCGTGCCAGAAGGTGAGCTGGTGGCCGGACATGACGATCGGGCGATCATCGGGGAGGCCGAGCTCGCGGCGAAACTGCCTGGCGCGATCGTCCAGCCGGCCGAACTGATCGCGCACCAGCGCCGGCCAGTCGCGCGGATCGGGTTCGAGGTGGATGCGCGGCGGGATCGTGAGGGAAGAATCAGAAGCGGCCGAGCCGGGACGCGCGGGGGCGTTCAACAGCGACACTCCGCGGGTGAGTTACCCTCGCACATTTCCGAGGCTCGGAGCGCCGATGCGGGCAAACGATCGGCGCAGCGCGCGATCTCACGCTCCAGCGCGTTACGGTAATGCGCGATGCGGACACAATCGTCGTCGAGCGGGCCGCCGAAGGTGCGGTTGGGATCGTTGTAGATCAGACGGACGGGGATCTCGCGGATGCGGAGTTTCGAGGCGACCGCCTGCACCCAGAACTGCATCGGGAACTCGTAGCCGTCCACGTCGAGGTGGAGCTTGCGGATGGCGGCGAGGCGATAGGCCTTGAAGCCGCAGAAGGCGTCGGTGACGGCGAGGCCCAGGCACTCGTTGAGTTCGCGCGTGATCTGGGCGTTGATCTTGCGACGGTTAGCGGGGGGGCTGTCGTCGCACTCGGAAGGTTCGAGGTAGCGCGAGCCGCTGATGATGTCGTGGGTGCCGGCTTGCGCGGCTTCGACGAACCTGGGGATCGCCTCGGGTTCGTGCTGCTCATCGCAATCCATCGTGATGACCCAGTCGTAGTGATCGACCTCGGCCCAACGGAAGGCGTCCTGGAGCGAACGCCCGTAGCCGCGGTTGACGGCGTGGCGGATGACTTCGACGGGCGAGTTGGGGAGCAGGCAGGGCGTCCCGTCGGTCGAACCATCGTCGATGACGAGCACGTTGTCCGCGAACTCGAGAACGCGCTTGAGCACGCGGCTCACGTGCTTCTGCTCGTTGTACGTGGGGATGGCGATGAGATATTTCAGAAGGCACCAGGGATCAGGGGCCGGGCATTCGAGATTCCAGACATTGAGAATCGTAGGCGGAGCAACATTGTTCGTCAGTTCGAGCCACCGGCGCGGAGCTTGAGGACCTTCCATTTGCCGGTGAGGAGATCAATTTCGATCGATTGGGCCTCGACCGTCCGGCCGGCGGCGCCGTCGATGATCGTCACGGCTCGTGGCTCATTAGCAGCGACGGTGACCCGGTTGGCGTCGGGTTCGTAGAGAAGATCATTCGAGGTGATGCGAAGATTCTTGAACGACGCGCGGATATCGCCCGTGGCGGTGGCGCGCGTGAGCCTGAAGGACGCCTGATCGTTCTGAGCCGATTGGCCCGACGCGCCGGGCTTGTTGGGCACGAGCATCGCGTGAAGTTCCGCGGCATCAAGCGTGATGCGGTCGTTGCTTGCGGGGTCGAGGTGATCCATCCGCACGCCGCCGGTGAGACGCACTTCGCCTGACTGTCGGTTCCACGCGAGGCTGTCGTTCCATTGGAAGAGCGTCGTGCCGCGGGTCGTGGTGGAAGATTCGGATGGCGCGGGGGCCGGGGTTGACGACAGGTTGCGACGGTCCTCGATGAGCAGTTTGCCGGGGCCGGTGGTTTCGAGGTGGTCGGCCTGGCCGAGAATGACCGTGCGCGGACCGGAAAGGTAAACGAGGCTTTCGAGAACCGGATTGGCTTCCGTCGAGTTCGCCGCGTAACGGCGGAGTTCGATTTCGGAGGGGGCGTTGGTCTTGCCGGCGAAATCGCCGCCGTCGATCGACGCGCGGAGGAGGCGGCGCTGACCGGGCTCGCCGGCGGAAGCGGCGCCGGATCTTGGCGTGATCTCGACGGTCACGCGATCGCCCTGTCCGGTGGAACGATCGAGCTCTCCGAAGCGAGCATCCACCTTGACATTGCCGACGCACTCGGCGCGGCCGGAGGCGTCGTCGTAGGTCATGCCGCGCTGCCAGTTGACGGCGAAACGGTCGATCCCGCTTCCGTCGGAACGAGGCTGGGTGAAGAGGCCGTCGCCTTCACCCTCGACGGTCAGTGTGCCGGCATTGGCATCGAAACGGGCGAGCTTGGCGTAGAGTTGGGAGTCGGAGTCGTCGCGACGATGCGTGATGGTGAGGGGCTGGCCGATGAGGTCGTAGAGGCGGGTGGATTGGTCGCCGCGGAGTTCGGCGGCGCGGATCGACACCCCGTCGCGCGCGGTGATCACGACGTCTTTGATGGCCCGGACGGGGCCGACACGGGTCTTGCCGGAAGAGTCGGATTCAAAGCCGGATTCGATCAGATCCGCGGCGAGCGACTCGCCCTCGCGCTCGGCGGTGGCGTTGCCGTTGGCGGTGGCGAGGATCGGGCGGGCGCGGTTGGTGCGATCGTCGGTCTTGAAAAGGGTGTTGATCGAATCGGCGTGGACGGTGCCTCCATCGGAGGAGGAGACTTCGGCGGATCCATCGAGCGCGATGCGGGAGAGGACGGCGATAGGTCGCTCGTTGGCGCGCTCAACGCGGGTAAAGATCGCTCGGAACGAGTCGGCGCGGGCCTTGCCCGATGTGTCATCAGCGCGGACATTGTCGGTGAAGATCGCTTCGATGGGGATTACGACGCCCCCGGCCCCGACGGGGCCGGTGGTGATATCGAAGCGGAAATCGGCGCGGCTCGACCAGGCGATAGTGCGGTCGGCCTCGTCCGAGGACGCAACAGAAGTGGGAGAACCGGCCGAGCGGATCGAGCCCTCGCCGACGAGCGCGCCAGAACCCTTCAGCAGGTCGAAATCAATCCGGCCGACAGAGACAGCGGCTTCGTTCGGGATTGAAACCGTTGCGGGATGGCGCTGGTCGCCGACGATCGAGCCGGACATGGAGGTGAGGCCGAGTTGCATCACGCCGGCTTGGAGCTTGGCGCGCGAGTCGGCGTCCTCGAAGGAGGCTGGCCGATCTGTACCAGCGGCGGCCCGAACATAGATGTCATCCGCGCCGAGCTCGGTGGGCGTTTCACGGAGAAGACGGATTTCGAGAGGGCCGGACCAGTTGAGGACGATCTCGTCGGCGGGTGCGACACCGGGTTTGGCTGATCGCGCGGGGTCTGCCGTGGGCGAAGTCGCCGGGCGCGGCGTGCTTCCCCGCATATCGGAGATCGCGCCGTCGCGGAGCTTGCCATCGGTCAGACGAAGGAAGGCGACGAGCTCGCTCGCGTCCAGCGTGCGGGCCCCGGAAGCGAGGCGGACGTCGCCGCTGAAGTTGGCGCGGTATTCGTCGAGATGGTGCTCTGTGGAGGCGGGTTGTGTGGACGAACCGGATGGCGACGATGACCGGCGCGCCGTGAGGGTTTCGGCCCGCGACGGGTCGTAGCGCAGATACTCGCCCTTGTCGAGGCGCAGCACGCGGAGGCGCTGATCGACATCGCTCACGGTGAGTGTGAGACCCTCGCCAGCGAAGGACACGGCGCCGGTCGCGGTGAGCCTGCCCGGAACGGTCATCTCGCCCAGCCGGGATTGAAAGGCCAATGTTTCAGCACGGAGCGTGAGGAGCGACTGGGTTTCGGCGTCGGGCGGACGCGCGGGGTCGTCGATCGGCATGAAGTCGGCGACGATATTGCCGGCGAGCGAGCCGGACTCGGGTTCGCGCTCTCGCGCGGGCCACAGAAAACGGGCGGACGCGGCCCGAAGGCGCAAAGCCCGGTCGTCGAAATAGATCCAGGCTTCCGGCGATCCCAGCGTGATCACGCCCGCATCTTCCGGATCGAGCGTCGCCCACGTGAGTTTGTACTGCAGCTTGCCCGTTTGGGGGTTGACCCGGGTCCAGACACCCTCGCGACCCATCGCGACGAGGTCATGGATCGCGGATGGGTCGGAACCTGAAACATTCGTTCCGGCGATTCCCCCCCCCACGGCGGCTGTCGGCGGCGCGATGGGGGGCGGCTGGTTTGTCGCCGGCGCGTTGCTCTTCGAGCGGATCACACCGATAAGCACCAAGCCGATGACCCCGGTCATCAACAGCAGTGCGGCGATTCGGCCCGTCGTGCGGAAGTTCATGCGGGGGGCGGGGAAAGAGGCTCAATCGTCGTCGCGGACGACCTTCATCGCGATGAGGTCCTGCACATCGAGCAGACCCACGGGCTTGCCCAAATCATCGACGACAGGGATTTCATCC
>DASZQL010000214.1:0-4886 GCA_035549675.1 Phycisphaerales bacterium | reverse complement strand
GACGCTGGTATCGAAGGGCCTCAACGCGATGGCTTGCGGTCGCCGGGGTGCTTTGAAAGCATTCCTGCGCGTTATCCGACGTTGGGAACGCGCAGGAGTTGCGCTTTGTTTGACTTGGCAAGGGGGGACCGATCAAGAGCGTCCGATGGGCGCCCCCGCACTCGAACATGCCGCGCATGCGTTCCTGACATTCCTGCGCGTGGAGTGCGGGCTGTCGGTGAACACGATCGAGGCCTATGGGCGCGATCTCCGCGATCTGCTGTGCGATCTGGCGGGGAAGGCGATCCTGACGAGCGACGCGGTCACCGGACGCGATCTGGCGATGCACCTGGGGTCCCTGAAGCGGGACCGAGGGTTGAACGGGTCATCGGTGGCGAGGCACCTGGCGACGATCCGGATGTTCTGCCGCTGGCTCGTCGCGGAGGGGCATCTTGCGGACGACCAGACCCACTGGCTGGAGCGGCCGACGCAGTGGAAGCGGCTGCCGGGGGTGCTGAGCGAGCGAGACATCACGGCACTGATCAATGCGCCGAAAGAGCCGGTTCCATTTATTCCCGATCGCCCACCCTTGTGGCTTCGTGACAAAGCGATCCTGGAGTTGATGTACGCCTGTGGATTGCGCGCGAGCGAGGTCGGGGCGCTCGGAACGACGGACCCGGCGTACCGGATCAACGTCATCAAGGTGACGGGGAAGGGCAACCGCCAGCGGATGGTCCCGTTTGGACGGCCCGCGGCGGAAACGTTGCAGCGGTACTCGGATGAGTGTCGTCCGCTCTTGTTGCATCCGGATACACGCGATCGGGGACGGTTGTTCCTCTCACGAACGGGGCGCCCGTTGGAGCGCGTCGCCGTGTGGCAGATCGTGACGAAGCACGCCCGCACCGCCGGGCTGCACGGCGTGCACCCGCATCTCCTGCGGCACACGTTCGCAACGCACCTGCTAACGGGTGGGGCCGATCTGCGCGTCGTGCAGGAGTTGTTGGGTCACTCGAACATTGCGACGACGCAGATTTACACGCGCGTGGACCAGCCGCGGCTGAAAGAAGTGCACCGGCGGTTCCACCCGAGGGCGTGACCGACGGCCCGCGACGGCACAGGCCGCTACAGCGTGCGTGCTAGATAGGCCGGCGGAGCGGTTGGCTCGCGTCACTCGCCGCGCTGAAGCCGGGGGGGGCTTGGCGAACGGGCGCGGGAGCCGGCTGCGGCGCGACCACTGGCGGGGGCGGTTGGGGCGTGGATTGCTGGATCATCGTCGGGGCAATCACTTGGTGGAGCGCGCCGCTGGCCCGGGGCGACGCGGTCTGGCCGAGCTTCATCGAGCGGATCTCCTTCTCGAGTTGCTCGTCGAGCTGGCTGATGCTGGTGGCGATGACGCCGGCTTCGACGCCGCCGCGGAAGCGGAGCGCGGAGGCCGCGGCGCCCGCGATCATCAGGAGCGGGAGGAGAAGGAAGCGGCCGTAGAAGATGAGAGCGTTGTCGCCCGAGCCGGCGCGGTAAGCATCGCTCATACGGGTGATCTGCTCGTAGGGGACAAAGACGCCGCCCCAGGCGGACTCGGTGAGAATGCCGTTGAGCGGCACCGCGAGGAGCCCGATCAGGACGGCCCACGTCGCGGCGGTGACGGCCATCTCGACACCGGGAACGCTTCCGCCGCCGGCGACGGCGACGCCTTCGAGCATGAGCACGATGAGGAGGATGGCGGTGATGATGCCGGCGGTCTGCACGACGCGCGAGGCGGCGCGGAGACGGGCATCGTTCTCGCTCGGGACGACATTGGGGTCGACGGTCGTTGGGGCGGAGGCAACTTGCGGCGCGGGTTCGGCGGGAGGGGGCTGTGCCTCGGCGGGTTGCTCGTGCACGGCGACGGCGGGCTCGGGCTTTTTGCCCTTCTCGGTGCGCGAGTGCGTGACGACGGCGTTGGATTGCTCGGGCGGGTGCGGCTCGATCTTGGTCTGCCGCACGTCGGTGAAGAACACGAAACACCAGAGGAGCACCTGACCCAGGAGCGCGAGGGCGAGCGCCGCCGCGGACGCGGTGACGCCGAAGCGCAGGTGCTGGAGCGCCGCGGAAACGTGCGGGCGCGCGGGCGTGCTCACGGGAAGACTCTCCGACGGATGGGCGGAATCGGGCCGGTGGGCGGACTCGCGGGGAGTTATCGACCGCTTCGGGAACGCTCTCAAGCCAACTCCGGCGGGGGTTCGTATACTTTCAATATTCCCTGAAACACCATGCCTAAGCCTGCCAAACAAGCTGTTGCGGATGCCCGTCTCGATCCCCTCGACGAGGGTTTTCTCGCGTCGGTGGCGGCGGGTGAATCGCGACTGACGTCGGAGCAGGGGCTTGAGCTTTTCAAGCGAGCGCCGCTTTCGATGCTGGGGCGGTGGGCGGATGCCCGGTGCCGGGCGCTGCACGGCGACACCTTCCGGACATACGTCATCGATCGGAACATCAACTACACGAACGTCTGCAACGCCAAGTGCACGTTCTGTGCGTTCCGGCGCGATGGCGACGAGAGTGACGCGTACACGCTCGATCACGGGGCGATCCTCGACAAGATCGCCGAGCTCGTCGCGATCGGCGGGACGCAGATTCTCATGCAGGGCGGCATGAACCCCGCGCTGCCGCTCGAGTGGTACGAGACGCTCTTGCGGAGCATTAAGGAAAAGTTCCCGCGGGTGCACGTGCACGGTTTCTCGCCGCCGGAGTTCATCGAGTTCGTGCACTTCTTTGATCCCCCCGGCGCGACGCTGGAGGACAAGCTGCGGTTTGTGATGTCGCGCTTGCGGGCGGCGGGGCTCGATTCACTGCCCGGCGGCGGCGGCGAGATCTTCGCGGGGCCGGTGCGCCGGAAGATCGGACTGGGCAAGTGCGACGCCGAGGCGTGGCTGACGACGATGTACGTCGCGCACTCGCTGGGGATGTTCACCAGCGCGACGATGATGTTCGGGCACATCGAGGGGCACGCGGACCGCATCCATCACATGAAGCTGGTGCGAGAGTGGCAGGATCGGGCGCTGAATGAAACGCCAAGTCACGGCGGCGCGGCGGGACATGGGCATGCGTTCGGCCATTACAAGGCATTCATTTCGTGGCCGTTCCAGCGGGAAAACACGCCGCTGGGACGAGTCAAGGACTGGGGGGAGCGGCCCGAGGAACTGACGCAGGAGTTCCCGGGGGACGTTGTCGCGAGCCTGCGCGGCGACGGGGATCCGAAATCACACCCCGAGTTCGGCCGGCGCGTGCGGATGAGCGGATCGACGGACTATCTGCGGACGCAGGCGATCTCGCGGCTGTTCCTCGACAACATCTATTCGATCGGTGCGAGCTGGGTGACGATGGGGCCGCACATCGGGCAGGTGGCGCTCTCGTACGGCGCGAACGACATGGGCAGCGTGATGATGGAGGAGAATGTCGTCTCGAGCGCCGGGACAACGTACTGCCTGAACGAGCCGGTGCTGTGCCGGCTGATCCGCGGGGCGGGGTTCATCCCGGCCCAGCGCGACAACACCTACGACATCCTGAAGGTGCATGCGGGGCCGGAGTCGCCGGATCTGATGGTGAGCGACTGGTCGAAGCACCGCGCGAAGCGGCTGCACGCGGAAGCGCCGCGTGAGGCGAGGGTGGAGTTGAAAGTCGGGGCAACGAAAGCGGCCGCCGGGGCCCGGTGATATCGCTATCTGTTATTGAGCGGACCCAAAGAGTGCGGAAAGATCGGCGCGGAACTGAGCGAGGCGCGGGCCCAGCGTCGCCGTGCGGGCGTCGCTAACGCGGTCAGCAGCGTCGCGCACGGTAGCCGCGAGTTGGGCGATATTCGCGGCTCGTTGCGAGGGATCAGCGCGAAGCTGGTCGAGGCGCGAGAGAAGATCGTCGATCGGAGATGGTCTCGAAGCGCCGTCCACGCCGATGGCCGAGTCATCGGGGGGAGACAACTGTGAAGTGATCGTGGCGACATGCAGCAGCCCCCGGCGTTGCGCGTGCGCCCCTGAGCCATGAGGTTCGAGGCGGAAGGCAACGTCGTACCCTTCCCGGTACTTCACTCGAATATCCGTTCCCTCGGTGGTCACCGATCGCATCGTCCCGAACACCAGGACTTGAACGTCCCGGCCGTGCCGTGTGTACGAATCATTGGTATCGAGGCGCGTGTCGATGCGGCCGCCCCGCCAGCCCTCGTTCGTGAATCCTTCGGTGTAGACGCCGGTGGAGTTCGCGATGCCGCCCGAGTCGAGCACGTTGACCGAAACGAACTCACGGCTTCCGAACCCGGTGGATTGAAGGTGGATCTGCTGCACGCCGGCCCCCGAGAGAACGGCTTCGACGCCTGTGGCGTCACGGTACGTATTGATCGCCGCGACGACCGAGTTGAGCGTGGTGCCGGAGGCAAAGCTCAGTTGCTGCGAACCTTTCGAACCAACCACATTGATGACGAGCTGCCTGCTCGCCCCATCGCTGCTGCCAGAACCGCCCAGATTGATGTTGTCACCATTGAAGGTGAAATAGAGATTGCCATGGCGCGCGGATGCCGTCACCTCGATCTCGACATCGCGGCTGCCGCCGGGCGGGATGTAGCCCTTGGCGGCGACGTTCGAGACCGAGTCCGCGACATTCGAGTACGTGAACCGGAGGTCGATGGTGTGAATGGAAGGATTGGATGTAATCGCGGCGACTTCCGCACCGCCCGAGGCGCCGAGCGAACCAACCGCCGGCTGGGCGCGGCGGACGACCTGCTCCGCCCGGTCGATCGACGAGAGAATCTGATCGATCCGTGCCTGAGCGACCGCGCGATCGGAGGCGGTCAACTCGGCCGAGGATGTGGACTGGCCGACGAGTCCCTGCAACTCGTTGAGAAGATCGCCGATCTGATTCAAGGCATCACCCGCCGAGGAGGC
>DASZQL010000213.1:0-3593 GCA_035549675.1 Phycisphaerales bacterium | reverse complement strand
CAACCTCGGCGCCACGATGTACTGGGTGCTGACGCGCCGGCACATCCCGACCGCGCTCTCGACGAAGGGCGATTCGCTCTCGCCCACCGTTGACGATTCGATGATCGCGAAGCCGGCGCCGCCGCGCGACGTGAACCCGCGGATCCCCGAGCCGCTCTCCGATCTCATCATGCAGTGCGTCGAGGTGGATCAAGACAAGCGCCCGGCGGACATGTTCGCCGTCGCCGAGAAGCTCGACCTCATCTACGCGATGCTGAAGACGCAGGGCGAGGCGATGGTCAGGGGCTCCTCCGCCGCGGCCCCGGCGCCGGCGGTCGCGTTGGGCGCGGACCTGGGCGAAACGACGGGCAAGATCCCATCGCCCGCGGCGGATCCGGCCGGCGTTTCGCCGCTGGATCTCGACGATTCGGCCCTCCAGCCCGAATAAGACGGCCACAGACTTCACAGACGAGCACCGACAGAAGCTGACTCCGCAGGAAGTCCGGGTCTTTGTCTGTGCGGGCCTGCGCCTCCTGTGGCTGCTCGGGATTTCAAGTCGTTACGCGTGGATCGCGCGCGACTCTGCCGCCAGCGCCGCCTCGTGGATCGCCTCGTGCATCGTCGGGTGGGCGTGCATGGTGACGATGAGCTCTTCGGTCGTCGCTTCGAGCCGGCGCGCGAGGGTCAGCTCGGCGATCAGTTCCGTCGCCTGGTCGCCCAGGATGTGTGCGCCGAGAATCTCGCCGCGGGGCAGGCCCCGGATGATCTTGACGAGGCCGTCGGTGTGGGCCGCGGCGATGGCCTTGCCGTGCGCCATGAACCCGTACTTCCCGATTTCGTAATCCTTCCCCTTCACCAGCCCGTCCGCGATGAGCTTCTGCTCGGTTGAGCCCACGCTCGCGACCTGCGGCACGCAGTACGTGCACCCCGGGATCACGCTGTAGTTGATCGGGTACGGCTCGTGGTGCGACTTCTTCGCCCGCACCGCGATCCGTTCGATGCATGTGACGGCTTCTTCCATCGCCACGTGCGCGAGCCACGGCGGCCCGATCACGTCGCCCACGGCGTACACGCCCGGCACGCTCGTCTTGTAGTCAATCGCTTCGTCCTTGGTCACGCCCGGCTTGAAGTCCGTGATGATGTGGTCGCGCTCGATCTTGAGGCCGAGCGAGGCGTCGCACAGCCCGTCCGTGCGGCCCTTGACGCCGATCGCGAGCAGGACGCGGTCCGCTTCGAGCACCTGCTTCTTGGAATCATCGGCCTTGCCGTTCGCCCACGGCGCGACGGTCACTTTCACACCATTGGCTGTCTTCTCGACGGCCGTGGTCGTCGTCGAGGTCATGAACTTCATGCCGTGCTTGGTGTAGAGCTTCTCCAGCGCGACCGAGATGTCCTTGTCCTCGACGGGCAGGATATTGGGCAGCATTTCGACGACAGTGACCTCGGTCCCCATCGAGTGGTAGAAGTAGGCGAACTCCATGCCGATCGCGCCCGCGCCGACGACGACGAGCTTTTTAGGCATTTGTTTATTAAACATCGCCTCGCGCGCGCCCCAGATCTTGTCGCCGTCGAACTTCGCGAAGGGCAGGTCGCGCGCCACGCTGCCGGTCGCGACGAGGACGTGGTCGGCGGTGATCGTCTCGATGAGCTTGCCGGGGGTCGCCGGGGCGCTGGTGAGCTCTTCCTTCACCTGGCACTCGTGGACGGCGATCTGGCACTTCCGCCCGCCGGTCGCGCCGCTCAGAATCTTCGCGCTGCCGACGATGTGCGTGATCTTGTTTTTCTTGAAGAGGAACTCGATGCCCTTGTTGAGCTTGCTTGCGACATCGCGGCTCCGGCCGATGATGCGGTCCCAATCCAGCCCGATCTCGCCCCCTCCGCCGATCTTGAGACCCCAGAAGGCTTGGTCCTCCTTGGCGCGGATCTTCTCGACGAGCTCGGCGTTCGAGAGCAGCGCCTTGGAGGGGATGCACCCCCAGTTGAGGCACACGCCGCCGAGCTTGGCCCGCTCGACGCACGCGACGGTGAAGCCGAGCTGCGCGGCACGGATGGCCCCGACATACCCCGCCGGCCCGCCGCCGATGACCACGATGTCGAAATGACGATTCGCCAAGGGAAGACTCCTGCGCCTGATCGCTGCGGTGTTGATCCCGCCGCGTCCGGAAGACCCGGAATAGTGGGACGGCGATTGTAACGGCCCGCGCGGGCGGCCTTCCGGCACCCGAACTACGGGCGAAAGTCAAGGAATCGGACTCACCGCAGAGGCGCAGAGGACGCAGTGGAAGAGGAGGCTGGGACGAAGTTGAGGTGTTGAACGAAGAGTTCGGAAGAGTCTGGGAGATGGAGTAGATGGGAAGCCCTCACCTGTCACTCCAGAACGAGTGACATCCTCTCCCAGAGGGAGAGGACGTGGATTCGCTTCGGCGGCGCGGACGCAAGAAAGTGAAGGGGACGGCACATTGGCGAGTGCCTGCGCGGAGCGTCATTGAAGTGAGACTCCAAAAATGAGGCGGCCGAGATGAGTGCACTTGGGCGGAACCGACCCGAGCCGTGCCCGTCCCATCCTCTGGAGGTGGTTCATGTGCCGAAGGCTCATGGCGATGTGGGGCGCGAGTGTTCTGCCGCTGACAGCCGCGGCCTTCGCGGCGGAACCGTTGACACAATACGAGGTCGTCCGGCTCGGTTCGGATGGGCCGAGAGGGACCGTGGTCGCCACGGCGATTTCCGATAACGGGCACGTCAGCGGCTATGGCCCGCCCGAAATACCGGGTGACGTCGCCGGTGCGTTGTGGTGGGAGCCGGGCACCACGACCGCGCTGGAACTGCCGAGTGAGTTCTCGCTGGATGTGAACGCGTCCGGGATGGTCGTCGGGACGGCGGAGGGCACCGCGCCCTTTCGGTATGAGAACGGCGTCTTCACCGTGCTCCTTGGCCCGACCGGGCAGGACCTCTTCGTCGGCGTGGCGAACGGCGTGAACGAAGCCGGGATCATCTGCGGCAGGGGCTCGGGCGCGGGTTTCCCGAGCTCGAACGAAACGCCGATCGTGTGGCTCGGCGGGCTGAACGCCACCGTGCTCGGCTCGATCGGCGACGTCGGCGGCGAGGCGCTCGACATCAACAACCAAGGCGAGATCGTCGGTTACTCCGCCATCATCGGCATCGCCGGCGGCGCGACGCTCTGGCGCAACGGCCAGGTGATCGACATGGACCCCGGTCTCCACCGGCTGATCCACGCCACCGCCATCAACGAATCGAGCCAGATCGTCGGGTTCATGGAGTCGGCCGTGCCCGGCTTCACGTGGCGCGGGTACCTCTGGCAGGGTGGATCGTTCATCGACCTGGGCACTCACGGCCCCGGAACGGGTTCATTGATCCAGCCGCAGGACATCAACGAGTGGTCGATGATCGTCGGCGCGACGGCCTCCAGCGCGTTCCTGTGGGAAGGGGGCATGATGCGCGATCTCGAAACGATGCTCGCGCCCGGCTCCCAGGGGTGGCAACTGGACATCGCGAACGGGATCAACAACCGCGGCGAGATCGTCGGGAGCGCGCACGTCGGGCCGGGCGGATCACCCGGCGGGGCGGTGCTGCTGCGGCCCTTGCCGGTGATCGCG
>DASZQL010000212.1:0-11433 GCA_035549675.1 Phycisphaerales bacterium | reverse complement strand
CCAATAGAGCCTTCGGCGCAAGCCGAAGGGCCACGCCCTTGACGAGCGCCCGCCTGCCGGCAATCCGCCAATGAAAAGAGGCCGCCCCATTCGGAGCGGCCCTTTCGTTTCGACCTGTAGCGGCCGGCGCCCTCGCCGGCCGTCGGTGCTGCTTGCCGAACCGGTTTACGCCAGCTCGACCTTCGCGCCCTGCTCTTCGAGCTTCTTCTTCATGCCCTCGGCCTCTTCCTTGGGCAGGCCCTGCTTGACCGGCTTCGGCGCGCCCTCGACGAGGTCCTTGGCTTCCTTGAGGCCCAGGCCCGTGAGCTCGCGGACGACCTTGATGACCTGGATCTTGTTCGCGCCGCCGTCCTTGAGGACGACGTCGAACGTGGACTTCTCTTCGGCAGGAGCAGCGCCGCCGCCACCGCCGCCACCGGCGACCATCACGGCGCCCGCCGCGGCCGGCTCGATCCCGTACGCCTCCTTCATGTAGTTGCCGAGTTCAACGGCTTCCTTGAGGGAGAGGGACGCGATCGAATCGCCCAGTTGCTTCACTTTGTCGCTGACTGCTTCGGACATGATGAGTGACCTCATTCACATGGCTCGCCTGATCGGCTTGCCGGGACATCCGCTCCGAGAGGGGCCGAACCGTTCGGCGCTTTGACCCCCGAGGGGCCAGTCGGAGCAGGGTGTTTTCTGAAAAAGCATTCTGCGATCGGCTTTCAGCGTTCAGCCGAGCGTCGCGCGTCCGAGCTCTCGGCTGACCGCCGAAAGCTGACCGCCGACCGCTCAGCTGGCCTTCGCGATCGTCTCGCCCTTTTCGAGTTTCTCCTGGACCGACTTCACGATCGCCATGACCTTCCCGCCGGGGCCCTTGACCTGGCCCATGACCTTCTTGGCCGGGCTGAGGATGAGGGTGACGGTCTGCGAGAGCGCCTCGCCGCGGGTCGGGAACTTGCTGAGCTGCTCGACGCCCTTCTTGCCGGCGTAGACGGTGCCGTCGAGGACCGCGCCCTTGAGCTCGAGCTGCGTGAGCTTCCCGGCCCATTCCATGACTTCACGGGCGACGTCGACGACCGACGCGCCGTACGCGATCGCCGAGGGGCCCGCGAGGAGCGACTCGAGCTCCTTGAGCCCCGAGTCCTTGAAGGCGTGCCGGGCGAGCGTGTTGCGCACCACGGTGATCTTCATCTTCTTCTTCGCGAGCGCCACGCGCATGCGGTTGTTGTCTTTGGCGTTCACGCCGCGGATCGAGATCACGAGCGCGTCGTTGACGCCCTCGAGCTTCGCCCGGTAGTCGCGGATCATCAGTGTCTTGACTGGCTTGCTCATGGTTGAACTCCGATGGCCGGAAAGGCTGGGTTACTCGACCACCTTGTTCTGAACGGCGACGAGAACGCTCGGCGTCATCACGCCGCTGATCGCGACCTTCTTGATGTAATGGCCCTTCACGGTCGAAGGCCGCGACGCCTCGATCGTGTGGATGAAGTGGTTCAGGTTCGCCGTGAGGTCCGTGGCGCTGAAGCTCATCTTCCCGATGACCGCGTGGATGTTGCCGCCCTTGTCGTTGCGGTACTCGACCTTGCCGGCCGAATACTCCTTCACCGCCGTCGGGATGTCGGGGGTCACCGTCCCCGCCTTGGGCGAGGGCATCAGGCCCTTGGGGCCGAGCACGCGCCCGAGTTTCGAGATCACGCGCATCATGTCGGGGCTGGCGACCGCGACGTCGAAATCCATCCACCCCTTCTCGACTTCCTTCGCGAGCTCCTCGCCGCCGGCCTTGATCGCGCCGGCCGCGAGCGCGTCCTTGACCACCGTGTCGGCGCAGAAGGCGACGACGCGCTTGCTCTTGCCGATGCCCTTGGGCAGCGCCACCGAGCCGCGGATGTTCTGCTCCGCCTGCTTCGTGTCGATCCCGAGGAAGACGACGACGTTCACCGTCTGGTCGAACTTCGGCATCTTGAACTTCTTGAGCGTCGCGATCGCCTCCGCCGGCGTCATCGGGTCCTCCGGGCGGACCTCCATGTTCGCGCGGTGACGCTTCGAGAACGTCGCGAGCAGGGCGCTGCGTGCTTTTTCTTTCGCTGTTGCGACTTTCGCCATGACGCTCAGCCCTCCACCACGACGCCCATCGAACGGGCGGTGCCTTCGATCATCCTCATCGCGGAATCAACCGACTCGGCATTGAGGTCCGCCATCTTGGCCTTGGCGATCTCCTCGACCTGCTTGCGGTTGATCTTGCCGATCTTGTTCGAGTTCGGCGTCCCCGACCCCTTCTCGACCTTCGCCGCCTTCTTGATCAGCTCCGACGCGGGCGAGCTCTTGATCTCGAACGTGAACGAGCGGTCCTTGTAGACCGTGATCACGCAACCGACGACGTTGCCCTTGAGGGCCTGCGTCGCCGCGTTGAACTGCTGGATGAACTGACCGGGGTTGACGCCGTTGCCACCCAGCGCGGGGCCGAGGGGCGGGCCGGGCGTCGCAGCGCCGGCCGGCGCCATGATCTTGAAGACTGTCTGGACTTCTTTCGTCTTGGCCATGTTGCTCCACCTCCCACCTGTCTCCGCGACTCGCGGCGAGCCCGTCCCGGCCACGGGATAGGGCAGACGAGGTGGTTGTAACGGTTCTGAATGTCCCCCATCCCGGACGAACCGGAGTGGGGGGGAAAGTGTAGCAAAAACCCGGCGGGGTTCAACCTCCGCCGGGTCTGATTGTCGGGTGTTGTGGTCTAAAGCCTTGGTGGGCCGTTATTTACGAGTGGTTTCGGTCGGACGGAGACCCACCAGCCCCATGAACGCCCGGGTGCTCGGGGCGTAGTCGCCTTGGGCGACGGCCTTTTCCAGCGCCCCCGAGGCATCCTCGGTGTGGTGGCGCAAATACTCGATCGACGCCAACAGGAAGAGCTTGTCCTGGTTCGTGGAGCCGTCCGCCTTGGCCTTCGTCGATGCCGCGAGCTGGTCGAGCTTCGTGCTCAGCGAGTCGCTCAACGGGATGTAGCCGACCGCATCCGCATTGGTCGCGAAGGCCCGGCGCATCGCCCAAGTCGCCGTTTCGTCCTTACCCATCAGCGCCGCCGCCAGGGCGTAGCCGACTCGCGACTGCGCATCGTCCTTCGATGCCGCGGAGCTCGACGCGAAGTGCTTCGATGCCTCTTCGTAGCGGCCCTGCTCGAGGAGTGTCCAGGCGTTCTTTGTCTGAGCATCCACCGCGGCCTGAGTCGCCATCGCCGCCGAGGGCTTCGCGATCGCGCTCACCGCGCTGCTCGGCTTGGCCACGTTGTTTTTCGCGTTCGCCGCGGCCATTTCGACGGTCGGGCCGGCGATCTGCGAATCCTGCCAATCACGAAAATCCTGCGCGCTCGACGAACTCGCCACCGTAGTCACGCCCGCGCTCACATCGGCATTCCAGTCGTTCCGCACCGGCCCCGCGGAGCCGAGTGTCGAATACCCGACACCCACGGACCAGCTCGTCCCATACCGCGGCCCACACCGATTCCAGCTCGGCACGTACACCACGGGCGGGCACGGGTCATAGACCACATACGTCGGCGAGCATCGATACGTTGGCCCGCAGTAATACGTCGGCCGGTAGCACGACCGGTAGCCCCAACCCCAGGAGCCACAACCCCGGTAGGCCGGTCCGCAGCCGCCCCCGCCGAATGAAACTCCGAAGGAGAACGAAGAGTGACCACCCGCGAGAGCCGTCGAAGTGCCCCCCGCAAGGGAAAGAACCGAGGCGAGCGCGAGCCGAGTAAGCGTCCTGCTGTTCATGGCTGGATGTCCGAACCTTGTGCGACGCGGCGGTTCCGTATTGCACAACCCGCCGCTTTGTTTGCTACCCCTCATAGTAAAGCTGAAGTCGGCCAAAGTCGCGTGTGTCGATACCGAACTTTAAGCAAACATCCTGCGGTTCCGCATAGGCCAATGGGCGATAGAACGTGAGCAAAGCTGTTGGAGCGATTCCCCGGTCTTCACCCGATAACCAAGGGATGCTCCGCCCCGGCCATGCCATTGTCCTTGCGGCCCTCGGTCTCCTGACCTTGGGGGTGGTGATGGTCAACTCCGCCGGGATGAGCATGGACCCATCCAAGACTGTCACGCTGCAGACCGTCGTGACATCCAAGCCGGTGATCTTCATGGCGCTGGCTCTCATCGCCATGTTCGTGATGTCGCGCCTGAACTGGGACCGCGCCCTCGTGTCCGATTGGACCGCGCGGTGGATCCCGATGCTCGTCCCCATCACGCTCGTCGCGCTGGCGACGGTGTACCTGCCGCACATCGGCAAAGAGGTCAACGGATCGCGCCGCTGGCTCCAGATGCCCGGGACGAGCTTCCAGGCCCAGCCGTCCGAAATCGCAAAGTGGGCAATGGTCCTCGTCGTTGCGTGGTTCGTGACTCGGCGCGCCTCCAAGATGGAATCGTGGAAGCACGGCTTCCTGCCCGGTGCGCTGCTGATCGGTTTCATCGCGGCGTTCGTCGCCAAGGAAGACCTGGGCACCGGCGCGCTGATCCTCGCCACGGGTTGCGTGATGCTGATCGCGGGCGGCGCGAAGATCGCGCATTTCCTCCCGGCGATCCCCGTCGCCGCGGCGGGCTTCGCCGTCGCCGTCATCGCGAGTCCTTACCGAGTCAAGCGCCTCACGGCATTCCTCGATCCCTACGGCGACGCCGAGAAAACCGGCTTCCACATGATCCAGTCTCTCTCGGCGGTCGCCAACGGCAATCTCTTCGGCCGCGGACTCGGCTTCGGCGTTCAGAAGTTCGGCTACCTCCCCGAGGACACCACCGACTTCGTCTTCGCCATCATCTGCGAGGAACTCGGCGCGGCCGGGGCGCTCCTTGTTCTCTTCCTCTACGCCGTCGTCATCTGGGCGGGTTGGGCCATCGTCAAGCGCCAGACGTCGCAGATGGCGAAGCTCGTCGCGCTGGGCGTCGTCGTCACCTTCGGCCTCCAAGCGATCATTAATCTCCTCGTGGTCACCGGCCTCGCGCCGACCAAGGGCATCGCCCTCCCGCTCATCTCCTCCGGCGGCACGGGCTGGATCCTCACCTCCGCCTCCCTGGGCATCCTCCTCGCCCTCGACCGCGCCGACGCCCGGCGCGAAGCCGCCGCCCAGCAGAATGAACTCACGATGTGCCACCGATCACCGCTCGGGGTGGTCGGTGCGGATCCGCAGCAACCAACCCCCGTCATCAGCACGATCGCGGCGATTCCCGGCTGATGCCCGAGCCCCCGCGCCAACCGGTGTTCTTCTTCGCCGGAGGCGGCACTGGTGGCCACCTCTACCCCGGCCTCGCTATCGCGGAAGAACTCCGCGCTCGCGTGCCGGATTCTCGCTGCATATTCCTTTGTTCCGATCGTGCGATCGATTCGAAGATCCTCGGCGCCGCGGGCGCCGAGTTTGTCGTGATCCCCGCTAAGCCCCCGGTGCTGAGGCCGCGAGCGATGCTCCGCTTTCTCGGCTCGTGGGGCAAGAGTCTCCGCGCGGCGCGCGGCGTCATCGCCAACGCGCGCCGTGCGAATCCGGGTACGTCGGTGGTCATGACAACGATGGGGGGCTTCGTCGCCGCCCCGTGCGCCCGTGCCGCGCATGCCGAATGTGTTCCCGTCGCGATGGTCAATCTTGACGCCGTCCCGGGCAAGGCCAACCGCATGATCGCCCGGAGCGCGAAGATTCGATTGAGCGCCACAGGCGACGGCGGTTCAGAAAGCGAGGTCCCGCGCGGCTGGGAGTGGCTGCCCCCGATCGTCCGCCGCGCCGCGCTCCCCAAGGCCACACGCGAAGACTGCCGCGTTCGTCTTGGTCTCGATCCATCGCGCTCCACACTCCTCATCACCGGCGGCAGCCAGGGCGCCGGCTCCATCAACAACCTCATGGCCGCCCTCGCCGCTTCGCGTGCGAGCATCTTCAACGGCTGGCAGCTTTTTCATCAGTGCGGCGAGGGCGCCGAAGCCGACCTCCGCGCCGCCTACGAATCATCGGGCATCGCGGCGAAGGTCGTTCCGTTCTGCAACGACATGGGCTCGGCGTGGGGGGCCGCTGATCTCGCCATCAGCCGCAGCGGCGCGGGCACGGTGGGGGAGGCGTGGGCTGCCGGCGTGCCGTGCGTGTTCATGCCCTACCCGTACCACCGGGACCAGCATCAGCGCATCAACGCATTGCCGCTCGTCAAAGCGGGCGGCTCTCTCGTCGTCAAAGACGAAATCGACGCCGCGCGCAACGTCGAATCTATGGCGCCGATCCTCGAAGAACTCCTCCAAAGCGAATCCAAGCGGGCCACGATGCATGCCGCAATGAGGTCCCTCGGCCCAGCCGACGGCGCCACCCGCATCGCCGATCGACTCCTGCAACTCGCCCAGAGCTCCTAAGCGAGACGCGACCGCCACGGAGCGTTTCTTGCCGAACGCCGAACGCCGATCGCTGACCGCCGAGAGCCATCCATGAAAGCCATCGTCCAGCGCGTCAGCTCCGCCAGCGTCGAAGTCGATGGCAAAGTCATCGGCGAGATTGCGTTGGGCCTGGTCGTCCTCGCCGCGGTCGAGGAGTCCGACACGGAATCCGAGTGCCGCTGGATGGCGGAAAAGCTCGTCAACCTCCGCATCTTCCCCGACGAAGCCGGCAAGATGAACCGTTCCCTTCTTGACGTGGGCGGCTCGATGCTCCTCATCTCCAACTTCACCGTCGCCGGCGAGTGCTCGAAGGGCCGCCGCCCGAGCTTCGACCGCGCGATGAAGCCGCCGCGCGCCAAAGAAGAGTTCGATCATCTTCTCACCGCCGTTCGTGCGCTGGGTATCCCGGTCGAAACCGGTGAGTTCGGCGCCGACATGCGCGTGCGGATCGTCAACGAAGGGCCTGTCACGTTGATCGTTTCGACCGAACCGCGTTCCGCGCCGGTCGTGGCGCCGTGAACCAGAGCCCGTGAACGAGCTCGTGGCGTTCCTTTCTTCGCGCACGACCAACCCCGGGGTGAAACGCGAGCGTGAAAAAAGCCGCCCCTTGCGGAGCGGCCTTTATTTCTCAACGATTCAACGCGACGGCCGTTCTCGTCGCGCTCCGCAGGCGTCTCAGGGCGTCAGCGCCGCCGGCGAGACACTGATCATCGAGCTCCGGCCCGAACGTGCGCACGATTGGCCCCAGAACTCGATCACCAGCGCGATGTCGCCCAGGCCGATGAAGCCGTCCCCGTCGAGGTCGCCGTTCGAGCGCCCCGAGAGAGTCAGTGTCCAGTGCTGGACGATCACGGCGATGTCGGCAAGGCCGACCTGCAGGTCGCCGTCCACGTCGCCCGGGCAGGGCGGCGTCACGGTCGTGCATACGAACTTGTTGACCACGACGTCATCGATCGCGGCGTCGGTCGTGGACGTGTTCGGATTGTCCGAAATCGAGAAGCGAAGCCGCATCGTCGCCGTGAGCGGGATCGTGGCGCCGAGGTCGTACGAAGACGTCACCCACGACGCGTTGTTCGTGATCGACTGAAGCGTCGTCCACGACGAGCCGGAGTTGTTGGAGACCTCCACCACCAGCGCGTCCTCACCGGTCGTGCACGCGACCCAACGCGAGAAGGAGAGTGTCGCGGCGTTCGTGTCCGAGAGATCAAAGGTCGGCGAGGTCAGCCGCGTCGGCCCGCCGTCGACGTCCGTGGCGCCGGCCGTCTGGCCCGCGGTCCCGTTCTGCGTGACGTAGCAGAACTGTCCGCCGGGGGTGGTCTGCGTGCCCGGCTGCGAGCCGTTGGAGATCGGGACCGCCCGGCCCCACGCGCCGCCCGTCAGGCTGGCGTCATTGGTGACAAACCACCCTTGGTCGGTCTCGAAGTTGTCCGTCCAGAACGCTTCGAACTCGCCCACGAACATCGCCCGCGGCGAGGTCGCACCGTTCGGCGGGTCCGTCACGACACCCGTCTCCGTGCCCGCCGCGGAAACATAGAACTCCGGCGTGTCCGAGCAATCGACCGCCGGGAGGGAAGCCTGCCACGTGGTGCCGCTGGTGTTCGACATCGGGACCGATTGGAAGGCGCCGCCGGTATAGCGGTAGAAGAGTGTCGGGCTGCCTCCGACGAGCGTGTCGGCGCGGGGATCGATGTTGGCCGTGATCGTTGGCGTGCTCTCCGGGGCGATGGTCGTCGGTGTGCCGGGGTCGAGGCCGACCGTGAGGCCCAGGAAGCCGCTCTGGATGTCGCCAGTGATCACGAGGGCGTAGCCCTGCGTGCCGACGTTGACGGCGGTTGCCTTGATCCGCGCCACATACGCGCCGACAGCCGGCGTGTTGATGAGGACCATTTCGACGTTATTGATCGCGTCAGCCGTGCCGCCGGTGGTGGACTGACCACCCGAGAAGACGTTGCCCTTGTAGACCACGCCACCGGGGCCGACGATCTCGAAGTCGAGATTGTTGATGGCCGCCTGCGAGGCGCCCGCCGCCGCGGCGGGCTCCGTCCATACGAGCGTCGCCTTCAGAAACTGGCCGGCCCCCGCGACGTTGAAGGGTTGCTCGACGACCTGCCCGGTCGTCAGGCCGCTCGCGTTACGAACATCTGTCACGGACAATTTTCGCGCATCGCCGGAGAAATACACCGCGTTGTCGGCGAGCACGCGACCCCAGCCTTCCTGGTTGCTCGGGAAGCCGGAGATGCCCGTCATGTCCACCGCGCTATTGAGGAGTGTCGCCTTGACCAGGGCGCCCGAAGGCGTGAACGAATCGCTCGGCGTCGCGCTCCCGCTGGGATAGAACCCGTCCATGTAGTACTGGCGGACGAGCATCGCGGTGCCGGTGACCGCCGGGCACGCCATGCTGGTGCCGGTAAGGGAGCGGGTGCCGCAAGCGCTGCTGTTCATCGCGGAGACGATGTTGCACCCCGGCGCGTAGATCTCGGGTTTCCGCCGGCCGTCGCTCGTCGGGCCCGTGCCGCCGGAGCAGAAGTTGTTCTGGCTGGGCGTGTCGCCGGAGGCGCCGACGGCCAGCAGGTTCTTGGCGTTCTCGGGATTCTTGAGCGACGACGTGTTCGTCACCGCGAAGAGGACGAGATTGTCCTCGAAGTCGTACGTGAAGCGGTCGATCGCGCGGCACATGCCGTCGTACGACGTCGTGCCGTCGTTGCCCCACGAGTTCGAGTGCATCCGAGCGCCGTCGTTCTTCGCCAGCACGTACCGGTCGTACACCGTCGTCTCGACGAACGACGGGATCGAGTTGTACGCGAGCTTGCCCATGTACGCGACGCCGCGCGTCTCGGTATCCGCGCCCGCGTCGCCCACCGCCGTGCCCGCCGTGTGCGTGCCGTGGCTCACCGACCCCGCCGACGTGTGGTACGCCACGATCTTGCGGTGCGTCGGCCCGATCGGCACGCCCGGGTCGCTGAACGAGCAGTGGTTCTGATCGACCGCCGAGTCCATGTGGCCGAGGATCTGCCCCTCGCCGTGGATCCCGTGGTCGTACAGCGGCGTGAAGTTCAGCACATTGCTCTGCACGATCCAGCGGTCCGAGGTGTTCCGCTCCGTCAGTTCGGGAGCCTCCTCGACCCACTGCACCTCATCGAACGACGCGATCAGGTCCGCGTCGGCCGTGTCGACGATCATCGCCGCGAGCACGCGGTCCACTTCAGTGCCCGTCGACCGGATCTCGACGCCCGGCAGCGCCCCCATCTCCGCGAGCACCGCCTTCGTGTCCACACCGGGGAAGAAGCTGACATGGATCGCCGCCTTGCCCTGCTGCGCGAGCTGCTGGCGTTCGACCGTCGAGAAGTTCCGCTGGTTGAACTGCGGGTCGCGCTTCCACGCGTTGCTGAACTCCCCGGTCCAGCGGATGAACACGAGGCCGCCAAGCTTGGCCGCGTCCGCGCGCGAGAAGTCGGCGACGTACGCATTCACGGGCAGGTAATCACCGAGCACGATCCCCGCATCTTGGATCGCCGCGCGGCGTTCGGGGGTCATGGGCCCGTCGAGCTGGATAACGAAGCGCTGCACCGGCTTGACGCGCGCCTTCGCCGTCGCGTCCGCCAGCGCGAGGCCGCCGATATTGGTGTTCACAACGCCGGTTGAAAGCAGCAGTTGATGCTCGTTGGCCGGCAGTGCCATCTGCTGGGCCCCGGAGAAACTCGTGCAAAGGCCGCTCGACGCGATCAATGCAATGACAACCACCGCCGAGCGGCGGAATGACGCCTGCCGATTCATGCGCGAACTCCTGATGGGCACCCCTTGGCCCTTAACGCGGACTCTCTCAAGTCGGCGAGTTCCGCCGGACACTGGCGGCACGCGCACGACCCTATGAAGAGTACCTCATGCCCGGACCGACTGGACGCACAATTCCACCAGAAAAGCTTGATGATAGGGTGTTGTCAGGTATTCGGAGTCATCGCCTTAACCAACCCACGGAGCGCGGTACGGCGCGAGTTCGGGCGGGAGTTTCTGCAGGCCTCTCCGGCTCGCCTTCCCGATCGCGTAGTGCAGCGAACGGTGCATGCGGCGCCGCACCGAGTTCGTGATGTTGAGCCCGTAGCGCTCCATCGCCGCCAGCGCCCACGCCCACGCGTGGTATTCCTCCAGACAGCGGGGCCGGTAAACGTTGAACCCGATCGCGTGGTGCCCGATCTCGTGCAGGAACACGGCGACGGACATCGGCCCCTTGGGTCGCGGCGATTCGATGAACCGGGCTCTGCTTCCATCGCGGTACCGGACTTCCCAGGCGACCCCCGACATCGACGTGCGCCACCGGCGAACCTTGATGCCGTACTGCGCCAGCAGATCGCGCGCGACCGCGTTGTAGCGATCTTGCATCGAGTCGGACTTCTTCTCGCGCCCAGGGCGAGCGGCGCTGGCCCCCGGTCGTCCCGGCGTGGCAACCGGGGCCGCGGCGACGATCGCGCGCGGCTTGATCCTTCGCGGCGCGGCCGGCGCTACCGCGCGCGTCACGACCGGCGTCTCCTGACGCGGGCGGAATGCTTTCGGGAGCAGGTCCCAGAGTGTCAACATGGGCAAACGGTTTCGAGAGGCCAAGCGGGCTCACTCTATTTCGGAATTCGTGAGGTTCAATGTTGAAAGCCGAGCGGATGGCGGCTCAAACACCGCCGCTCCCTTGTGGCGGACTCGACGAGAACCCAGTTTCGGTGGCGAGGTGCCGGCCCCGGGCGAAATCGGACCAAGGCATCGGTTTCCCGCCCGACGGTTGGAGTTCGAGAATCTGGAGGACGCCGGCGGCATCCCCCTCGCCGGTGATGATTTCGCCCTCCGGCGAAATATGGCCGGCCGTCGGTGCCGAGGAACTCACGCCAGCCGAGTTCACCCGCGCGCGGAGAAGCTTGACCGGCTCGTTGTTGATGAGGGCATCGACTCCGGGCCAGGGATTGAACGCGTGGATGCGGCGGCGGCACACGTCGGCCGGCTCGCGCACGTCGATCCACGAGTCCGCCCGGGAAAGCTTGCGGGCTCGGGTGACAAGCGATTCGTCCTGTGTGACCGGAC
>DASZQL010000211.1:0-20217 GCA_035549675.1 Phycisphaerales bacterium | reverse complement strand
TAACCGGTGGAGACGGATCTTCTGGGATTGCCGCGGATCGCGTTCGCGCATACGCGGCGGGAGATCGGGGTGGTGCGGCGGCTGATCGACCGGATCAACGAGTTCGAGCCGGAGGGGGGCGCTGAGCCGGAGAAGCGGCGGTGAGAGGGTCTTGGTCGAGCGCGGTTCGGTGGTGCGCGGCGACGTTGGTGGTGGTGATGTGCTCGTGCGCGCAGGAATCGCAGCAGACGGCGGCGCCGCCGGCGGCGGATTCGGTCGATTCATCGTCGGGGTCGGTCGCGGCGGCTGAGCCGATGGCGACCGAGTCGTCGTCGTCCCCGCCACCGGCGCGTGAGGTCAGCGGGCCTCCGGCGAGTGAAACAGTGGAGCCTGCGCCCGCGTCGGTCACAGGGCTGCGAGGATCGAACTCGTTTGAGCCGGAGCGGGTCGCGGTGGCGGGGGGGGGCGAGCCGGAGCGGCCGGCGAGGATGGTGACGTTGCCGACGGTGCCGACGGTGCGCGTCGAGGCGCCGGGTGGGAAGCAGAGCGGATTGGAAGTGCGGTGGTGGCTCGCGGACGACACGGGGGGGCGGGTCGCGCGGGCGCTGGCGCTGTACAGCGGGGGGGAATCGGCGCTCGGCGAGGCGAAGGCGAAGCGGTGGGAGTTGAACGGCTTTCGGATGGTGAAGGTGCGGGTGAGTGATGTCGCGGCGGTGGAAGAGGCGTTGACGCCGATCGGGCCGCGGAATCATGTGTGGGTGGGTTGGGCGACGAAGTGGACGGAGGTGATGCGGGGGCGGGCGGTGACAGACCGGCGCGCGGTGCTGGTCGATGGCGAGCCCCGGGCGCTGCCCGGGGGAACGCTGCGGATGATCGCGCGGTCGTGGGGGGCGGCGGGGGCGGGGCGGCCGGAGTTGCATGTGGAACTGGCGGTGCAGTTGCACGATGCGGCGAAGGTGATCGAGCAGAGTGATCCGTTTGAGATGCCCACGATGCATCCGGAGGAGGAGCAGGGGCTGGTGTTCAGGGGGCTGACGGTGGGTCGCGTGATGGAGGATGGGTGGGCGCTGGTGATCGTGGGGGAACATCCGGGGGTGGTGTGGTCGCGTGAGCGCGCGGAGACGGATGAGCAGGCGTCGGGCGGTGCTGCGGTTGCGCCGGCGTTCGGGCCGGTGGTGAGCGGGGCGCAGACGCTGGGGGAGGCGATGCTGAGCGCGGAGGGGTTTGAAACGGGCGGGCCTCCGGGGCGGGCGGTGGTGGTGCTGGTGCCTCGGGTGCCGGGACGGTAAAAAGCGGATGGAGTTGAACGCAGAGGTAGACAGAGGCAGACAGAGGAAGGAAGTCGATTGGGATAGATTGGGGGGGAGGATCGCGAGGCCGATCTCGAGCGAGTCGGTGTCGGGGACCAGGGACGTCTGAACGGGGAGCATGAACATGATGATGCGCGCGGGCTGGGGTTGTCGGGCGGTGGTGGCGGGGGCGATGGTCGTTGTGACGCTGACCGGTGCCGCGAGCGCGCAGAGCGCGGGGGACGCGGGCGCGACGCTGACGCCAGTCGCGGCGTTCGAGCGTGACCAGGTGACGGGCGTGGCGGTGACGAGCGGCGGGCGCGTGTTCGCGTGCATGCCCCTCTGGCACGACGGGCACCGGTTGCACGTGGTGGAGGTGAAGCCGGACGGGTCCTACGCCGCGTATCCGAACGCGGTATGGAACTCGTGGAATGAGAATGTGGTGGCGGACACGAGCCAGCGGTTTATTTGTGTGCAGAGCCTGCGGGTGGACGATCGCGACCGGCTGTGGGCGTTGGACGGGGCGGCGCCCAGGATGAAGGGGCCGGTGGCGGGGGGCGCAAAGCTGGTGGAGCTGGAGCCGGGGTACAACCGGGTGAAGAACGTGATCCGGTTCAACACCGAGGTCGCGCCGGAGGGGAGCTATCTGAATGATGTGCGGATCGATTCGGCGCGGGGGTACGCGTACGTGACGGACTCGGGGCTCGGCGCGATCATCGTGACGAACCTGAACACGAACAAGTCGCGGCGGCTGCTCGCGGAGCACGAATCGACGAAGGCGGAGAAGGATGTTGTGCCGGTCGTCAACGGGATCAAGTTGATCCGTGACGGCAAGCCGATGCGCGTGCACTCGGACGGGATCGCGCTGGATGCGCGCGGGGAGTACCTGTACTGGCAGGCGCTGACGGGGAGGACGCTGTACCGCATCGCGACGGAGAAGCTGCGGGACGCGAACCTGACGGAAGAAGAGGTTGGCGCGGCGGTCGAGAAGGTCGGCGAGACGGTGGTGACGGATGGGATGGAGATGGACGCGGCGGGGAACATCTATTTCACGGCGATCGAGCAGAACGCGATCGTGGTGCGGAGCCCGGACGGGACGATGTCGACGCTCGCGCAGGATCAGCGGCTGGTGTGGCCCGACACGATGGCGTTCGGGCCTGGGAACGCGTTGTATGTGACGACGAGCCGGATCAATGAGTCGGAGTGGTTCGCGGCGGAGGGGGCCAGGCTTCAGGGGCCTTATGGGATCTGGCGGATGAATCGGCGATAAGACAGGGCATCGGGCATCGGGGACCGGGCACCAGTTCAGTCAGGGCGCTAGCATCGCTCCATGGTGAATGCGCAGATGCTGGGTGATGTGTTCGGGCGCGGGTTGACGTACGAGCAGTACGTCGGGACGGGGACGGGCGCGCAGCAATCGAACTGGGGGCGGGTGTACGAGGCGGCGCGGCTGACGGGGCCGCAGGGCGCGCTGGTCGGGGGATTCACGCGACGGATGCCGGTGCTGGTGGTGTCGGGGATCTGGTGCGGCGACTGTGTTCAGCAGTGCCCGTTCCTCGCGCGGATCGCGGAGGCGAACCCGGGGATGATCGATCTGCGGTTCGTGGACCGGGATGAAGAGGGGGAGCTATCCGACCGGATCCAGATCTGCGGCGGGCGGCGCGTGCCTGTGGTGGTGTTCATGGCGGAAGACTTTGAGTTCGTGGGGTTGCTCGGTGACCGGACGCTCAGCCGGTACCGGGCGATGGCGGCGCGGCAGCTCGGACCCTCATGTCCCTTGCCCGGTGCCCCGGTGCCGGCTGAGGAGGCGGCGGCGACGTTGGGTGATTGGGTGAACGAGTTTGAGCGGGTTCAACTGCTGCTCAGGCTCTCACCCCGGCTTCGGCAAATGCACGGGGACTGAGACGGCGTCGACGCTGGCGTCGTAAGTATCGAAATTTCAATGACTTAAAGCAACATTTGCGACCACATATCGTCGAATTCGCTTAGTGATGAAATTCCTATAAAAGCAGGGCGGAAGGCACCTTCATCATTGCTTCAGACCTGAAAATGGGTTAGATTCCAACCGCACGGAGTCAGGGATCATTTATCGATAGAAGGCGAAGCGGCGCACACGGTGCGTTTCTCTTTCTGTATCTCTCCCCTGTATTTCGTGAGCCGGACCATGACGTTCGGGTGCGTATGAAGTGTTGAGCCCGTCGTCTTGCACAGACGGTGGGGCAGAACGTGTGGTTGTTTTCTTTAGGAGAAGGAGTCAGAGATATGGTGAAGGCACTTGTTTCGGTTGCGGCCCTCGTGGTCGCGTCTGGCGCGTCCGCTGCGGTGGTCGGCGTTGACCTCGGCACCGGCGCCCCTCCGGCGTTCCTCGGTGGTTACAGCATGAGCCCGTTCGGTGACGACGGCCGCGAGGTCATCGGCGACGTGAACGGCGTCGGCGTTGCTGAGGGCGCGCCCTTCGGCGACCTCGGCTTCAGCCACACCCTTTCGCACCGTCAGATCGGTCTCGGCTGGAGCACCTGGAGCAACGGGTACGAGGGCGATGTGTACTACAACTCGACCAACGACCTCCCCATTCCCCGTGGCGACGGCAGCGGCTTCTTCGACGTGACGCTCGCGATGCCCGTCGGCACTGCGGCGTTCTACCTGTACGCCGAGTCCGATCCGTTCGGGCTCCACACCATTACGGCGTTCTCGGGCAACACGGTCCTCACTCTCGAAGTCGAGGGCCAGGGTGGCGCGAACGGTTACGGCTTCTTCACCGATGACGGGTCGACCATCGACTTCATCACGGTCTCGGCCGATGTCGGCTTCGCGATCGGCGAGTTCGGCGCGGCCCGCGTTCCGGCCCCGGGCGCTCTGGCGCTCGTCGGCATGGGCGGTCTCGTCGGCCTCCGTCGCCGCCGCTAATCCGGCCTCGGATCTTTCGCAGATACTGTGTGCAGCCATTCTCAGCGCCCGGGAGCGATCCCGGGCGCTGTTTTTTTCAAAATGATTTCACCGCGGAGACGCGGAGAGCGCGGAGAGGGGCAGTGGGATTCAGCGTTCGGGACACGCGCAGAGCCGCGTGTCCCGGCGCTCGGCGTCGCGTGAGCAGTGGCCAGAAAGGTCTGAGCACGAGAGTGCTCGGATCATCGCAGTCATGGCACCTGGCGCCGCGCCGGACACGCTCAGAGCCGCGTGTCCGGGCACCCGCTCCAAGCCGCGTGTCTCGGCACCCGGCGCGGGGCTGCGGGGGCGCGGTATTCTGTTCGGCCCGCCGCGAATTTGCAGTGGATTCGTGCGTGGTGGTCAGTCCTGTTGAGCTGTTCGAGCCTTTCGCTTTTTCGAACCCTTCGCTTTGAGGAGTTTCCCGTCATGGCTTCCGCGATCACGATGCAGTCCGGCCGGTTGAATGTGCCCGATGATCCGATCCTTCCCTTCATCGAGGGCGACGGCACGGGGCCGGACATCTGGCGCGCGAGCGTGCGGGTCTTCGACGCCGCCGTCGAGAAGGCGTACAAGGGCAAGCGCAAGATCACGTGGCAGGAAGTGCTCGCCGGCGAGAAGGCCTTCAACCAGACGAACAACTGGCTCCCGGAGGAGACGCTCGCGGCGTTCCGGAAGTACCTCGTGGGCATCAAGGGGCCGCTGACGACGCCGGTGGGCGGCGGGATCCGATCGCTCAACGTCGCGCTCCGGCAGATGCTGGACCTCTACGTGTGCCTCCGCCCGGTGCGGTGGTTCAAGGGTGTGCCCTCCCCGGTGAAGCGGCCGCAGGACTGCGACATGGTGATCTTCCGCGAGAATACGGAGGACATCTACGCGGGCATTGAATATCTCGCGGGCTCGGCGGAGTCGCAGAAGGTGCTGGACTTCTGGGAAGCGACGTTCCCGAAGGAGTTCGCCAAGATCCGCTTTGGTACGCAGAAAGCCAGCGACGACTGGCAGAAGATGCTGCAGGGCATCGGCTCGCCCGCCCGGCAGGTGAAGGTCGAGGTGGGCATCGGCATCAAGCCGGTGAGCTACCTGGGCACGGAGCGGCTGGTGCACTCGGCGATCGGCTATGCGCTGAAGGAGAAGCGCAAGAGCGTGACGCTGGTGCACAAGGGCAACATCATGAAGTTCACCGAGGGCGCCTTCAAGGACTGGGGCTACGGCGTCGCGACCAAGTTCTTCCGCGACCAGGTGATCACCGAGCGCGAGAGCTGGATCCTCGGCAACAAGGAGGGCAACAGCTCGCTCACGGCCGAGGCGAACGCCAAGATGATCGACCCCGGCTACGACATGATGACGCCCAAGCAGAAGGCGGACATCGTGGCGGAGGTCGAGACCGCGCTGAAGCTGTGGCCCAGCCACGGCGACGGCAAGTGGAAGAGCAAGCTCATGATCCGCGACTCGATCGCCGACATCACGCTCCAGCAGGTGCTCACGCGCCCGAAGGATTTCGACGTCATCGCGACGATGAACCTGAACGGGGACTATTTGTCGGATGCGCTCGCCGCGCAGATCGGCGGCATCGGTATCGCGCCCGGCGCGAACATCAACTACGTGACCGGCCACGCGATCTTCGAGGCGACCCACGGCACGGCCCCGAAGTACGCCAACCTCGACCAGGTGAACCCCGGCTCAGTGATCCTCTCAGGCGAGATGATGCTGCGGTACATGGGGTGGTCGGAGGCGGCGGACCTGATCATCAAGGGCATGGACGGCGCGATCTCGGCGAAGACCGTCACGTATGACTTCGAGCGGCTGATGAAGGCTGAGGGGGATGCGGGGGTGAAGAAGGTGAAGTGCTCGGAGTTTGGGACGGAGATCATTCGGCATATGGGGTGAGCAATGGCGAAATGCGAAAAAGCAGAAGGCGCGATTGCTATTCTCGATGCACTTGGTACCTCCATGCGGTCTGAAGCGGATGTTCAAAAATTTATTGAAAATCGGGATCACGTATTAACATTACTTGTCGACAAGACGGAAGATGTTCAGCTCAGTGGAAAAGTCAAGCAGTTTACGTTTGGCGACACGATTCTGCTCGCGATGCGATGTAATGAGTCATCGTTGATGTCCCAGCACTGTCGTCAGTTCATCCTTGTCCTTCGCAAGTTTCTTGTTGATTCGCTGAATCGTGGTCTATTTTTGCGAGGTTCTCTTTCCATAGGGTTTCATTATTCGGATGAAAAATCAAATACTGTTCTGGGGCCTGCGGTGGATGATGCTGCCGGGTGGTATGAACAAGCTGACTGGATAGGACTCCATGTGACGCCGCTAGCGTCAATGAAGATCGAAGAGTGGAGAGAGGCCGAGAAGGGCCCGAAGGACCATCTTGTTATTGATTATGACGTCCCAATTAAGGGAGAGTCCCAGCGGCTTAAGGCTGTTAACTGGCCAAAAGTTTTATTCGTCAAAGAGCTTGCGCCCTCTGACGCAAGAGTGCGTCCTCGAAGGTATTTGCTGGAGCGACTAACTGTTCGCGACATTCCACGCGGGGTTGAAAGCAAGTACTCCAATACGATGAAATTCTTTGATCATGTGGTTAAGATGCAAAAGTTAAAACCATTGCCGGCGATTGTCCAGAGATTAGCACCTCGCAAATCGACAAGATCGGGAATCGACGAAACGTGGTATCAGCCTAGGGACATTGGTTAATCACGGAAGGAACTCTATGGCGATCCTTAGATGATGCGTCGCGTTAGTGATTTGCCGACGCGGTGATCGCGGAAGTTGCTCAATCATTGATTGGTAGGAGGAAAGGCCAAGCCAATACTTAAGAATAGCGCGATCCCGATGGTGGCAACTGCGCAGAATATTGCTGTCGAAACGATCAGGTTGGTATATTTCCCGCTCACTTGTCGGCCAGCAAAAGCGAACAATTCATGGCCAGAAATTAAGAAAAATATAATCAACAGTGACTTTAGAACACTTGCTAATCCGAATATCTGAGGTTGGGCACTACAAAAATAGCACCATTCCGCATAAAGTGCCCCGCATAAAAACACCGCGCCAATTCCAAACCGTAAATATTTAAATACGTTGGTATAGCTCCACGTGCCGGCGCTTGGGATTTCAACTGCAGCGAGTATCTTAATCTGCTCATTGCCTGTGTCTTGGGCCAAGATGCTTTCCATCGTCTTGAGCGCAGATTCCGCTGCCTTGATAAGCGACCTCGTTCGCGTGTCAAGCTTAGAAAATAAGTACGTGGTTATTGTCCCGAGTAGGCCAATAACCATTGCCGCTAAATAGTGTCTCGCTACTATTGTGGTACTGTATGCTTGTACAAGAAACGCAGCAGCGATTAAGTGAAAATTAACGCACTGTAGTCGTTGTGAAGCATGAACGGAAAAATATCCCCATGCATAATCGAAAGCATCTCGTTCGCGAGATGCTTTGGGATCGTTTGGCATCATCGGGAAGTGCCCTTTCGGCGATGTTTGCAGGATAATAGTCTATCCATTGTTGGGCACAAGGGACAATTGTCATGGCGTCCTCAAGGAGAGGTGAACTGAAAAATCTCGTATCCATATTCAGTTGTCTTGCGCGATGAATAATGCGTATTGCGGTGGGCAAGTGCTTAGTGTCTGCGCCATTGTGTTGTAGTAAGTGATCCTGATGTTCCGTGCTTCAACCCAGTTGCCGCACCTGTGCTACCGATTCCCCGCATTATCCTCCCCCGTCCCCGCACCCGGCGGGCGCTTGGTGATGCGGTCCACCATGTTCATGCTGCTGTCCGGCTCGCCCATGATGCCCGCGTCGTTGTCGGCGTCGAGGTCGTCCTTGAGCGTCGTGACGTTCAACTCCGCCAGCGTCGCGCGCAGCTCCTCCGCCGCGGCGAGCAGGCTCGGCCGGGGGATGCGGATGTCGATGAAGGGGGGCGTGTCGTCGCCGCGGAGGTCGGTGTCGTCGGTGTCGGGGTCGGAGGAGATGGGGCCGGAGTCCACGTTGAACTCTTCGGGGCGGTCGGCAAGGTGGAAGCCGACTCGGATCGTGACGGTAGCCTTGTCCTGGCCCGACACGGAGAACTTGAGATCGGGCTCGAGGAGCTCGATCTCGGGGACATCGCCCTCGCCGGCCCTGCTGCTCCCGGCGCCGGCGCTGCTTCGCTCGTGGGCGTGCTTCGTGCCGCCTCCCGCTCCGCCGCTTTCACCGGCGACGCCGCCGGAGCCGACGGCTTCGAGCCACTCGGCGAGGTTGTTGAACTCGTAGATGTTCATGCAGGGAGATGATTCCTCCCATGAGTCGTCGTTGGTCGCGGCGCGGACGGTGACAGTGGTCCAGGCGGAATCGCCTGTCCCGTCCTGCACCTCGGCGTAGGAGTCGCGAACGAATCCGAGCTCGAGTTCGTTGCCGTTGCGGCCTTTGAGGAGGACGGACATTGGAGTGCTCCCGGCTTCTAGCTTCCGGCTTCCAGCCAGACGGCGGCTTGCGGTCGGCGTTCAGCGTTCGGCAAGAAGAAGAACGTGGATGAACTGCTGAACTATGCGGGGCGGCATCGGCGATCGGGGTGAAGGAGAAATGACGAAGTCATCATTTCTCGCCCGAGGGGCGCGGATGTTCGGATGGCGAAATGTAGGGAATCGAGCGCGGCCCACCCTGTTCGCGGCAGGGGCGAAATCACACGGACGCCGGCGTGTACGCACGAACTGCTACGGGCAGACAAGCGTCCAGTTCTGAATCGCGATCGCGATGTCCTCGAGGCCGACCGTGCCGCTGAAGTTGAGGTCCCCGTCGGTGCCGGGGACGACCGCGAAACCCCAGTGCGAAACAAGAACGGCGATGTCGGAGAGGCCGACGCTGCCGTTGAAGTCGGCGTCGCCGGGGCAGCGCACGGAGATCGGCGCGGTGGATGTCGAGACAGCCAGGAAGCCGGGAATAGAGGCGGTGACGATGGTGTCGCCGGAGCTGAGCGGATCGAAGGCGATGCCGCCGGAGGCGACGGTCGCGGCGCTGCTGTTCAGGTTGGGCTGGATCTGCACGAGGCGGGATTGAGCCGAACCGGCGGAGGTGGTCAGGCGTGCGGCGATGGCGTTGGAGTTGGTGACGGTCACGTCCAGCGGCGGGCCGCCGGCGACGTTCTGCGCAAGCAGAAGATCCGTTCCGAACTGGTTGGGAAGGCCGACCTGGATGCGGAATGGAACATCCGCGCTGGTGGAGGCGACGTTGGTCGGCATGCTCAGCAGGCGCACGGCGGGCTGGACGATGTTCACGGGCGCGCTGGTCATCGTCGCGGCGGGTGAGGTCGCTTCGATGCTCACCGAGCCGGGCGTGGCGCCGGCGACGCCCATCACGAAAAAGGTCGCGTCGGTCTGGCCATTCGGGATGTTGTAGTCGAGGAAGGCGGAGCCGACGGTGGTGGCGTTCGGGGCGACGAGAAGCTTCGAAGGATCCGTGGACTGCACCCGGATGGTCGTGCCGCCGTGGCCCGAACCGGAGAGGCGGGCGCTGGTGGGACCGTCCTGAAGCCCGGCGCCGACATTGACGGGGAGGGAAAAGAACTGCAACGTGCCGGGCGTGACGTTCTCGACGAAGCCGCTGACAGGGAACTGGGTGTAGCCCGATGCGGCGAGGGTGATCGTGGTCGAACCCACGCCCAGAGGATCGAAGAACACGCCGCCGGCGACGAGGGTTGATGGCGTGACGTTGGCGTTCGCGGGAATCGTCGCCGCGACGCTCTGGCCGGTGAGAGCCTGCGTCACGAGCTGGGCCACCGAAGAAGTCGAGTTATTGAAGGTGACGACGAGCGAAGCGCCGGCGCGGATGTTCTGTCCGTTGAAAGAAGTGCCCGCGGCGTTGAGCACGCCGCACTGGGCGCGGACGAGCTGGTTCGCGCCGACCGCGCTGATCGTGCCGGTCAGGTCGAGGATGCGGAGCGAGGGGGCAACGATATCGATGTTGCTTGTCGCATCGGGCGCGAGCGGGCTGCTCGCGGTGACGGTCACGGTGCCGGTGACGTTCTCGATCGTCTGGACGAAATAGGGAGCATCGATCGCGCCGTCGGCGACCGCAACATCAATGAACGCGGAGCCGACGGTTGTGGCGTTGGGGGCGATCAGGAGCTTGGAGGGATCACCGGAGGTGATGCGGATGGTCGTGCCGCCGTGGCCCGAGCCCGAGAGGCGGGCGGTGGTGGGGCCGTCCTGCATGCCGGCGCCCATGCGCGTCACCGCGCTGACGATGCTCAGGGTGCCCGGGGTGATGGTGACGGTTTCGCCCGCGGCGGGGAAGAAGGTGAAGCCCGGGCTCGAGCAGGTGAGCATCGTCGTCCCGACACCGATGGGGTCGAACTCGACGCCGCCCGCGGCGCGGGTCGAGGGTGTGGCGTTTGTCGCGGCGGCGATGGTGGCGGTGGCGGTCTGCCCGACGCCCGCGAGCGTGTCGAAGCGAGCGACGGAGGCGTTGGAGTTCGCAAAGTTGACGGTGACGGAACTTCCCGCGCGGACATCCTGGATGGTTCCGAAGGCGGTGCCCGCGGCGTTGAGAATGCCGGTCTGGGCGCGGACGACGACGTCGGGAGAGAGGGCGCTGATGGTGGTCGTGAAGGCGACATATCTCAGGGCTGGTGTGACGACCGAGACGGTGCCGCTCGCGGGGTCAACGCCCGTGGTGGATGCCGTGATCGTCGAGTCGCCGGTCACCCCCGAAAGAGCCTGCATATAGAAAGTCGCATCGGTGGCCCCGTCAGCGACGACGATGTCCTGCGATGAGGCGCCGACAACGGTGCTGCTGGTGCTGATGAGGATGCGCGAGGGATCGGACGAGGCGACGTGGATGGTGCGGCCGCCGTGACCCGTGCCCGAGAGACGGGCGGTGGCCGGGCCCTCCTGGAGTCCCGAGCCGAGGCGCGCCGGCACGTTGATCACGGAAAGCGTCGGAGCGGCGATGCTGACGTTGCGGACATTGTCGCCCGTGAACGCGGTGAAGCCGGAAACGGCGGCGGTGACCGTGGTGCTGCCCGCGAGAAGCGGATCGAAGAAGAGCCCGCCGGCGGCAAGCGAAGGAGGGGTGATGGAGTTGCCGGGTGCGATGGTGATCGTGGCGTTCTGGCTGCTGCCGGATGAGGTCACGAGCTGGGCGATGGAAGCATTCGAGTTGGAAACGTTGATCGCGAGACTCGGGCCTTGCGCGAGACTCTGCGCGAACTGGAACGCGGTGCCCGCGGCGTTCGGGATGCCGATCTGGACGCGCAGGAGGGTGCTGGCGCTGAACTCGTTGAGGCCGGTGAGGGTCTCGAAGCAGCGGAAGACGGGTGTGATGATGGTGACGGACTCGCTGTCGCCGGTGAAGCCGGTCGCGGTCGCCGTAACCGTGCCCACGCCGGTCATGCCCGGCGTGCCGTTGACATAGAACGTGGTGTCGGACTGCCCGTTGGGAATGAAGCGGTCAATCGAGGCCGTTCCGGCCGCCGCCGTCGCGGAGCCGACCGTGAAGAACGGATCGCTCGCGGCGATGTGGACGGTCACGCCTCCGTGAGTGGTCGTGCTCAGGTGGACCGTGAACCCGCCATCCTGGAGACCGGACCCGACCCGGATATTGGTACTCGTGATGCTGATGGTCTGGGCGGAAGCGGCCGCGGCGGTGAGGCCCAAGAGGGCGGCGGCGAGGGCGAAGCACAACGCAGAAAACTTCATCTCTGTTCTCTCCTCGAAATGGATGGTGAATCGCGGGCGCCCTGGGCCGCGGTTCGATTGGTGGTTTACCGTACGATTGCTGATGCTGCCATGCAACAGGAATTTGCAGAAGGAAGCTAGGACCGCCTGAAAACGGCCTTTCGCGGCGCGGCGAAGCTTTGACTGGAGCGGCCCCACCACCGGGACGGGTGGAGGGCGGCATACTGGCAGGATGAGCAAACAATTTCTGAGCATGGTCGGGGCGTTGGCGGTGGTGGCGTATGCCGAGGGCGCTGCGGTGGAGCTCCCGCTCGCAACGCGGCCGGATGCGATGGCGTCGCACGCGATGGCGGCGACGAGTCATCCGCTGGCGACGCAGGCGGCGATCGACATCATGAAAGCGGGCGGCTCGGCGGTCGACGGCGCGATCGCGGCGGAAGCTTGCCTCGGGCTCATGGAGCCCACGGGCTGCGGCATGGGGGGCGATCTCTTCGCGATCGTGTGGGATCCGAAGACGCAGAAGCTGCACGGGTACAACGGGTCGGGGCGGTCGCCGCGGGGTTTGACGCTGGAGAAGCTGCGCGCGGAGCTGAAGGAGCGGGATCTGAAGCAGATCCCGCCGCGGGGGCCGTTGCCGGTGACGGTGCCGGGGTGCGTGGATGGTTGGTTCGCGCTGCACGAGAAGTTCGGCGCGATGGAGATGAAGCAGGTTCTCGCGCCGGCGATCCAGTACGCGAAGGGCGGCTTCAAGATGGAGCCGGTGATCGCGGACGGGTGGGAGCGATCGGTCAAGGTATTGAAGGAGTACCCGGGGTTCGTCGATCAGTTCACGATCAACGGTCGGGCGCCGCGCGCGGGAGAGGTATGGCGGAATCCGAACCTCGCGCGGACATTGCAGCGCATCGCGGATCATGGTCGAGATGGGTTCTACAAGGGCGAGATCCCGGCGACGATCGAGTCATACATCAAGTCGCAGGGCGGTTTCCTCGCGGCGTCGGATTTCGAAGCGCACCACGGCGAGTGGGTCGAGCCGGTCTCGACGAACTATCGCGGGTACGACGTGTGGGAGCTGCCACCGAACGGTCAGGGCATCGCGGCGCTGCAGATGCTGAACATTCTTGAGCGGTTCGATGTGAAGTCGATGGGCTACGGCACTGCGGACTACGTGCACCTCTTCGTCGAGGCGAAGAAGCTGGCGTTCGAGGATCGGGCGCGATACTACGCGGACCCGGATTTCGTGAAGACGCCCGTGAAGACTTTGCTCAGCAAGGCGTACGCCGCGGAGCGTGCGAAGCTGATCGACATGCAACACGCGGCGATGAGCGTCGAGCCGGGAGCGATGCCGAGCGGAGCGGACACGATCTACCTGACCGTGGCGGACTCGAGCGGGATGATGGTGTCGCTGATCCAGTCGAACTACCGGGGGATGGGGTCGGGGATGTGTCCCATGGGATCCGGCGGTGCGAAGGAGGGGCTCGGGTTCATTTTGCAGGACCGCGGTGAGCAGTTCGCGCTCGTCGATGGTCATCCGAATGTGTACGCGCCGGGGAAGCGGCCGTTCCACACGATCATCCCGGCGTTCATCACGAAGGATGGGATGCCGTGGATGAGCTTCGGGGTGATGGGCGGGGGGATGCAGCCGCAGGGTCACGTGCAGATCGTGGTGAACCTGATTGATTTCGGGATGGGGTTGCAGCAGGCGGGGGACGTGCCGCGGATCCATCATGATGGGAGCACGGAGCCGCAGGGTGATGTGAAGCGGATGAGCGACGGGGGCGTGCTGAATCTTGAGCCGGGATTCCCGGAGGCGACGGTTGAGGAGCTGAAGCGGCGCGGCCACACGCTCAAGCCGGCGGAGACGCCGGTGTTCGGCGGGTACCAGGCGATCCGGCGTGATGCGAAGACGGGCGAGTACACAGGCGCGAGCGAGTCGCGGAAGGACGGCAAGGCGGCGGGGTACTGATCGTCGTGGCGCGGATCGGCACGTTGCATGGCGGGCAGTGTGGCGAGGTGCAATGCGCGAGGTAGGCTGTGCAGCGTGATTTCGGCGTTGCCGCGGGTGCAAGGCCTGCGGCTGAATGGAGGGCGATGCCCATGTTGCGACCGATGCTCGTATTCGCGGTCATGCTCGCGCTCGGCGGCTGCGCCACGACGAAGGACTCCGCGAACAAACCCGGTTCGGACACCGCGGCCGGAGACGCCGAAGGCTGGCAGGCCACGTTCGTCGTGGACAAGCGGAGCCTCAAACCCACGGGCGAGGGCGCCTACATGAGCCTCGTGCCCGGTTCGCAGTGGGCGTACCGCGGCGAAGACGTCGTCCTCACCATCACCGTGCTCAACGAGACTCGCCTGGTGGACGGCGTCACCACACGCGTCGTCGAGGAGCGCGAGGAAGAGGACGGCAAGCTCAAGGAGGTCTCCCGGAACTTCATGGCGATCGATCCCGCGACCGGGGACGTCTACTACTTCGGCGAGGAAGTGGACATCTACAAGAATGGCAAGATCACCGGCCACGAAGGCGCCTGGATGTCGGGGGTCAATGGCGCGCGCTTCGGGCTGCTCGTGCCCGGCAGGCCCGATGTCGGCGCGCGGTTCCATCAGGAAGTCGCCCCCGGCGTGGCGATGGACCGCGCCGAGGTCGCGTCGGTGGACGAACAGGTCACGACGCCCGCCGGCGTGTACGCCCATTGCCTGCACATCGTCGAGACGACGCCGCTGGAGAAGGGCAAGAGTCACAAGTGGTTCGCGCCCGGCGTCGGGCTGGTGAAGGACGATGAGGAGGCGCTGGTCTCGAGCCGCCGCGTCGGATCCGGAGGCCGCTGACGGCCGCGTGACGATCGGCGCGCGGTATTCTCCCCGCTCATGCTGGCGCGGCATCCATCGCACCCGAATCTCGTCGTCCTCGACCATCCCCTGATCGAGCACAAGCTCTCGCACCTGCGCGACGTCGAGACGAGCTCGCGCGCGTTCCGGGCGCTGCTCGACCAGATCGCGGGGCTGATGGTGTACGAGGTGACGCGGACGTTGCCTTACGAGGATGTGCCGGTGCGCACGCCCCTCGAAGTCACGCGCGGGAAACGTATCGTCGGCGAAATCACGGTGTGTCCGGTGCTCCGCGCGGGGCTCGGGATGATGAGCGGCGTGCTCAACATGATGCCGGAGGCACGGCTAGGCCACATCGGGCTCGCGCGCGACGAGCGGACGCTCGAGCCGGTGACGTACCTGAGCAAGCTGCCGCGGGATCTGAGCGCGGGGCCGGTGATTCTGGTGGACCCGATGCTCGCGACGGGCGGCTCCGCGGCGGCGGCGATCGATCTTCTGCGCCAAGCCGGGGCGCGTGATCTGCGGATGATCTGCCTGGTTGCGGCGCCGGAGGGCGTGCGCCGGCTCGAGAAAGCCGATGCGCAGGTGACGATCTACACGGCGGCGCTGGACCGGGGCATCAACGAACAGGGCTTCATCATGCCCGGTCTTGGTGATGCGGGGGACCGGCTCTTCGGAACCCAGTGAACTCGCTCCGGTTGTCGCGCGGGATTATTCGCCTCCGGGCGGTTCGGGCGGCGAAGGCGGTGGCGGCGCGGGCGGGGCCGGGGGGGAGTTGGGCACGCACTCTTCCGCCCAGTGCTGGATGACCGCGGCGATGTCCGGGAGGGATACCTTGCCGTCGTTGGTCACGTCGCCGAGCGTGCCGGGCGCGACGTCAGCGGCCCAACGTTGGATGACCATGGCGATGTCGTCGAGACCAACATTGCCATTCCCGGTGGCATCCGGGCAGGCCATCGGCTGTATGGGTGGCGAGGGCGGGGGTGACGGCGGAGGGGGCGGCGGTGGAGGAGGAGGTGGCGAACCGGGGTCATCGGGTACGGGCGGCGGCGGGAACTCGCGCTGGATGAACGCCATCGCGAGCTCGGTGGTCGCGGGGGTGCGGCCGTGGCCCATGCCATCGACGAGGTGGAACTCGGAAGACACGCCGGCGGTGACGAGTTCGTTGTGAAGGAGGATGCTTTGGGTCGGTTCGTCGAGCGTGTCGGCGGTGCCGTGGCAGATGAAGAAGGGGGGATCGTCGGGTGTGATGTGCCAGGTGGGGTCGGCGGTGTTGCAGGCGTGGACCCACGGCGCCCAGTCGGGGTCTTCCTGATTGGCGATGACATCGGCGAGGCAGGCGCCGATGAGGCGCGAGACCGACGAGTTGCACTGCAGGTGCCAGTCGGTCATGGCGAGGAAGCGGGTGGGGCCGTAGAAGTCGATGCATCCTTGGACGGCGCTGGAGTATTCGAGATAGCCCGCGGCGGTGCCTTCGAGCTCGGCATTACCGGCGCTGGTAGCGAGCACGGCGGCGAGATGGCCCCCGGCGGATTCACCCCAGGCGATGAAGCGATCGGAGTCGAGGTGGTACTGCTGGGCGTGGCCGCGGAGCCATCGGGCGGCGCCTTTGCAGTCGTGGATCTGCGCGGGCCAGGGCTTGATCTGGCTGAAGCGGTACTCGATGGCGGCGACGGCGTAGCCCATCGCGGTGAGGCGAGCGGCGTCAGCGGCGGCTTCGAATCGGATGCCGCCGGACCAGGACCCGCCGTGGATCCAGATGACGGTGGGCCAGGGGCCGCCGGAGTTGGCGGGGATGTAGAGGTCCATGACGCAGATGAAGAAGGATTCGGCGAAGTGATCGGCGTAGGGGATGTTGCGGTAGATGATGGGCGCGGCGTTCGCGGTCGCGGGCGCGGCGATCATCGAGGCGATGGAGATCGCGGCGCCGGCAAGGAGGCTCAGGCTCCTGGCGTGGATCGGCGCATGGAAATCGCGATGGCCCGCATCATGACGAGACGACAAACCGGCCATTCACATCCGCCTTCGGGAGCGTGGCTCCCACCCGGGCTGGTCGTGGCGCTGGAGGGCGCGATCAGTCCGGGCGCTGCAACCGTGTTGATTCATTGAGGCGGTCGTCAACCCCGGCCAACACCGGCGTGCACAAGGACGAAGCCCGATGGCCAACACTGAAAAAGAGCGTATCGCGGAGAAAAGGCATGGGGAATGCGGAACCGCGCGTTTGTGGAAAGTTTGTGCTGCAATTCTGCAGCACCAAACGATTTCTTCACAGTTCTTTGCCCGGAATGAGTGGCTGTCCCCGCGGCGTCGTGGTTTAGGGAAAGCAGATTTCGCCCCAGCGCTGCACGATGATGGCTAAGTCGTTGATCGTAATGGAGCCGTCGCCGGTGACGTCGCCGTTTGTCCAGCGCGGAACGGCCCGGCCCCAGTGCTGAAGGATGACCGCGATGTCGTCAAGGCCGACGGAGCCGTTGAGGGTGCAGTCGGGGCACATGCGACCTTGGGGGACTTCGGGGGGCGGGAACAAACGCTGGATGAAGTCGAAGCCCAGCGCGGATTGTTCGGGGGTGACGAAATGGTCCTGGCCCTCGATGGGGTAGAACTCGGGTGAATGGCCGGCGGCGACCAGGGCATCACGGAGGATGAAGCTCTGCTGGGGGTCCACCATGCTGTCGGCGAGACCGTGGGAAATCAGGAATGGTGGGGTGGCCGGTGTGATGTGCCCGGTGGGGTCGGCGGTGTTGCAGGCGTGAAGCCAGGGTGCCCAAGCGGGGTCGTCGTGGTGAGCGATGATGTCGACCAGGCATCGGCCGATGAGATTTGAGCTCATGGTGCCGCAGGCGAGGTCGGGTTCGGGCAGAGCGAGGAGCCGCGAGGGGCCCAGGAAATCCACGCACGCCTGCACGGAGCTGGAGTATTCGAGATAGCCCGCGGCGGTGCCTTCGAGCTCGGCGTTGCCGGCGCTGGTGGCCATGACGGCGGCGAGATGACCCCCGGCGGATTGGCCCCAGGCGATGAAACGATCGGAGTCGAGGTGGTATTGCTGGGCGTGGCCGCGGAGCCATCGGGCGGCGCCTTTGCAGTCATGGATCTGCGCGGGCCAGGGCTTCACCTGGCTGAAGCGGTACTCGATGGCGGCGACGGCGTAGCCGAGCCGGATCAGGACGCTGGCGTCGGCGAGGGCGTCGCGACGATTGCCGCCGGACCAGGACCCGCCGTGGATCCAGATGACGGTGGGCCATGGGCCTCCGTGATCGGCGGGGAGATAGAGGTCCATGTAACAGATGAAAAAGGATTCGCTCCAGTGGTCGGCGAAGGGGATATCACGGTAGATGACCGGGTCGGCGGCGGCGGTTTGCGCCGCGGCTGCGATCGCGCCTGCGAGGACGAGACCGGCGACGAGCCCCGGCCGCCGGGGGGCGACAGTGCGTGAGGTTAGTGGGTGGATCACTGGGGAAAGAGTACCTCGGGGTATGGCGGGGAGTGACGACGATTCGTTCGGAACTCAGGGAAGCGGGCGCTTCAGGTGTGGGCGCGTCAATTTGGGATATGGGGCGGGGCGTGAAAAGCCGGTGAGAGGTTGTTCTGGGACCCCGAATGAGTGCGGCTCGGGGTTGGCGCGGGTGTAGTAGATTGTGGTCATGACGCCGGAGACGATGGTGAAGCGGGGTTCGAAACGATCGGCGAAAGGAACTACGAGTGGTGGTTCTGCAAGGGTGCAGAAATCCGGTGGTGAGGCGAAGCCGACGTATTCGCTCCCGAAGCCGGATACGCGGGTGTATCTGGGGGATTGCCGGGCGAGACTTCGCGACATTCCGGAGTGCCGCGCGGGTGAGGTGGACCTGGTCTTTGCGGATCCGCCCTTCAACTGGAAGCGGGACTATGCGGAGTGGCACGACTCGATGCCCACGGACGATTACCTCGCGTTCACGCGCGAGTGGATCGACTTGTGCGTGCGGGCGCTGAAGCCGGACGGGTCGATCTGGATCAACATCCCCGACGACTGGGCGGCGGAGATCGTCGTTCATCTCAAGGGGAACAAGGACTTTGAAGGGAACGAGCGCGCGCCCTTGCACATGGTGAGCTGGTGCATCTGGCACTATCGCTTCGGGCAGAACGTGAGCGGACGGTTCATCAACTCGAAGGTGCACGTGCTGTACTTCAGCAAGGACGCGAAGAAGCGCACGTGGAACGAGGAGCCGATCCTCGAGCCGAGCGACCGCGCGACGACGTACTTCGACGACCGCACGTACAACAAGAAGGAAGGCAAGAGCGGGCTGCGCGTGCCGATGGACGTGTGGTACGGGCCGAACTGGGGGCGGATCCAGGGGAACAACAAGGAGCGCCGGGCGAACCACGACAACCAGATTCCCGAGTTGTATCTCGAGCGCGTGATCCGCGCGACGTCGAACGAGGGGGACCTGGTGCTCGACCCGTTCCTTGGTTCGGGCACGACGTGCACGGTGGCGCGCGAGTTGAACCGGCGCTCGATCGGGATCGAGTTCGGCGAAGGGACGGCGAAGTCGGCGTTCGAGCGGATCGAGAAGGGGCCGCTGCGGGTGAAGCGGGCGACGCCCAACCGGACGGTGACGGCGATTTTTTCGCCGCGGAACGTGGGGGAGAAGCGGTTGAAGAGGATCGAGAAGATGAAGAACGGGGCGAAGCCGAAATAACGCGGCGGAGCGCGAACGGTGTCGCCCGCGGCGAGTTATTCGGCGTCGTTGTTTTTGCAACTCAACTGCATGTGGCCTACAATCCGTCTGGTGGGGTCACGGGAGATCCGGCGTGCGCCGCGGCATGGCACGATCGAGGCGGGAGGGGTTCGCACCGAGTGCGCGAGTTGAGCCGGGGTTCACCCTGATCGAGTTGCTGGTGGTGGTCGCGGTGCTCGCGGTTCTGATCGGCATCCTGCTGCCCGTGCTCGGGACCGCGCGAGAGAGCGCGCGACTGACGCAGTGCCTGGCGAATCTTCGTTCGCAGGAGCAGGGGATCGAGCTCTACGCCAATGACTACGGCGGGTCGTTGCCGCCGATGTACGTCTGGCGCCTCGCCGCGTCGGGCCAGCTCAGCGTGCAGCTGATCAACCGGATCCTCGCGACGTATCAGGAGCAGTCCTTCAACCCAACGGATCAGCCGGACTACCCGGTACCCACCGGCGCATTCCGGTGCCCCGATATCAGCCCGGACAACGAGCGCGAGATGTGGACCCATTCGGGGTATCTCCACCACGCGCCGAACTTCTGGCTTTTCAACACGGTTCGGATCAATGAGTCCGCGGCGTTCACGAGCGTTCAGTCCTCCGAGCTGACGGGCTGGTCCGGGCGGTACGGGAACGGGGGCTGGCGGCGGATCGACCGCATCTGGCACGCCGAGTGGGTTGTGTCGCTGCTCGACAATGTGAACTATTACTTCGTCGGGCACGGGCATCGAGAGGCGCACGAATCAATCGGAGAAGCCGAGCAGCTCATCGTCGATGATTCCTACCCGCCGAGCGTAGCGCTGCAGAACCGGATGAGTCATCAGCGCGTGGGGAAGCACCCGGCGGTCTT
>DASZQL010000210.1:0-8121 GCA_035549675.1 Phycisphaerales bacterium | reverse complement strand
AAACCCCTTCGTCGACACCGTCGCGAAGAACTCCCTCGCCGCCACCTTGAAGATCCGATTCATCGAAAAGACTCCGCTTCACTATTCCCTCCCCCGATCCCGATCGGGGGGAGGTGTCATGCGCAGCATGACGGAGGGGGTTCTTCCTGGGCACCTGCTCCGCTGCACTCAGCGCCTTCGCTCGCAGCTCTACAATTCACCGTCTCACCGTCTCACCGTCTCACCGTCTCACCGTCTCACCGTCTCACCTCGTCGCCACCGCCGCCTCTTTCTCCTCCTCTGGCGCCATCCCATCCGCCGACTCCCCCGCCAGGTCCAGGAAAATATCTTCGAGACTCGGCCGCTTCAGCTCGATTCGCAGCGCGCTCACCCGCCGCGCCGCCTCCGACATCACCGACGCCGGTTCGACACCCTCGCCGAGTTTCAGCTCAACGCCCCGCGCCGTCGGCATGGCGTTTTCCACGCCGGCGATGCTCGCGAGCGTCAGCTGCGCGTCGCTGATCCCCGCTTCCCCCTTGCGCGAACCCAGCGTCTCCACGATCACCGAGCGCGGGTCGTGCGTCCGCCACACGTCCTCGACGCTCATGTCCAGCACCTTCTTCCCGCGGCTGATCATGAACAGATGGTCGCACAGTTGCTCCGCTTCGAACATGGCGTGCGTCGAGAAGATGATCGTCCGCCCCTTCGCGTGCTGCTCCTCCAGCAATGTCCGCAGCAGCTTGCGGTTCACGGGGTCGAGGCCGCTGAAGGGCTCGTCGAGGATGATCAGCTCCGGCTCGTGGATCACCGCCGAGATGTACTGCACCTTCTGCTGCATGCCCTTGGACAGTTCCTCGCTCTTCTTCTTGTAGCAGTCGGGAAGCCCGACGCGCTCGAGCCAGCTTTTCACCTTCTGATCCAGCCCGTGCGCCGGCAGGCCCTTGAGCCGCCCCATGTAGTTGAGGAACGGCCCGACGCGCATCTTGCGGTACACGCCCCGCTCCTCGGGCAGATACCCGATGCGGTCCTTGCTCTCGACCGCGCTCTTCTTGCCGAGCACGCTGATGCGCCCCGCGTCGGGGTAGAAGATCGACATGATCATGCGGATCGTCGTCGTCTTGCCGGCGCCGTTGGGTCCGAGGAACCCGCACAGCGAACCCGCCGGCACTTCGAGATCCAGATGGTCCACCGCGGTTTTGTCGCGGAACCGTTTCGTGACGCCCTGCATGATGATCGCTGCGCTGCTCACTCGCCGCTCCTCTTCTGGAACCCGTCCCCCGACGCCCCCGCCCCCCGCGTTTAACCCGGTTCATGGCCCGCACCGAGGCGCACGCCAGCATACCTCCGGTGTTTATTCGGAGGTCGGCTTGTTGCTTTTCGGCTTGGGTTCCTCGAATAGCTCGTCCCCGAGTTCCACGCCCGGCTCCGCCGCTTCGAACTTGGTTGTCACCGTCCCGAGCATCGGCGCCGAGAACTCCACTTCGGTCTTGAAGGGCAGCTTCGCGCCGGGCTCGCCGCCGCTCGCGCCCACCTCGCGGAAATCGCTGAAGCTTGTGCCCACGCCCACCGTCCCGAGACCCGGGAGCATGAGCGACGTGTCCACGCTGGCGAGCAGCCCGGTCGAAAGATCGATCAGCCGGCGCGAGGGGAATGCCTCTTTCGGGACCGCGCGCACCGAGAGGAGATGCTTCCCGTCGAACTCCGCGCGCCGCACCACCGTTAACTCGGGGATGCTCTCGCGCCAATCGCCGTACAGCGCCCAGGGCATCATCAGGATCGCGTGCTCGCGCTCGCCGCCCACCGCCTCCCGCACCGGCTGGCCGGCCGCCGCGCGCCACATCCTCCCTTGGCGGATCACCGTCGTTTCCTGACGCGCCCCGTAATCGACGTCGATCCGGGCAAAGCTCGGGAATCGATAGCGCGCGACGACCTTCCCGCTGAGCTTCCGCGCGGGGATGTCGATGGTCCCCGTCAGCTTCAACGTCTTCATCCGCGTGAGCGCCTCGGAGTGGTGCGCCGCCATGTACGCCTTCACCACCTCGTCAATCGACGGCAGCGCCGGCGGGGGGGGCGGCGTGAACCGCACCCACACGTTCTCGTTCGGCCCTCGCGCCAGCTTCGCCGCGACCACGCGACCCGCCTCGTCCCTGTTGAACCGCACCTTCACCGCCGGCGCCGCGTCCAACGCGAAGCAGTCTTTCTCCGGGTCGGGCGAGAGCGGCCCGCAGTACTCGGCGGGGATGTCGATCGTGAGCTTCCCGTCGTGCACGTAGAACACGCGGTACGGCCCGCCGTCCTCCGGCTCGAAAAACCCGGTGTAGTCGTCCAACTTCATCGCTCCTCCCGCCCCCGCGGCCTGCTCATCCCGCTCCGGCCGCCACGTCACGTCGCCATCAAGCAGGATCTTCTGAATCCCGCGCTCGAACATCGGCCCGGTCGTCTGCCCGCGCGATTGCGTGAAGTACAGCACCATGAGGTCGCGCCCCGGGAACGACCACGCGTACGTGCCATCGGAGCCGTTGTGACCGAAGGCGACGACGTCGCCCATCGTGGGCATCCCGTCACCTCCCAGCATCTGATTCACATACACCATCCAGAGCTGCGCGTACCAGAGCGAGAGCGCCGCGAGATTGGTCTCCTGCAGCACGCGAGGGCTCACCGGCGTGAGGCCGCGCCGGATCGCGTTCTGGCTCATCAGCCTCGCGCCCCCCTCGCCGCCGCCTCGTCCCGCGCCGTCGGACCAGATCGCCAGGAGCCGCGCGTAATCCATCGGCGTGGAGTACATCCCCTGCGAGCCGAGAAAAAAGGGGAAAATCCCGCCCGTCTCGCTCGGCCGCGCCGCCCGCGACCACGCCCCGCGCGTGCCGAGGTACAGGCTGCACGCCCTGGTTCGTCTCGGATCATCCTTCTTCAACACGCACACGGTGTCGGTCATCCCGAGCGCGTCGATCACGCGCGTCTCGATGAACCGCTCCGCCGGCGCGCCGGTCACGGCCTCGATGATCGCCGTGAGCGTGTCGGCGCCCTGGTCGCTGTAGTGAAACTCACCCACCGGGTGCTCGGGGCCGCTCCTCCCCGAAATGTCGGCGAGCGCGCGAACCGACCCGAACTCATCGAACGAGTGTCCGAGCAGCTCCGAGAGCGCCAGCCCGCTTGTGTGCGTCAACAGTTGCCGCACCGTGATGGCCCGGGACTTGTCGTTGTCGAAGGAGGGCAGCCATTTCGCCGCGGTGTCGTCCAGCGAGAGCTTCCCGTCGTCGATGAGCATCTGGATCGCCGTGCCGACGAAGGTCTTGGTCATCGAGCGGATGCAGAAGATGCCGCCCGTGCCCATCGGCTCGTGCTCCTCGCGATCGCGGAAGCCGAAACCCTCGTCGTACACCAGTCGCCGGTTCTTGATGACCATGACCTCGGCGCCGACGATCTCGTCGCGCTCGACAAACCCGCGCACGACACTCCCCAGCGATTCCAGCGCCGCCGGGTCCATCCCGACCGACGCCGCCTCGGCGCGCGGGAACGCTTCGCCCGGGTCGGCCCGAACCGCGGCGGCATTCAGCCAGCCTGTCGCGACAACAACCAATGCGAAAAGCACATTCATCCGCCGCCGCACCCTATGTTTGATGCACGTGTTCACAAGCATTCCTCTTCTTCGCGGCCTTCCGCTCTTCGCGTCCTTCGCGATGACAAGTTCTGATTCCCCAACCGCGTTGTCTCTGTCTTCCTCTGCGTTCAACGTCTTCAAGGCCTTCGGAAACGAGCCACAAGCCCTTCGTACCCCGCCGTCCGCGCCGTGAAGATCGGACGGAGCGACTCGAAGCTCTCCTTCACGCTCGCGATCGGGTCGCCCCGCGCGATGTGGTTCTGCGTCATCTTGGTGAAGATCTGCGCAATGAGGTCGTCGTACCCGATCGACGCGAGAAAGACGCTCTCCGTCCACAGCGCCTGCATCACTTCGCCGAGCTCGCGATCGCGCCCGCCCTCGATCAGCCCTACGAGCCACTCGCGCGCGTCGATCGCAATGCAGATCTGGTCCCCGATCCAGTCGCGCACGAACTTCGTCTCGGGCGCGAGGACGACGCGCGCCTTGCCGAGGTCGACCGGCTCGTACGCGAGCGCCCACACCGTCACGCCCCGCGCGGCACACTCGACCGTCGCCTCACGCAGCTCGCGCATCGAGCCGGGGAACGCGTCCACGAGCGCCACCCGCTCGGCGCGGGCCAGCATCTCGCGCGCCCGCTCGAAGCACTGCTCGCGCGAGCGGATCTCGTACACACCACTGTCGCCACTCTTCTTGTGCAGCGAAGCGAGCGAAGACTCCGCCGCGGCGCACCGCGCGCTGAACGCGCGCTCCATGCCGCGCAGCAACTCCCCCGGCGCGACCGCGCGGCACAGCCTTTTCTCGCCGTCCCCTTCATCAATCAGCAGCGCGCCCTTCGTCGCGAGCGACTCGATCGCCTTGTACGTGTTCGCGACCGGCTTCCCGATCGCGCGGGCGATCTGGTAGCCCGTCGTCGGCGCGGACTCCAGGAGGTACGCGTAGGCGGCGGCTTCGAGGGGCGTGAAGCCGAGGTCGGTCAGAGTTCTTGCTGGAGAGGTCGGCATGGTAGTAGTCAATACTACTACTAGATACAAACCCAGTCGTTGCAGATGATCCCAAAAGTTTACTGATCAGTAAACTTCCAGAACCGTAACTATGCACTTGACACAAGGTTGATTGTGGGGTATTGTTCATTCGTCAGACGATTCACCCTGCTTTTTGCGTCTAACTCGGTCAAGTATCTGTTTGGGGAACAGTTCTCGCAGGGCGTCCAAGTCTGGAAGTTCGGTCGCCTTTCTGGAGCGTGGATGCGATGGCTCAGAACAAGACGGTTTACGAGATGAACCTTGTGAAGCTCGCCCGCGACTTCCAGTCGGAAGAGAAGTGCCGGGCTTACTTGGAGTCTCTGCGCTGGCCGGACGGCGTTTCTTGCCCCCACTGCCAGAGCGAGAAGATTTCTCGGATTCACGATCGGGATCAGTTTGATTGTGATTCATGCCGCTACCAGTTCTCTGTGACCAGTGGAACGATGATGCACGACACCAAGCTTCCGCTCTGGAAGTGGATGCTTGCGATCTACATGATTGTGGAGTCGAAAAAGGGCGTGAGCGCGAATCAGTTGAAGAGAACGCTTGAAGTGTCCTACCGCACGGCTTGGTATCTGTGCCACCGAATCCGCCGCGCCCTTGAAACGCCCGACCGGGAAATGAAGGGCGCGGTCGAGCTTGATTGCACGTACATCGGCGGCAAGAAAACAGGCATGGGCGCTGGGAACTCGCCGCAGTTCAAGGCCATGCTTCTCGGCGCGATCGAGCGCGACAGCAAAGAGATTCGCGTGAAGATGTCCGACAAGTCGGAGAACACCGAGAGCGCCAAGACGGTCGGCAAGTTCCTTCGGGCCAACATCTCTGCCAAGTCGTTTGTCTACACCGATCAAGGCAAAGGCGTTCGCGCGGCGGTCAAGAAGCACACGGGCGTGTCTACGTTCTCGGTCAACCACGCGGCGAACGAGTGGGTTCGCGGCGACGTTCACACCAACTCCGTTGAAGGCGCGTGGAGCCTCTTCCAAAGGTCGATCGTCGGGGCGTTCCATCAGATCAGCGTGAAGCATCTTCCGGCCTATCTGGATGAGTTCGAGTTCCGCTACAACAACCGAGAAAATCCGTACATCTTCAGGACGGCGGTTCTGGAGGTTCTGAAGGCGGAGAACATTGAGTACAAGGCATTGGTATCTTGAATGGCTTTGTGTTTGTCGGAATGAAGTGAGGCAGAAACGGCGCGTCTTTGTCCATCGAAAGAGTTCTGAGATGACCTTCTATTTCTAGAATCAATGGACGATAGTTTTCAAATGGGATCGGAACCGTGCCGTATGCCTTGGCCTTGTGTCTGTCTCTGGCTCTCACAAACTCATGGTGAGATTCTGGTCCTATCGAGTGCCACATAAGAGCAGATGCCGCGCCTAGCCATCCCTCGGCGGCAGTACGTCTGCAATTGTCACAGAATCTAGATTCAGAGACTATTTTGAGTGTCTCGCCGGACTTGTCCGCTAAGTCGGCGTAGAGTCTTTGTATTTTCTCTTTCGTTGTCGGCGGCCTTTGGGCGATGGCCTGCATTTCCAAAAAACGCCGGTGCATCGCCGTTGGCGCGACAAACCTGAAAAACACAAAGCAAACGACAAGCGCAATAGCCCAAGTCAAAGCGCCCCAGCCGACTTCTTCCCAGTCAATCTTTCTTGCCTTCGCGCACACTATCGTGAAAGCAGCCACGCCCAAAGCTAGGGATCCGGCAATAAGACCGATCCAGTGCTTCATGGCAGACCGCCCGGCATACTTCCATGCCCAGCATTCCCACGAAAACCAATCAGACCAAGACAGAGGGGCGTTATCACTTGGCATCCCCCCAGCCTACCGCGCCTTGCGTCTGGTGCATAGTTACGTCCAGAACGAACATTTAGCCATATATCCGGATATACGGATACAATGCCTGGCTCGCTCGCCCGGCGCGACCGGTCGATGAAAGATCACTCCCCGCCTTCCCCCGTTGCCCAGTTTCTCTTCTCGCAAGGATCTCCATGAAGAGCCGTTTCGCACAGGAAGTCTCGCGGCGTGTGCTCGTCTTCGACGGCGCGATGGGGACGAGCATCCACAAGTGCGACTGCGACCTGCACCGCGACTACCTGGGCAAGGAAAACTGCACCGAGATCCTCGTGCGCACGCGGCCCGACGTGATCCAGGGAATTCACGAGTCGTTCCTCTCGGTCGGCGCGGATGTTGTCGAGACAGACACCTTCGGCGCGAACAAGCTCGTCTTCGCGGAGTTCGATCTGGTTCCCGAGACGTTCGAGCTCAACAAGCTCGCGGCGGAGGTCGCGCGGGCGGCGTGCGACAAGCACTCGACGAAGGACAAGCCTCGTTTCGTCGCGGGATCGATGGGGCCCGGCACGAAGCTGCTGGTGCTCGGGCACACGACATGGGACGAGATGATCGAGTCGTACGTCGAGCAGGTCCGGGGCCTCGTCGCCGGCGGCGTCGATGTGCTCATCATCGAGACGTGCCAGGACATTCTGCAGGTCAAGTGCGCGATCAACGCGTGCCTGCGCGGGCTTGAGCTCGCGGGCAAGACGACGGACGACATCCCGATCATGGTCTCGGTCACGGTCGAGACGACGGGGACGATGCTGCTCGGCACGGAGATTTCCGCCGCGGCGGAGGCGCTGCGCGGGTATCCGATTCTGTCGCTGGGCCTGAACTGCGCGACAGGGCCTCAGGAGATGACGGAGCACGTGCACTGGCTGGGGAGGAACTGGCCGCGGCATGTGTCGTGCCTGCCGAACGCGGGGCTGCCGGTGCTGCTCGACGGGAAGCCGGACTACCCGCTGAAGCCGGGCCCGTTCGTCGAGGCGATGATGCGCTTCGTCGAGCAGGACGGCGTGTCGATCGTGGGCGGATGTTGCGGCACGACTCCGGAACATATCGGCGAGCTCGCGAAGGCGCTGGCGGGGCGCGCTCCGAAGAAGCGCGTGATCGAGCCGTACAAGCCGGCATGCAGCTCGCTCTACTCGACGGCGGAGTTCCGGCAGGACAAGAGCTTTCTGATTGTGGGCGAGCGGACGAACACCAACGGCTCGCGGCAGTTTAAGAACCTCCTGAACGCGGAGGACTGGGACGGTCTGGTCTCGATGGGCAAGGAGCTGGTGCGCGAAGGGTCGCACGTGCTCGACGTGTGCGTGGACTACGTCGGGCGCAACGGCGCGCGGGACATGACGGAGGTGGTTAAGCGGTTTGCGCGGCAGGTGTCGGCGCCGCTGATGGTGGATTCGACGCAGCTCGACGTGCTGGAGGCGGGCCTGAAGCACGCGCCGGGCAAGTGCATCATCAACTCGATGAACCTCGAAGAGGGCGAGGAGAAGCTCGCGCACATCTGCAAGCTCGCGAAGACCTATGGCGCGGCGGTGATCGCGGGCACAATCGACGAGGACCCCATCGAGGCGATGGGCAAGACGGCGGACCGCAAGCTCGCGATTGCGAAACGAATTCACGACATCGCGACGAAGAAGTACGGCTTGCCGGCGCATGACATTTTGTTTGATCCGCTGGTGCTTCCCG
>DASZQL010000209.1:0-6860 GCA_035549675.1 Phycisphaerales bacterium | reverse complement strand
CGGCGGTGGTGAGTTGCACGCGGTTGGCGGGAGGGTCCAGCGACTCGAACGCGTGGCGGAGCATGAGGAACTTCGCTTCGGGGTTAACGCGCGTGCCGTGGTGAGCGCGGTCGATCCAGGTGCGGCCGATCTCGAGCGTGCGCATCGACTCGCGGATTTCCATGTAGGTGGTGCGGCCGACGGCGCGGCCGGTTGATTTCTGGATGATCGCAAGGGGAACGCTTGCGGGGATCGCGCAGGTCTTCGCGATTTCCTGCTCGAAGCCGGCGACGGACCATTCGGTCGGTCCTTGCGCGGTGAAGCGGAAGAGTTCAGGATCGGCTGCGGCGAAGAGGTCGGCAGCGTGGGAGACATCGAGCGGGACGAGCCGGATTTCTTCGCCTTCGAGATGCACGCGGTCGGGCCACATGACGCCAATGTAGCTCGGCGTTGGGCGACCGACGATTGTGTGGGCCCTGGCGAGAGGCTCTATTTGGTGGTGGAGAGGGTCGGGAGCGATCCGCGCTACTTGGAGACGACGCTGGCGACGGAGAAGATGGGGAGGAGGAGGGCGATGGCGATGCCGCCGATCGTGCCGCCCATGAAGATGATCATGGCGGGCTCGATGAGCTGGGTGGCGGTCTTGACGGACTCGTCGAGGTCGGTTTCCGCGGCGGCGGCGACACGGTCCATGACGTCGGCGATGCGGCCGGAGCGCTCGCCGGCGGCGATCATCTGGCTGAACGACGGCGGGATGAGTGGGGACTGGCTGACGACGTCGGACATGTTGCGGCCCTGGGTCAGGGCCTCTTCGATGTGGCGCCAGAGTTCGCGCCAGCGGGCGTTCGGGACGATCTCGCGGACGATGCGGACGGAGTCGAGCATCGTGACGCCCGAGCCGAGGAGGGTGCCGAGGGTGCGGCAGGCGCGGGCAAGGTAGCACTGCGTGAACATGGGGCCGATGACGGGGGCGCGGAGCTTGATGGTGTCGATGACGCGGCGGCCCTTGGGGTGCAGATGCGCGGCGACGACGCCGACGACCAGTGCGACGATACCCGCGACGATCCAGGGCCAGTGCGCGGTGACGAAGTTGCTGATGGCGAGGACGATCTGGGTGGGCTTGGGGAGCGCGGCCTGGCGCGATTCGTAGATCTTGGCGAAGCGCGGAAGCACCCAGGCGACGAGGAAGCTGGTCACGGCGAGGGCGAGCGAGACCATGACGAGCGGGTAGGTGAGCGCGCCCTTGATCTGGCGGGCGGTGCGGCGCTCCTTGGAGAGATAGTCGGAGATGCGGGCGAGCATCAGGCCCATCTTGCCGGAGGCTTCGGACGCTTTCATGAGGCTGACCATGAGTGTCGGGAAGACCTTGGGGAACTCGGCGATGGCGACGGAGAAGGCGACGCCGTTGGTGACGCGGGAGGAGATCAGCTCGATGAGCGTCTTCATGCCGCCGGCGCGAGACTGCTTGAGGTAGGCGTCGAGTGCGTCGGGGAGGGCGACGCCGGTATCGAGCATGACGGCGAGCTGGGTGCTGAAGGCGATGACCTCGTCGCGCTTGACGGTCTGCGCGGCGAGCTTGACCATCACGGCCTGCTTGTCGAGGGGCGCATCGGCTTCGCGGATGTCGATGACGATCCGGCCCTCGTTCTGGAGCGAGCGGAGGGCGTCGCGGCGGGCCTTGGCCTCGATGGTGCCGGTGACCGTCTTGCCCGAGCTGTCCTTGGCTTTGTACGCGAAGTTCATGGCGTGGGTCCGGCGATTCTTACGATCAACCCGCGGTGGCGCGGAGGATTTCCTCGATGGTGGTCAGGCCCGCGGCGACCTTGAAGAGGCCGTCGTCGCGGAGGCCCTGGTGGCCCTGCTGGATGGCGTGCTTGCGAAGTTCCTGGAGCGCGCCGCCGGTGGCGATGAGTTCGAGCATGGAGTCGCTGGGGATGAGCAGCTCGAAGATGCCGAGGCGGCCGGCGTAGCCCGAGCCGCGGCAGCGCTTGCAGCCCTTGCCGCGCTGGAGTTCCTGGGTGCTGTGGCCCGCCTTTTCGAGCATGACCTTAGCGGAGCCTTCCGCAGCGTAGATCTCGCGGCAGTGCGGGCAGTTCTTGCGGACGAGGCGCTGGGCGAGCACGCCGCGGAGCATGGCGGCGACGAGGTAGGCGTCGACGCCCATGTTGACGAGGCGGGTGACGGCGGAGATGGAGTCGTTGGTGTGGAGCGTGGAGAGGACGAGGTGGCCGGGGAGGGCGGCCTGGGTGGCGATGGTGGCGGTCTCGAGGTCGCGGATCTCGCCGACCATGAGAACGTCGGGGTCCTGGCGGAGGAGCGAGCGGAGCGCGTTGGCGAAGTTGAAGCCGGCTTTTTCGTTGACCTGGAACTGGTTGATGCCCGGCATCTGGGCTTCGACGGGGTTCTCGACGGTGGAGATGTTGATCTCGTCGCTGGAGATCTCGTTGAGGGCGCTGTAGAGGGTGGTGGATTTGCCGGAGCCGGTGGGGCCGGTGACGAGCACCATGCCGTTGGGGAGATTGATGAGGCCCCGCCACTTCTCGGTCATCTCGGGGCGCATGCCCATCTTCTCGAAGGAGATGATGGTGTTGCGGTTGTCGATGATTCGGACGACGACCTTCTCGCCGAACTTGCCGGGCATGGTGGAGACGCGGAGGTCGACGGGGCGGCCGTCGATGACGATGTGGATGTCGCCGTCCTGCGGGACACGGCGCTCGGCGATGTCCATGCGGGCCATGATCTTGATGCGCGAGACGACGGCGGGCATCATCTGGTAGGGCGGCGTGAGCTTGACGAGCATCCGGCCGTCGACGCGGAAGCGCACGCGGCAGGAGTGGTCGAGGGGCTCGACGTGGATGTCGGAGGCGCGGTCGTGGATCGCGTGGTAGAGGACGTAGTTGACGAGCTTGACGACGGGCGTCTGGCCCGACATGGCCTCGATGTCGCCGAGCTCGACGGACTGCGCGTCCGTGACGCTGAACTCCTTGACGTCGACGTCCTCGTAGATCTCGTCGATCACGAAGACGTTGGCCGACGGGAGGTACGCCTGGAGCGTGGCGCGGATGTCCTGCGGGGTCGCGGCGACGAGCTGGGCCTTGAGGTTGCTCTGGCGCTCGATCTCTTCGACGAGATAGAGGTTGGCCGGTTCGCTGACGGCGACGGTGAGGACCTTATCCACGCGGAAGAGGGGCAGGACGCAGTGCGAGTCGATGAAGTCGCGCGGGAGCGCGTCGATGACGCGCGGGTCGGCGATGCGGGGGGAGATCCGGGCGAAGGGCACGCCGTAGCTCTTGGCGAGGCACTCCATGACGAGGGCTTCGCTGACGAAGCCGAGTTCGACGAGGACTTCGCCCAGCAGTTTGGCGTGGCCGTGGGACTTCTGTTCCTCGAGCGCCTGGTCGAGCTGCTCGGGGGTGATCTTGCCCATCGAGAGGAGCAGCGACCCGAGCTGGCCGGGTTGGCGCAGCTTGGTCTGGGTCGAATGCATGGACGATCCGGGATCGGTCAACGCAGGCTCCTGACGGCGCTTTCGATGGAGGGGTGAGACTCGAAAGCGAGATTCAGCCGGGTGAGTTCGAGGATCGTGGAGACGGTTGTATCGGGCGCGACGAGGCGGAGCTGGCCGCCCTGGGAACCGAGCTGTTCCTGGAGGCGTAGCCACGATTCGAGGGCGGCGGAGTCGACGAACTCGAGCTCGCGGCAGTCGAGGATGACGCTCTTGACCTTGCCAGCGCGGTCCTCGGTGGTGCGCTTGAACGCCTCGGTATCGTCGGCGGTGAACTCGCCCGAGATCGTGACGACGCGGACGTGATCGAAATCCTGCGAGCTCGCTTTCATGAGATGGTCCCTCCCCCGGGCTTGCGGCGGACACGGAGGCCGCCCTCGGCGCTCATCCGCGCGTGCTGGGCGACGAGCTCGTCGTAGCGGCGGAGATCGACGCGCGGGAAGGTCTCGGCGAGGGCGGGGTCGAACTGCGTGCCTGCGTTGTTGCGGATCTCGTCGAGCACCTTCTCGCGCGGGAGCGCCGCGCGGTAGGTGCGGTTCGAGCTCATGGCGTCGAAGGAGTCGCAGAGGCCGATGATGCGGGCCATGAGCGGGATCTTCTCGCCGGCGAGGCGGTGCGGGTAGCCCCGGCCGTCGTAGCGCTCGTGGTGGTGGAGCACACCCGGAAGAACGTCGCTGAGGAGCGGGATGTCCTTGAGGATGTCGTAGCCGATTTCGGGGTGGAGCTTGATCTGCCCGAACTCCTCGTCGGTGAGCTTGCCGGCCTTGCAGAGCACGACCTCGGGAACGCCGATCTTGCCCACATCGTGCACGAGGCCCGCGATGCGGATGCGCTCGATCTGCTCGTCTTCCAAGCCGTGCTCGTAGGCGAGGAGGGCGGCGAGGTGGGCGACGCGCTCGGAGTGACCGCACGTATACGGGTCCTTGGCGTCGATGGAGGCGGTGAGGGCTTCGACCACGCCCAGGAAGAGGATCTGCTGGTCGTCGTAGAGGAAGGCGTTGTCGAGAAGAGTGCCGACGGAGCCCGCGGCGGCCTCGACCAGCTTGATATCCATGTTCGTGACGGTGGGGTCGGGGCCGGTCTTGTTGCCGGCGAGGAAGGCGCCGATGACCTCGCCGTTTCGCGAGATGGGGACGAAGACGACCTGCCCGTTCTCGCGCGCGAGTAGGGGCGCGGCGGCGGAGTCCAGCACACGAGGGCCGCTCGCGCCGTGGGCCACGATGAGCCCGTCGGCCTGGGCGGCGAACTGCTTCTCGTCCGGCACGGCGCCGGCGATGATCGTTTTACCCGCCATGGCGCGGCACAGGTCCTGGTCGTTGCGGAACCGCGCGGCGATCCAGGTGTAGGGCATGGTCTGCTGGAGCTCGTGGCAGGCCATGCGCACGAACTTGGTGGGCTGTTCCAGCTCGTTCATCGAGCGCCCGAGCTTGTAGAGCAGGCTGATCTCTTCGTAGAGTTCCGTCAGTTGGCGGCCCGACGACGTGAGCGCTTCGTGATGCCGCCCGGACTCGTTCAGGTCCTCGAGCGACCAGCGGAGCGCGACGGAGAGCGTGGCGATGCAATCGGCGCTGAACAACGACCCTTTCGCCATGGCCTGGGCGGTGGCGAGCCGGTCGAGAGACGCCGACTGGCACGCGGCGGCGAACTCCTCGGCATCGAGCGCGCGGGCCTCGAAGGCGACCGCGATCATGAGCCCGCGACGGCGACGGCGCTCCATTTCCTCCAGCACGATGCACCAGCAGCCCGGGAACAGCTCCCGGGCGCCGGAATCGGTCGAGGAGCTCCACTTGGCGCTGACCTGATGAATCAGGTTGGTGAAATACGGCGCGCGGAGCAGCGTGCCGACGGGGGTGTTCATGGGCGGCGCATCGATCATGCGCCCCTCGGCGTCGAAGTGCCAGAGGTACAGCCGCAGGGTGGCGCAGCGCTGGCGCAGCACCTCGTGCATCGCGGAAGCCAGGATGGGCACACAGGCCTGGGTCACGCGGCCTCCGCGATGGGTCCGTCGGATTCGGCCGCGAGCCCGAGCAGCTCGCGGACCTTGGCCAGCAGCTCACGGGGGCTGAACGGCTTGCTCATGACATGCTTGATATTCGTCTTGGCGAGGTCTTCCTGAGCGAGCGAGTAGCCGCGGGCCGTGAGCATGACGGCGGGGATCGAAGAGGTCGCCGGGTTCGCGCGGAGGCGCTCGCAGAACTCGAGCCCCGAGAGATAGGGCATCTGCAGGTCGGTGATGATGAGCGCGGGGAGCTCCTGCACGGCGAGCTCGTAGGCCTCTTCGCCGTCGGCGGCCATGACGACGGTGAACCCGGCCTTGCGCAGCTTGAGCGACACCACCTGCGTGATGTGGCTTTCATCGTCGGCGACGAGCACTTTGATGGGGTCCATATCGTGAAGGCTCCGTGCGTTCAGGATTCGGGTTGCTCGTAGGGAATGGAGAACCAGAAGCGGCTGCCCATGCCGAGCTGGCTGGTGACGCCGATCTTGCCGCCGTGGACGGTCTCGACGATGTGCTTGACGAGGTTGAGGCCCAGGCCGGTGCCCTTGGCGACGCGCTTGTAGTTCTCGATGCGGTAGAACTTGTCGAAGATCTTGGACATGGCCTCGGGCGGGATGCCGAGACCGGTATCGGAGATGGAGACGAGGACGGAGCGGGCCGAATCGTCGTTCTCGACGGTGACCGTGACGCGGCCGCCCTCGGGCGTGTACTTGATGCCGTTGCTCACGAGATTCATGACGACCTGGTGCATCATGTCGCGGTCGGCGTTCGCGGTGTAGACGAGCGGGCCGGACTTTTCGAGGAGCATGATCTTCTTGGTCGCGGCCTGGGGCTGCATCGTCTCGATGACCTCGCGGATCACCTTGACGAAGTCCACCTCGCCGCGGTCGATGGTGACGATGCCCGCCTCGATGCGGCTGATGTTGAGCATGTTGTCGATGAGGCGGCAGACGCGGTCCACCTCGGACTTGATGATGGAATAGAACTCCTGACGGCTGGCCTCATCGGAGGCTTCGGAGTCGAGGAGCATCTCGAGGTAAGCGTTGATGGAGGCGAGCGGCGTGCGCAGCTCGTGCGAGGCCTGCGAGACGAAGTCGGACTTCATCTGGCTGATTTCTTTTTCGCGCGTGATGTCGCGGAGGATGGTGACCACGCCGCCGATGCCCTCGCGGGGATCGGGGAGACAGGCGAGCGTCACGTCGTAGGTGTGCGGCATCTCCTTGCCGTCTTCGCCGTGCGGGATGGTGTGCTCGACGTGCTTCTGCTTCGTGAGGACGCCGGACTGGCGGACCTCGTCGATGAGCTTTTTGAGCTGGCTGTCGGAGATGACCTGCTCGACGGTGCGGTGGTCGGCGCTCTTGAGGTCGAAGCCGAGCA
>DASZQL010000208.1:0-4328 GCA_035549675.1 Phycisphaerales bacterium | reverse complement strand
CTGGTCCTATGCCTCGAACCTGGTCCCGGGCGACACCAATGGTTTCGGAGACGTCTTTGTCCGCGATCGCCAGACGGGGAACACGAGCCGCGTGAGCGTCGGCAGCGCGGGGGAGCAGGGCAATGACGAGACCGGCTACTTCAACTCCATTTCGGTTGACGGTCGATTCGTGGCGTTCGATTCCAACGCTTCGAACTTCGTTCCGGGCGACACCAATGGTTTCACCGACGTCTTCGTCCACGATCGCCAGACGGGCCAGACCAGCCGCGTCAGCGTCGGCATCGCGGGCATCCAGGGGAACGATGCCAGCGATCTCCCGTCCCTTTCCGCCGACGGGCGATTCGTGAGCTTTTGGTCGTTCGCCTCGAATCTCGTGCCGGGTGATACCAATGGTTTCGCGGACCTCTTTGTCCACGATCGTCAGACGGGCCAGACGAGCCGCGTGAACGTCAACAGTGCGGGAGAGCAGGCGAACGCCGACGCGGGCTTCAACTCCATTTCCGCCGATGGCCGCTTCGTGGCGTTCGAGTCCGACGCGTCGAACCTCGTGCCGGACGATACCAACGGTTACGCGGACGTCTTTGTCCACGATCGCCAGACCGGGCAGACCGCTCGCGTCAGCGTGGCCTCCGGCGGCGCCCAAGGAAAAGGGGGCAGCCGGTCGCCTTCGATCTCGGGCGACGGCCGGTATGTCGCGTTCCGATCCTACGACTCGGACCTCGTCCCTGGCGACACCAACTTCTATGAAGATGTGTTCGTCCACGACCGAGTGTCGGGCCAGACCACGCGCGTCAGCGTCGCGTCCGATGGCACCGAAGGGAGCTATGCCAGCGGCGGGCTCGCCATTGCTGGCGGTTGCCCCGCGATCTCCGCCGACGGGCGCGTTGTCGCATTCATTTCCGACGCCCCGAACCTCGTGCCCGGCGACACGAACAAGTTGCCGGACGTCTTCGTCCACGATCGTCACACCGCGCGGACGACCCGGGTGAGCGTCGACAGCGCCGGCGGGCAGGCGAACGAGTTCAGTGCGTATTTCCCGGTGGTGATTTCCGCCGACGGCCGCTCTGTGGCGTTCGATTCCTTGGCCTCAAATCTTGTTCCCGGTGATACGAACAACACCTTTGACGTCTTCGTTCACGACCGGGGAGCGACGACCCCGGCTTGTCCGGGAGATGTCGACGGCAGCAACGGCATCGGGCTCTCCGATATCGCGGTGCTCATCCAGAACTGGACGTTCGCCGTGCCGCCCGCGCCCGCCGCGGCGGACCTCGACGGGAACGGCTCCATCGGCCTCGGCGATGTTGCGGCTGTCATCCTGCACTGGGCGGAAACTTGCCAATAGCGAGTGTCGCACCGGCCGTCGTCGTATACCCGGCGACTCCTCATTCTCCAGCTCATCTCTTGACGGGAACACGTCCATGAAAAAGCAACTGGTTTTCGATGCGGGTCGCGCGCTTCTGGTGAGCTGCATCGCTCTGGCACCCGCGTGCCCGGCCGCGGCCCAGACCACGACGCGCGTCAGTCTCGCCAACGACGGCGCGCAGGGGAACGACGGCAGCGGCGTCCCCGCCATCTCCACTGACGGCCGATTCGTGGCTTTTTATTCCAATGCCTCAAATCTCGTCGCGGGCGACACCAACAGCGCCTCGGATATCTTTGTTCGCGATCGTCAGACGGGTGAGACCAGCCGCGTCAGCGTGGACAGCAACGGCGGGCAGGGGAACGGCAACTGCATCTATCTCACGATGTCCGCTGACAGCCGCTTCGTGGCGTTCGAGTCCGACGCCACGAACCTCGTCCAGAACGATACCAACGGCCGCACCGACATCTTTGTTCACGATCGCCAGACGGGCCAGACCAGCCGCGTCAGCGTCGCCACAGATGGGACGCAGGGGGAGTTCGCCAGCGGCTCTCCCTCCATCTCCGCCGATGGGCGGTTCGTGACGTTCTATTCCGGCGCTGCCAATCTCGTTCCCGGCGACACCAATGACAACCTCGACGTCTATGTCCACGATCGCCAGACGGGCCGGACTTCGCGCGTGAGCGTGGACAGCAGCGGCGGGGAGGCCAACGGCGGGAGTTACTACCAAACGATCTCCGCCGACGGACGCTTCGTGGCGTTCGATTCCACTGCCTCGAACCTTGCTCCCGACGACACGAACGGCGCGATCGATGCCTTTGTCCACGATCGCCAGACGGGGCTGACAACGCGCATCAGCGCAGCCCCGGGGGGCACCCCGGCGGACGGCCACAGCTGGTCGCCATCGATTTCCGCCGACGGCCGGTGTGTCGCGTTCCATTCCCTCGCCACGAACCTTGTTCCCGGCGATACCAACGGCGGCGCGGATGTCTTCGTCCAAGACCTGCAGTCGGGCCAGATTACGCGCGTCAGCGTCGCATCGGATGGGACGCAAGGGAATAACGACGACTTCTTCCTCTCTCAAGATCGGCCCGCGATTTCCGCCGACGGCCGCATCGTGGTCTTCTCGTCCGAGGCGTCGAACCTCGTGCCCGGCGATACCAACCTCACCTGGGATGTCTTTGTCCACGATCGCGTGACGCACCGGACAAGCCGCGTAAACGTCGACAACACCGGCGGGGAGGCGAACGATTTCAGCCAAATCGCCCTTCCCTCGGCGATCTCCGCCGACGGCCGCTTCGTGGCCTTCGACACCTTCGCCTCAAACCTCGTTCCCGACGACACCAACGCCCACTGGGATGCCTTCGTCCATGACCGCGGCCCGATCACACCCGCGTGTCCCGGCGATGTTGATGGCAATCAGGCTGTCGGCCTCTCGGATATCGCCGTGCTCATCCAGCACTGGACGCTCGCCGTTCCGCCTGCACCCGCCGCGGCGGATCTCGATGGGAACGGATCCATCGGGCTGGGGGATGTTGCCGTGGCGATCCTGCACTGGGCGGAAGTTTGTCGCTGAGGAAAGGCATCGGGGATCAGGGATCGGGCATCAGTTGGAAACCCCCTCCGTCACGACTTTGTCGTGACACCTCCCCCGATTGGGATCGGGGGAGGGAGTGGCAAAGGCCCCGCTCGCTCACGCTCGGGGTTCGTTGAGACACCCCTTGATGACGCGCGGGGCTCGTTGAGTTGGCCCGCTGGCTTGCGCCAGCGGCTCAATTCGCGGTAGATGATGGCGATGTCGCGGCTTCGGGCTTTGCGCCAGGCGTCGCGTCAGGTTGTTCCTCCGGCTTTACCACCACCGTCACTTCATTCTCCGGCGACCAGTACTTCGCGAAGGTCTGACGGACCTGCTCCTTGGTCATCTGCTGGTACGCCTCGGGGGCGGTCATGATGTCGTCGAGGCAGCCGCCGTGGAAGGTCATGCCGCTGAGGCGGCCGGACCAGAAGCCGGGCTCGCGCATCTGTTCTTCGAGCGTGTTGGCGAACTGCTTCTTGGCGACGGTCATCTCGTCGTCGGTCGGGCCGTTCTGGGCGAACTCGCGGTACATGGAGCCGAGCTTCTCGACGAGCGCGGGGGCTTTCGCCGGGTCGGTCGGGGCGCTGGCGGAGAACATGCCGAAGCCGGGGTACGTGGAGCCGGCGCGTGAAGACGCGCCGATGCTGTAGACGAGCTGCGCATCCTCGCGGACTTCCTTGATCATCCGTGTGCTGAGCACCCGGGCGGCCATGTTAAGGTAGCGGGTGTCATCGATGTTCTTTTCGTCGGTGCCGTAGAACCCGCAGTGGACGAAGGCCTGCGGCGTCTGGGTCTCGATGGACTTCGTGATGACGCGAGGGCCCTTGGGGCGCTCGATCTGGCGGAGGTTCGCGAAGGTGGTCGGGGCGATGCGCTCGCGCGTTGGGAGCGAGCCGATGTACTTCGCGGTCAGCTCCATCGCCTTCTCGCGCGGCAGGTCGCCCACGATCGTGACCTCGATGGGCGATTCGCGGAGCAGCTTGTCGAGCCACGCCTGCGCGGCATCGACCGTTAGGTGATCGATCTGCTCCTCGGTGAGCGGCTGGGTGCGGGGTTCGGTGTCGGGGTAGGTCGCGGCGTTGACCATCCGGCCGCCGTACATCATCGGGTTCTTGGTCACTTCCTCGAGCATGGTCTTGCCGTTGGTCTGGAACTGCTCGAAGGCGGTGGGCTCGATCTTTGGCTCGGTGAGGAGGAGATAGGCGAGTTGGAAACCCTTTTCGAGCTCGGCGGGGCTGCCGGAAATCGTGAGCGAGATGGTGTCGCCGCCACCGCCTCCCCCACCACCGCCGCGCCGTCCTCCGCCGCCGCGCCCACCGCCGCCGAAGCCGCCGCCGCCCCGGACGTTGACCTTGGAGCCGCTCATGATTTCGCGGATGTCGGTGGAGCTGA
>DASZQL010000207.1:0-7060 GCA_035549675.1 Phycisphaerales bacterium | reverse complement strand
AGAGGTTCATCGTGTCGGCGACGGAGATCACCCGCTGGGGGAAACTCTGGAGGAGCTCGTGCTGGATCTTGGGGTGCGTGTTGGCCAGAAAGACGAACTTGGAGTCGCGGTACTTCTCGGGGGGCTTGGGGGGGTGCTCGGTGAGGACATTGAGGTCGGTGAAGAGCGTTTCGCGCTCGTTCATGTCGTCGAGGTAGCGGCCGCCCCAGGCGAAGGTCTTGGAGCCCTTGCGGATTTCCAGGCCGTCGACGTCGATCGAGGGGAACTTCTTGAAGACGTTGAAGTGGGCCTCAGAGAGATCGCCGCCGGCGACGGCGACGACGCGGACCTTGGTGAAGAAGGAGGCGGCGGCGGCGAAGTAGACGCACGAGCCGCCGAGGACTTGCTCGGCCTTGTCGGTGGGCGTGTGGACGGTGTCGATGCCGACGGTTCCGGTGACGATGAGGGGCATGGGGGACTCCGAGAAAGGGAGAGGATGGTAGCGGAGAAGGAGCGGAAGTCGGAAGTGAAGAGGAGGAGAGGAGGTAGCCCGCCCACCCGGTGTAGTGAGAGTAGAAGCGGGGAGTGGAAGTAGCCCCTATGTAGGAAAGACGGGAGGAGGAGAGTTGAGGGGGCGGTGACCAGGGGCGCGCTCCCTCGCGGAGCCTCGGTCGCGGCCCCTGGCAACGATCGTGCGCCCCTTCGGGGCGTCAAGGAGGGAAAACTACGCGCTCCTTTTGCATTCGCGGTTCGCGCTATCCGTGGTTCGGCCTCGAAGGCAGGCGGGATCCTGGTGCGCCGAGCGGAATCCTGGTGCGCCGAGATGGCGAGCGCTACTTCAGGGCGTGAAGGCCGCGGGTGGCGCGTTGGCGGTTGAGGTGGACGAAGGCGGGCGGGTGGTCCTTGATGAGCTTGAGGAGTTGGGAGGGGGAGACGCCGAGGCGGATGGCGGCGGGCTTGTGGTCCCAGTTGGCGTCGGCGATGAAGTCGAGCGCTTCGGCGAGGATGGCGGGGAAGTCCTCGTGGTCGGGGCTGATGGCGATGCGGTCGCCGGTGGCGGGCGCGCGGAGTTTCGGGAGGAGCGGATCGGGCGGCGCGGCGGGCTGCTTGCGCGGGGACTTCACACGTGATCGCCAGAGGTCGGAGGCGGCGTCGCCCAGCGAGACGGGCGCGCGGACTTCGACGGCGAGGTTGAGACGCATCCGGCGGAGGGCGACGCGCTGGTTTTCAACGGAAGAACGGCGCTCGGTGGCGCCGGCCTCGATGCCTGTGGGACGGTGGGTGAGGTGGACGCCGGACTCGACTTTGTTGCGGTGCTGGCCGCCGGGGCCGCGGGTGCGATTTTTGGTGAGATCGCATTCGGCGAGGAGATGGGGATCGTCGAGGCGGGTGGGATGGGTCATTGGTATCGGGGAGTCGGGATGGACGAGTTTATTGACCCAGGAAAGAGGCGGGGGCCGGAATTGGCTGAAGTTGGCGCCAAGGCGGGGCGAATCGGGCGGCGCGAACGCGGAGTTGGGGTATTCTGGGGTGCCGGGGAAATGGGTCTGGAATCCGTGAATATGCGCGAGAAAATGACGTCGCGTCGTTTCGTTGGTCTGGTTGCGGGCGCGGTGGGTGCGCTGGCGGTGGTTTGCGGCGGTGTTCAAGGCCAGCCGCTGACGATCGGGCACGATGAGCAGGCCGGCGCGCCGGAGCAGGTGGCGAGTGACAAGGCGCCGCCCTCGGCGCTGGTCCGGCCTGAGGCGCTGGTCCCCTTCTGGGAGGCGGCGTGGACTCGGCGCGTCGATGTGGTGGGGATCGGCGATTCGAATCAGTTGTACTTTGCGAACGGCTGGGATGACGGGATGTCGAAGGCGCTGTACCAGCGGTTCGGCATGTACGCGACGGCGGTCATGCCATCTGGCGCGGCGTCGACGCAAGGTTACGGATTCGGCGGGCAGATCTTTCCGGCGGAGTTGCCGCGGGATTCGGGGCTGCCGGCGGAGCTCGCGGCGTACTGGCAGAACGTGGTGAACGTGCCGCCCTCGATGTATGGGTTTGTGAAGTCGGGGAACGTGTTCACGCAACAGGCGGTGGGGATTCGGATGGAGTGGTCGTGCCCGATCGATGTGACGGGGCCGCTCCGGTTCCATCTGGCGTACGGGGCGGGGCCTTGGGGGAATGGTTCTTTCCAGCCGGGGTTCAGGCACGACGATCCGCCCTATGCGGGCACGCTCGATGGAGCGGTTGTGTCGACGTTCGATGCGTCGGGGTACTCGATGCGCGTGGCTCAGTTCGATGTGCCGGCGGGAGGGCGCGCGGGCGGCGCGGTGTATGGCGGGTACTCGCGGCAGGCGGGGACGCCGATCGTCGGGCCGTTCTTCGGGACAGTGAACCGGTGCGAGAACGTGTCGAAGGCGCACGGGATCGCGTTCTCGTCGCTGGTATACGACGGCGGCCGATCGCTCCGGAGCATGGCGTCGCGGATCTGTGTCGAGATGACGGAGCAGCAGTTCGGGTACTACCTCGAGCAGGTCGTGCGGCTTCAGAACACGACGAGCCCGATGGTGCTGGTGGTCGTCAACTCGGGGTTCAACGACCGGCAGGAGACGCTGCCGTCGCTGGGGCCGCGGCAGGTGAGCGTCGGGTCGAGCGCTTCGGCGTACGCGGACAATCTCGACGCGGTGCGGCGGCGGTTCGAGTCGGCGTTCGTCGCGCACGGGTGGGACCCGGCGGGGTTGTTCCTGCTGGTGGTGCCGTCGCACCCGATCGCGCTGCCGGATGATCCGATGCTGCATGGGTACCGGGCGGCGGCGAGAAGTTATGCGTTGAGCACGCCGCGGACGGCGATGGTGGACTTGGAGATGCTGACGAACGCGAACGAGATGCAGGCGCGGGGGTGGTACCGGTTTGACGGGCGCGCGCACCTGAACCTGAGTGGGTACGAGGATCTCGGCGAGCGGATCTTCGCGAACCTGATCGGCGCTGCGCAGGCGAGCGATGTGAACCGGGACGGCGAGACGAACCTGGCGGACGTGGCGGTGCTGATCGACAGTTGGGGGGATGCGGTGCCGCCGGGGATCGGGGCGGACGCGGATGGGGATGGGCGCGTGGGGATCGGCGATCTGGCGATGATCGTTCAACGGTTCGGGGAGCGGTGGGCGATGCAGGGTGTCGAAGCGATTCGGGGCGAGTAATCGGCGGATGGCGGCGCATCGGGGCACTACAGTCGGCTCAAAGCCGCCGCCTGTAGTGGCACGAGTTGCCTTTGTTATTCGAGAGGCTTGCCTTTGATATTCGAGACGCTTGCCTTTGTTATTCGAGATGCTTGCCGTTGCTATTCGAGATGCTCACGCTGAGGCGAGCGATGAGCTGGGATGGGCACTGAGGGCGAGGTCGTCGAAATCGTTGTTGATGAAACGATGCCAGGCGAGGCCGGCGATCATCGCGGCGTTGTCGAGGCAGTACGGCATTGGCGGGAGAAAGAGACGGAGGTTGCGCTCGCGTGCGAGCGTGGTGAACTCGGTGCGGAGGCGGGAGTTGGCGCTGACGCCTCCTCCGATGAGGAGGGAGCGGATATCGGAGTGGAGGTCGAGGGCGCGGCGGACCTTGAGGAGGAGGGCGTTGATCGCGGCGCGCTGGAAGGATGCAGCGACGTCGGGGTAGCGGTCGGGGGGGAGGGCGGAGCGGGGGACGGAGGAACGAAAAGACGGAGAGGAGGACGGAGAGGAAGACACCGAGGGAGAGTAGCCCTCACCCTGCCCTCTCCCAGAGGGAGAGGGTGCGGACGAAGGCGCTTGGGGCACGCCGCGGACGGTGTAGAGGGTGGCGGTCTTGAGGCCGCTGAAGGAGAAGTCGAGGGAGTCGGGGGCGAGGCGGGAGAGGGGGAAGTCGAAGGCGCGGTCGTTGCCGGATTGGGCGAGCTTGTCGAGGTGCGGGCCGCCGGGGAAGGGAAGTCCGAGGATGACGGCGGCCTTGTCGTAGGCCTCGCCGACGGCGTCATCGATCGTGGAGCCGAGGCGGCGGAGCTTCAGGGGGGAGTCGAGAAGGTAGAGGGAGGTGTGACCTCCGGAGACGACGAGGCCGAGGGCGGGGAAGACGTTGTCGAGGGAATCGGCGGCGCGGTCAAGAAGGCCGGCGTAGAGATGTGCCTGCACGTGGTCGATGCCGAGGATGGGGATGTTGAGGGACCAGGCGAGAGCTTTGGCGGCGGAGACGCCGACGAGGAGGGAGCCGATCAGGCCGGGGCGATGACCGACGGCGATGGCGGCGAGGTCCGTGTATGTGATGTTGGCGTCGGTGAGCGCGCGGCGGAGGACGGGGAGGAGGCGCTCGACGTGGGCGCGGCTGGCGATCTCGGGGACGACGCCGGCGTATTCGGCGTGGAGGTCGTGCTGCGAGGCGATGACGTTGGAGAGAACAGTGTTGCCGGCGCGGACCACGGCGGCGGCGGTTTCATCGCAGGAGGATTCGAGGGCGAGGATGAGGGGGGAGGCAGGCACCAGGCACCGGGGATCGGGCATCAGGAAAGACATGAACGCAGAGGAAAATGGAGGTAGACAGAGGAACGCGGAGGGGAGGCTGATAGAGGAAAAGGCAGAATGTGGGAAGAAGAAACTGAGTTGAACCAGAAGCCCTCACCCCCGGCCCTCTCCCAGGGGGAGAGGGAGCGGAAGGGCACGGCGCATCATGGAGCGTGCGGTACGGTTCTCACGAAGAGATTGACTACTTGATGGGCGCGGTGTCGGTTTTTTCGACGGGGGCGCCGGTGAGGTAGCGGGCGAAGTCGGGGCCGGTGACTTTGAGGGTGGCGATGGTCTTGCCTTCGGCGTTGGTGATGGTGATGGTGCCGCCGGTGAGGTCGGTGTCTTCGGGGATCGGCGAGATGTCGAGCGCGATCGCGGCGGCGTCCTCATCGGTCGCGGCGGAGAGGGCCTGGATGCGGCGCTCGACGCGGTCGAGCTCGCGCGAGAGCAGGCGGTAGCGCTCCTCGACGATCTTCAGCTCGGCGACTTCGATCTTGCCGGGCGGCGCGTCCTCGCCGACTTTTTCCCACTCGCCCGTCGCGACCTTGGCCTTGACGGTGCGGACCGCGGCGGAGAGCTGCTTGTCCTTGAGGTGGTCGAGGATCCAGTCGGGGTCGCTCCAGTTCGTCTGATCACCGCCGCCCGCGTCGCGGCGACGGATGACTTCCTCGACGCGGCGGACGCGGATCATCTCGCGGTACTCGTCGTTGGTCATCGGGAGATAGAACCCGGGCGAGGGATCGACGCCCCACTCCGAGGAATCGTCGGTGCGCTGCAGGCAGCGGCCGGAGGGGAGGAAGTAGTACTGCTCGGTGATCTTGAGCTGTCCGGCGCCGAGAGGGAGGCGGTGGACGTTCTGGACGATGCCCTTGCCGAAGGTGCGCTCGCCGAGGACGATCGCGCGGTTGTTATCGACAAGCGCGCCGGCGACAATTTCGCTGGCGGAAGCGCTGCCGCGGTTGACGAGGACGACGAGGGGGAAGTCGGGGAGGGTCTCGGGGGCGCGGGCGTAGACCTTTTCCTCGGCGATGGTGCGGCCCTTCGTGGAGACGATGACGCCTTCCTTGAGGAAGAGGTCGGCCATCTGGACCGCGGCGACAAGGGCTCCGCCGCCGTTGAAGCGGAGGTCGAGGATCATGCCCTTGAGGCCTTCCTTGACGAGAGACGAGCAGGCGGCGTCGAGCTCCGGGATGGTGCTTGCGGTGAACTGTGTGACGCGCACGTAGGCGATCTTCGAAACGGGATCGATGAAATAGGACCACTGATCGCCGGAGCGGTGCACGCCCTTGACGGTCGAGGTGATGATCCGCTGGCGGGTGATGGTGAAGTCGAACCGGATGCGGCCGGGCTTGGGGCCGGGGGCTTCGCCGAGTTCGCCGGGGACGGAGGCGGGCTTGGCGCCCGGGGGCGGCGTGTCGGTCGCGCGTTCAATTGTGATCGTGACGGTCGAGCCCGGCTCGCCCGTGAGTTGATCGATGACCTTGTCGACGGGGATCTTGAAGGTGCTCTGCTTGTTGACGGCGACGACGAGGTCGTCGGCCTCGATGCCGGCCTTGTAGGCGGGCGAGTCTTCGAGGGGCGTGACGATCTTGAGGAAGTTTTCTTCGGTTTGGACCTGCGCACCGATGCCGACGAACTCGCCGCGGACGATCTTGTCGAAGTCGCTCTCGTTGTCGGGGGGGATGAACTCGGTGTAGGGGTCGTCGAGGGCTTCGATCATGCCCTTGATGGCGCCGTCCATCAGGGCCTTGGGGTCGGGCTCCTTATAGAAGTTGTGGTTGATGAGGCCGTAGATGTCGACGACGGGCTCGAAGACGGAGTAGTCGGTGGCGCGCTCGGCGGCCTGCATGGGCAGGCGGATGAGCAGGATGACGGCGACGGTGGCGAGAAGAATCGGGGGAAGGAGTGATCGCTTCTTCACGAGGGACCTCCGGGGGTGGGACGCGGTGATCGTAGCGGGGAAGAACTCACCGCGGAGACGCGGAGAGCGCGGAGGGGAAACAGTTGGATTGAAAGTTGGTTGCTCGTTGGTCGTTGACAGGTGTTTGTCGCGAAGCCCCTCCGTGTGCTTCGCACGACACCTCGCCCGATCGGAATCGGGGAGGGAATGAGAGGACCCGGCACGGAGTGCCGGGCCACCTGGAGCGGTAGGATGCCGGGGATGAGCGTGGCCATGGGTGAAACTGGCTCCCCCGCTTCGATGGGCGTCGGGAGTGACGATCGCACGGGCGGACAAGCCATCAGTGCCGCAGGTTCGGTGTGGAGGGAGATGGGACGGCGGCGTGGGGTATTGATCGGCGGGGCGGTGCTGCTGACGCTGGTGGTGATGTGCCTCGGGAGTCTGCCGTACACGCTCGGGGCGGATGCAAGCGGGGTGGCGCGGTACGCATCGGGGAATGCGCAGGGGTTCTTGCTGCCTCCCTCGTGGGCGGCGATGGATGAGACGGAGTCGGCCCGCGCGGCGGAGTTCGGGGCGGGGAGTTTGAGAATTTTCGGAACGGATCGGCTGGGGCGCGATCTGTTCGTGCGTTGCCTGACGGGGGGCGGGGTGTCGATCGCGATCGGGCTCGCGG
>DASZQL010000206.1:0-2085 GCA_035549675.1 Phycisphaerales bacterium | reverse complement strand
ACCAAAGTCGTCCCCGCCTTCCGCAAGCTCGGCGAGTTCCTCCGCGACGAGTACATCCCCGCCTGCCGCGACACCATCGCCTGCGCCGATTTCCCCGACGGCGAGGCGTATTACAACTTTCAGATCGAGGGCTACACCACTCTTCCCTTCACCGCCAAGCAGATCCACGACATCGGCCTCAAGGAAGTCGCCCGCATCCGCTCCGAAATGATGGACACCATCGCCCGCTCCGATTTCCCGAAGAAGAACGAGCTCAAGGGCGATGAGCTCTTCCGCGCCTTCACCGACTATCTCCGCACCGATCCGCGCTTCTACTACACCAGCGCCGACGAACTTCTCGACGGCTACCGCGCCATCGCCAAGCGCATCGACGCCGAGCTCCCGCGCCTCTTCGGCAAGCTCCCCCGTCTCCCCTACGGCGTGCGCGAGATGCCCGCCTTCATCGCCGCCTCCTCGCCCACCGCCTTCTACTACAACGGGTCCCTCAAGAACGGCGTCGCCGGCTACTTCATCGCCAACACCTGGCGCCTCGACCAGCGTCCCAAGTACGAAATGATCCCCCTCACGCTCCACGAAGCGTGCCCGGGCCACCACCTCCAGATCGCCCTCGCCCAGGAGCTCGCCGACGCCGGCCTCCCCGAGTGGCGCACCGGCGTCGGCTACACCGTCTTCGTCGAGGGCTGGGGCCTCTACTCCGAATCACTCGGTCTCGACATGGGCGACCAGCCCTTCCCCAGCGGCCATGGCTTCTTCGAGGACCCCTACGACGACTTCGGCCGCCACTCCTACGAGATGTGGCGCGCCATGCGCCTCGTCGTCGACACCGGCATGCACGCCTTCAACTGGTCACGCGACCGCGCGATCACCTTCATGCTCGACAACAGCGCCTTGACCCGCACCAACATCGAGCGCGAAGTCGACCGCTACATCGCCTGGCCCGGCCAGGCCGTCGCCTACAAGATCGGCGAGCTCCACATCAAGATGCTCCGCAAAAAAGCCCAGGAAGCCCTCGGCCCCAAGTTCGACATCCGCGGCTTCCACGACGCCGTCCTGGGCCAGGGCGCCGTCCCCCTCGACGAAATGACCCGCCAGATCGACGCGTGGATCGCAAGGCAACAAGCGGATTGACGCGAGTCCACTTCGTGCCCGTGCCACTACAGGCGGCGGCTTTGAGCCGACTGTAGTGCCCCGCGTGTGCCACTGGTGGCTTGTCCACCAGTGTCTTCGTCCCATCTTCGCCCGCAGGGCGCACGACCGTTGCGACGGGCGCCGCCGCGCAGCGGCAAGCCCCTCGATCGCATCCATTACAAACTCTTTCTCTTCTTCCCCTGCGTTCTCTGCGCCTCTGCGGTGAATCTTCAATGCCCTGTGTCGTGCATCGCCTCCGGCAGATGCCGCCGATGCTCCTCCGCCGACTCCAACAGCCTCTCCGCCCGGTCCAGCGCCGCATCCACCGAATCAAACAGGTTGTGATCCCCGAACCGGTCCAGCATCCCGCTCTTCGCCAGCGCCATCAGCGGCTGCGAGTGCACCCCCACCAAAAACAGCACCGTCGAGTCCCGGCGGCACCGCCGCCGCATCTCGTCCAGCGCATGCATCCCCGTCGCGTCGATCGCCAGCACGCTCTTCAGATCCACGATCAGCACCCGAGGCGGCTTGCCCACCGCGTCGATCGCCTCCCGCAGCTTGTACGCTGCCCCGAAGAAGAACGACCCCCGGATCGTGTACACCTCGACCCCCGCCGGCGGCTTGCGCACCACCGGCAACTGATCACCCTCGGCGCCCGATTCCGCATCCTCGCGCAGGTCCCCGATGTTCGTCACGTCCGCCATCCGCTTGATGAACATCACCGCCGCGAGCACCATCCCCGCCTGCACCGCGACGGTGAGGTCCACCAGCACCGTCAGGCCGAATGTCGTCAGCAGCACCGCCGCGTCGCTCTTCGGCCCGCCCAGCAGCCACCGGAACCGGTGCAGTTCCATCATGTTCCAGGCGACCACCATCAGCACGCTCGCCAAGACGCACAGCGGCACCATCCCCGCGTACTTCGCGATCAGCAACAGCACCAGCAGCAGCACGAGCGCA
>DASZQL010000205.1:0-8276 GCA_035549675.1 Phycisphaerales bacterium | reverse complement strand
AGCAGCGACCAGTGGCACCCGACTCGGAGCAGCGACCAGTGACACCCGGCGACTCACTTGCCCGTCGGCTTGCGCCGACGGCTCTGCTTACGGCGGCAGCATGCCGCCGACGGCGCGTTCGAGTTCGATGAGGGCGAGGTGGTGGGCGAGTTCGAGATCGGCGAGGTGCGTGCGGGCTTCGAGGAGGTCGCGCTGGGCGACGAGCTGGGTGAAGAGGTCCGTGCGGCCGGCGGCGAAGGTTTGCTCGGAGAGCGTCATCGCCCGCTCGGCTTCGGGGAGGAGCTCGCGCTGCTGGATATCGAGGGCCGCGGCGGTGGAGGCGGCGTGGACCCACGCTTCGCGGGCCTCGCGCACGGCGCGCTGGGTGGTCGCGTCGGCGAGGAGGAGTGCGCGGCGGGCTTCGGCCTCGGCCTTGCTTTCGCGCGCGGCGCCGGTGTCGAAGATGGGGATGGAGAGCTCGATCGTGGGGCCGAGCGTCTGGGCGGCGTCGTCGTCGCGCTCGTAGCCGAGGCCGGCGTCGAGGTGCTCGAGACGGGAGCGGCCCGCCTGGTCGACGCGGGCGAGGGCGGCGGAGTATTCGGCGCGGCTTGCGGCGACGTCGAGGCGCTGGACGCGGGCGAGCTCGATGATTTCGGGCTCGGTGGGGAGCTGCCCCTCGGCTGGCGCCGAGGGCTCCATGGGAATCGCGTCGGTGAGCTCGAAGTTGCTGGGGCGGTCGGCGACGCCCAGGAGTTCGAGGAGGCGGCGGCGGAGACGGTCGGTTTCGCTGTCGAGCTCGATGATTTCGGCGCGGAGCTTGAGGTGCTCGAGACGCTGGCGTGAGAGATCGAGGCGGCTGGCCTCGCCCGCGCGAACGCGGGATTCGATGGCGGAACTGGAGCGTTCGAGGAGCGAGAGGTGCTCGCGGCGGAGCGAGAGGCCGCGTTGGGCGAAGAGTAGGCGCGCGTGCAGCGAGCGCGTCTCGGCAACGAGGGCGAGCGCGTCGCTGCTGCTCTCGAGGATGCGCTGGTCGAGGTCGGCGCTCGCGGCGGCGCGCTTGGCGGGAATCAACCAGATCTGGGCGAACTGCTCGACGACCGAAACGCCGATTTTCACGCCCTCGGCGTGGTTGATCGGGAAGCCCAGGGAGACAGCGACGACGGGGTTGGGGAGCAGGCCCGATTGGACGAGGTCGGCGCGGGCGGCGGCGATGGTTTCGAGCTTGGCGCGCAGGGCTCGGTTGTTGCGGAGGGCGATGGCGACGGCGTGGTCGGCGGATAGGGGGGTGAGGCCGTCCCAGGGGGTGAGGAGCGATTCTTCCCAGGACGCGGACCAGTCGGGGGAGAGACCCGAGCGGTCGTGGACGAGCGAGGCGGCGCGGTCGATGTCGGGGCGGTGGTCGAGGGACTCGCAGGCGGGGAGAGCGAGAAAGCTCAGGGCGAAAAGAGAAAAGCGAAAAACGGGGAACAGAGAGTGGGAGAGAAAGGCCATAGAAGCAAAGCCCTCACCCTGCCCTCTCCCAAGGGGAGAGGGAAGGGAAGGCACCCGCTCGCTCACGCTCGGGGCTCGTGGAGAGATGTTGAGGATCATGGGTGTTCGTGGGGGCCTTTGGGGGTGGAGTAAACGCGCAGGGTCCAGGGGAGCGTGAGGACGAGGCCGTTGTGCTGGAACTGGGCGAACATGCGGTACATGCCGGGCGAGGGGAACTGGACGTGGAAGACGACGTCGTCCTTGCCGCCGTCGGCGTAATCGTCGGGGAGTTTTTTGAGATCGCCGAACCCGGCTGCGGTGATGGTGCCCGATTCTTTCGCCTTCTTGAGGGCCGCGAAGTCGGCGGCGCCAAGCGGGTGCGCGTGGATGTAGTGCTTGAGGTCCTCGCTGAAGATCACCAGGTGCCCCATCGCGCCGAGATAGGGCTGCAGGTCGGTGACGGGTTTTCCCTCGCGCTGGATCGTGAAGCGGATGAGCGTGTCCGTGCGGGGAACGACGTCGTCGGCATTGCAACGGAAGCGGCCTGAGTAGCCGTTGCCGATGTCGTGGAGCTCGAACTCGTCGTTCTTGAGCACGAGCGCTGCGTTCTTCGGAGCCTCTCCGGGGATCGTGATCTCCGTCGCGACGATCTGGTTGCCGGCGTGCTCCTCGCTGGGCGTGAAGTCGTGGACGAGGCGGTATTTGCCGGGGTGCGGGAATGTGATAGTGGCGTGGAAGGTGCCGTCGGGTTGCCGCGCCGGATGCTCGTGGGCGTACCAGGAGAGGTCGGAAGAGACGACGAGAAGATGCAGGGGCATCTCGTGGACGATCTTGAGGTCCTTGACGGGCGCGCCTTTGGGATCCTTGAGCGTGATCACGAAGCCGACCGGAACATTGGCGGCGAGGTCGGCGACGGGTTCGACGGTGGTCGAGTAGCGATACGGGGCCACCGCGGCGATCTTGTCCATCAGCTCGGAAAGCTCGCCCAGGTGGGGCTTGACGTGGTCCCAGTTGCCTTCGCGCGCGTCGATGCGGACATGGTCCACATCGTCGGCGAGCTGCTTGCCCAGGACATTGACCTCGCGGACGCTTTTGCGTTCGACGCCGCTGTTGGGCTTGAGTGATAGACGGCCGAGCTGGCGGGCGACGTTGACGATGCCTTCGGCGTCGTGGGCAATGAAGGGCGAGCCGCCCTGGGCCATGTCGGACTGGATGATGAGGAGCGTGCGGTCGACGGCGCGGAGGGCCTGGCCCAGGGAGTCGTAGTCGCCGCCGATGCCGAGGAGGTGGGAGTGGTCGTGGTCGTGCTCGGGGGGTGGGGTAGGAGTGGGTTGGGCGAGAGTGCGAGGGGCGAAAGCACAAAGCACAGAGCACAGAGCACAAATTACGAGCAGAGGAGAAGACAGGAAAAGAGGGCGTAGAAGACGGGAAGCCCTCACCCCGGCCCTCTCCCAGAGGGAGAGGGAGCAAGACGCGGGACGCGCTCGGAGCCGCGTGTCCCGGCATCCGATGCTCGCGCGCGCGGGGACGATTGACGACAAGACTGGAATGACACAAGTGAGTTTGTTCATGGGGTTGGCTCCAAGCTCCGCTTGGTGAGTTCGGCGGCGCGGCGAGCGGCGGGGCCGGCGAACTTCAGGAAGACGGTGGGCGTGACGAAGAAATCGAGAAGGGTGCAGGTGACGAGGCCGCCGAGGATGACGACGGCGACGGGGTGAAGTATTTCTTTGCCGGGTTCGCCTGAGGCAAGGGCGAGTGGGATGAGCGCGAGGCCGGTGGTGAGGGCGGTCATGAGGACGGGGGCGACGCGCTCCTGCGAGCCGCGGACGACGAGTTCGCGGCCGAAGGGGATGCCCTCGTGGATCATGAGGTGCTGGTAGTGGGAGATCATGAGGACGCCGTTGCGGGCGGCGATGCCGCAGAGGGAAATGAAGCCGACGAGGGAGGCGACGGAGAAGGGCTGGCGCGTGATGAGGAGTGCGGCGACGGCGCCGATGAAGGCGAAGGGGACATTGAGGAGGACCTGGGCGGCGAGCATCGAGCTGCGCAGGGTCGCGCGGAGGAGGACGAACATCACGAGGAGGGCGAGGGAGGAGAGCAGGAGGATGGAGCGGGTGGCCTCGCGTTGGGATTCGTGCTGGCCTTCGTACTGGACGAGGTAGCCGTGGGGGAGTTGAAGATTCTTGTCGATGGCTTCGCGGATCGCGCCGACGGTGGTGGCGAGGTCGCGGCCTTCGACATTGCAGTGCACGATGACTCGACGCTGGGCGTTCTCGCGGTTGATCTCGTTGGGGGCGGGCATCTCGCGGATCTCGGCGACGTCGGAGACGAGGGCGACGGCGCCGGTGGGGGAGAGCAACCGCACGTCGCCCAGCGTGTCCGGCTCGGCGCGCCAAGGGTCGTCGAGGAGGACGACGAGGTCGGCGCGGCGGAGGCCGTCGATGATCTTGGAGACGACGGTGCCGCGGAGGGCGGTTTCGAGCGTGTCCGTAAGGTCACCGACCGTGAAGCCGTAGCGGGCGGCGCGATCGGGATCGACGCGGACGTGGAGTTCGGGGATGAGGGTCTGCTGCTCGACGCCCAGATCGGCGACGCCCGGCACCGTGTCGAGAATGCGCATGGTCTCGTCGGCGGCACGCCGGAGAAGCGGAAGCTCAGGCCCGAAGATCTTCAAAACAACCTGCGCCTCGACGCCCGACTGAAGATGCTCGACGCGGTGGCCGATCGGCTGGCCGACCCCGGTGGTCACGCCCGGGATCAGGGCGAGCTTGGCGCGGATGTCCGCGAACACCTCGGCAAGGGTCCGCAGTGTGGCGGGGGGCTTGCGCACCGAGGCGTCGGCGAAGAGGGGCCTGCCCCCCGCGCCCGCGCGGACCTCGTCCGGCGACCAGAAGGCCACCTCGATCTCGTTGCTGTTGACGCCCAGCGCGTGCTCGTCCTGCTCGGCGCGCCCCACGCGCCGGCCCAGCGATTTCACCTCAGGAATATCCAGCAGAAGCTTCTCGGCCATCACGCCGAGGCGGTTGGACTCGTCCAGCGAAATGCCCGGCACGGCGTTGATGGTGACCGTCGCGGTCCCCTCGTTGAACGGCGGAAGAAACTCGGCGCCCAGCCGCATAAGCGTGACGCCCGCGGCGACGACCAGCGCCGTCGAGATCGCGACGACCGTCATGGGCCGCGGCAGTGCGACGTTGTACGCCCGCAGCGCAAGCGACTTGCAGAATCGCAGGACCGGCGATTCACGCTCCGCCGCGAGCCGACCCCCCGCCGGCAGCAAGAGGTGGCACAGCGCCGGCGTCACCGTCAGCGAGACACCCATCGAGGCAAGGATCGACAGGATGTACGCCCAGGCGAGGGGCGCGAAGAGGCGGCCGGCGAGGCCCGGGAGGGCGACGAGGGGGACGAAGGTGAGGAGGACGATTGCGGTGCCGACGAGGATCGGGGCGCGGACTTCGAAGGTCGCGGCGGCGATGGTTCGGGAGAGGAATGAGGCTTGGGATTCGATCGGCGCTGCCGCGCGGCGGGCGGCGAGGGACTCGCGGAGGCGGCGGAGGGTGTTCTCGACGCCGACGACGGCATCATCGACGAGCTCGCCGGTGGCGACGGCCACGCCGCCGAGGGTCATGGTGTTGATGGACTGGCCGAGGAGGTGGAAGACGGCGGCGGTGGCGAGGAGAGAGAGGGGGATCGCGGTGAGGGTGACGAGGGTGGCGCGGGCGTTGAGGAGGAAGAGGCCGAGGACGATGATGACGAGGATGGAGCCGTCGCGGAGGGCGTGGGCGACGTTGTCAATGGCGCGGTTGATGAAATCGGATTGGCGGAAGAGTTCGGTGTTGATGGAGAGGTCGGGGGGAAGGGTCGCGCGCATCGAGGCGATGCGGGCTTCGATCGCGTCGATGAGCGCGCGGCTGTCGGCGCCGGGCTGTTTGGCGATGGCGAGGATGACGCCGGGCTTGCCGTTGATGGAGGCGTCGCCGCGCTTGTAGATGGAGGGGCCTTCGAGGACGTGGGCGACGTCGCGGACGCGGACGGGGACGGCGTGGTCGCCCGCGGTGCGTGTGGCGACGAGGGCGTTGGCGATGTCGCTGGCGGAGCGGGCGCGGCCGAGGTTTCGGACGATGAGCTCGTTGCCGTGGTCGTTGAGGTAGCCGCCGGATGTGTCGCGGTTGGAGTCGGTGACGGCGTTCTTGAGGTCGTCGAGCGTGAGGCCGTAGAGGCGGAGGAGTTCGGGGTCGGCGCGGACCTGGAACTGGCGGACCTCGCCGCCTTGCACGGTGACCTGGGCGATGCCGGGGATCGAGAGGATCGCGGGGCGGAGGGTCCACTCGGCGGCGTCGCGGATGTCCATGGGGGAGAGCGTCTCGCTCGACACTCCCATGAGCATGATTTCGCCCATGATGGAGCTGACCGGGCCGAGGTGTGGGGTGACGCCTTCGGGGAGCGTCTCAGCCGCGAGGGCGAGGCGTTCCTGGACGGCGAGTCGATGGAAGCGGATGTCGTTGCCGCCGGAGGCGCCCGCGCCCCAGCCGAACTCGGCGTAGACGACAGAGAGGCCGAGGGCGGAGGTGCTGCGGACGCGTTCGAGGCCGCTGGCGCCGCTGACGGCGGCTTCGATGGGCATCGTGACGCGGAGCTCGACTTCCTCGGGCGAGAGGCCCGGGGCTTCGGTGAGGATGGAGACGGTGGGGCGGTTGAGATCGGGGAGAACGTCGATGGGGAGGTGGAGGGTGGAATAGAGGCCGTAGAGGCAGAGCGCGACCGCGGCGATGAGCGTCAGCGAGCGCTGGTGGAGGGAGAGTTGGATCAGTCGTTTGATCATGGTTGGGCACTAAGCATCAGGCACTGGGCATTGGAAGAAGATTGGAACGCAGAGATAAACAGAGGTAGACGGAGGACTCGGAACAAGAAGAAAGACGGAGATTGGTAGAAGAAGCAGGAGCAGATGCAGAAGCCCTCACCCCGGCCCTCTCCCAGAGGGAGAGGGAGCGGAGGGAGTGTCGGGGACTAGTGTGAGTGGTCGTGGTCGCTGTGATAGTGATCGTGATCATGATCGTGGCCGTCGTGATCGTGGTCGTGCGCGTCGTCCGCCGATGGCCTGAGCATGATGAGGTGGTAGCTGCCCCGCGTGGCGACGACGTCGCCCGGAACGACGCCTTCCTTGATTTCGATCACTCGGTCGTCCGCCGCGCCGGTGACGACGTCGCGCCGAACGTACGTCTCGCCGTCCTTCATGAAGACGAATCGCGCCGGACCATCGCGAAGGACGGCCTCCACCGGCACGACAACAGCCTCCGGTTCGGCGCGAAGCACGACGGAAAGCTCGGCGTACATCCCGGGCCGGAGCACGCCCCCGGGATTCTCTGTTTCGATGATGAGATGCGCCGTGCGCTTGACCGGGTCGATCGTCGGGCTGATGAACTTCACGATTCCGGTCGAGACCGGTTTTCCATCGGACCGGGTGCGGATGCGAACCGGCTGACCGGTCGCGGCCCCGAATCTTGCCGCGAGCGACTCCGGAAGCTCGCCCTCGATCTGCACCGTCGAGAAGTCCGCGATCTGGAAGAGCGGGACGCCCGACTCGACGCCCTGGCCGGGGTTGACGAGGCGGGACATCACGACGCCATCCATTCCGGCGCGGATGGTGAGGTAGGGCTGGTGGGCCATGGCCTTGGGGTCGTCGGGGTTGATCCATTCGTGGCCGGCGAAGGTGATCACCGCGCGGAGCGAGGCCATCGCACGGCGCTTGGAGTCGGCTTGCGCTTCGAGGCTCGTGAAGAGGCGGCGCGCGAGCGACAGGTCGATCTCGCGCCGGCGCTGCTCGGTGCGGGCGTGCATCGCTTCGGACTGTTTGGCGGAAATGACGTTGGCGGGGATCGCCTCGGGGTTCTGCTGCAGACGCTGCAGCTCTTCCTCGGCGAGTACCGCCTGCTCCGCGGCGGTCCTGGCCATGAGCTGCGTATCGACGATGCGGGTGTCGGCCTGGTTCATCTCGCTGGTGATGCGATCGAAGTCCATCTGGAGCTCGTCGAGTTCCATGAGGTCGCGCATCAGCTCGATGGAGTTGAGCTCGGCCAGGACGTCGCCCTTTTTCACGATGTCGCCGGTCTGGACCCGCGCGGTTGCGACGATGCCGGGGAGCTTGGCGACGAGGGTTTCCTGCCGGTCGGGCATGGTCTTCACGATGCCGAGGAGGGGCATGACGGCTTCGATGGGGCCGAAGTCGGCCTCGGCGGTTTCGAGACCGATGAGCGTTGCGGTCTCGGGGGAGACGGTGCGGGGAGCGTTCATGTCGAACGCCGCGACGGACGGGGGCGCGTGGCCTTCGTGGGCGAGGACGAGGGGCACGGCTGCGGCGATCGGGATCGACACGAGGAACGCGACGCGTGTGCGGGTCATGGGCGAGCGCCTCCTGAAAGGGAGGGAAACAGCGGGACCACACTCAAATAATCGGTGGATTGTTGGAGATGGCATCAGGGGCCGGGGAGCAGGCACCAGGAAGAGTGCCCGAGCCGGGCGACGGCCTGTTGAGTCACGGTGCCGCGCCGGCGCGCGGTGATGCCGTGGGGCCAAGCAAGCCACGGGTGCCTGTATTCAGGAAATCAGCGCGCAGTGGAGGCGCAGGAGCGTCTGCGTGTCGCTTCGTCGAGGTTCGCCGGCGGGCGAATCGCGGTGCGACATCGGCGCGAGCGGGGTCAGATCCGGCGCGGCGCCAGGGTCGAGAATGGCGACCCGGGGCGCGCCGGGATCGATGGGCGAGTGAGCGGGGGGAGGGGGGAGTTGGGTGGGCGTGCCGCCGCAGCCGCAGGGTTCGGGGGCGGGGGCGGTGG
>DASZQL010000204.1:0-13141 GCA_035549675.1 Phycisphaerales bacterium | reverse complement strand
CAAGACGCTGGCGGAATCGAACTCGACGCCGACGTCGGTGATGGCGAAGCTGTGCCTGGCGGAGGTTGGCGACCCTGAAGCGGCGGCGCAGGCGTACACAAAGCTCAAGGAGCTGGACGAATCGCACCGCGCGCTGCTGCTGGCGATGATGCTGGAGCTGATCCGCGTCGAGAAGCTGGAGAAATCGGGGCCGTTCGTGACGGCGGCGATGAAGGAGAACGAGGAGACGTGGCCGGCGTACCGGGAGGGGCTCCGGACGCTGTTCGCGATCGCGCCGGAGGCGGCGAGCGCGGAATGGGTTAAGAAATATGCGGAGGCGTCTGACCTGTCGTCGCGGTTGCGGCTGGCGATGGTCGCGCTCGAAGCGGGTGGGAAAACGAGCGACGCGGTGTGCGAGGCGCTCGAGCACGCGCAGGGCAGCGAGCTGCTGAACGCCATGGGTCAGGCGTTGCGTGCGTGCGACGGGGACTCGGGGATGGCGGCGGCGGCGTATCTGGCGCTGGCGAGACAGGGGTATCGCGACTCGATCGGGTGGCTGCTCGCGCAGTCGAAGGAGCTTCCCGAGCCGCAGCGTCTCGAGGTAGCGATCGGCGTGATCGAGAACATGATGGAGGCCAAGGCGCGGGGCGAAGCGCTCGCGGGGATCGTCGGGGTGGCGGCGAAGATCGTGGGCGAGACGGACCCGCCGGCGATTCTGCCGACGCTCAAGCGCGCGTGCGAGGGTCAGACGGACTCGATCGCGCGCGAGATCGTCGCGGGACTCTTGTTTTCGGGCACGAGGCCGGCGTGGAACTCGAAAAACGCGCCCAAGTGGCCCGATGCGCTGTGCGAGGCGATGGCGACGCTGTACGAGGCCAAGACGTTCCCCGGATATCTCGACGACGCGGCGAAGCGGGAGAAGCTCCGGCGCATCGCGACGGGGTGGGGTTCGCTGCCAGACGATTTCAAGGTGCAGGCGGCGTGGCTGGTGCTCGCGGCGGAGGGGCGCGATCGGGAGACACTGACGCGGCTCCTGACCGAAGTGGGCGGCGAGTAATCGCGCGGAGCATGCCTCGCCCTCCAATGGAATCCCCGAGTCGAGTGGGATTTGGCCGGTGTTGGGGGATCGCAAACGTGCCGGATTCGGTCGGTTCGCGCGTCTCCCGGTATGTTGAGCATTGAAGAATTTCTGGAATCGGATGGAGTCCTTCCACGGGGTCATCGGTACGCGGGTGAGGAGTTGAGGGTCGCCGCGGAGCCGGGCCGATTCCCAGCCATACGGAGCAGGAAATGACGACGGACGTACAGTCCATCGGGAGAGCGGTGCAGGAACAGTCCCGCACCATCGCGAGTCTGATCACGACCATCGAGCAGACGATCGTGGGTCAGCGGCACATGATCGAGCGGCTGCTCATCGGCTTGCTGTGCGACGGGCACGTGCTGCTCGAGGGCGTGCCGGGGCTGGCGAAGACGCTCACGGTGAGCACGCTGGCGGGGTCGATCCACGCGAAGTTTTCGCGGATCCAGTTCACGCCGGACCTGTTGCCGGCGGACCTGGTGGGAACCTTGATTTACAACCCGCGGGATGGGGTCTTCACGCCGCGGAAAGGGCCGATTTTTGCGAACATCGTGCTGGCGGACGAGATCAACCGGGCGCCGGCGAAGGTGCAGTCGGCGCTGCTCGAATCGATGCAGGAGCGACAGGTGACGATCGGGGACGCGACCTACCCGTTGGATGATCCGTTCCTGGTGCTGGCGACGCAGAACCCGATCGAGCAGGAGGGGACGTACCCGCTGCCCGAGGCGCAGGTGGACCGGTTCATGCTCAAGGTGAAGGTCGGGTACCCGAGCAAGGCGGAGGAGCGGAAGATCCTCGACCGGATGGCGACGACGCGGGAGAAGAGCGCGATGCCGCCGGTGGTGCAACTGGACGCGATCCGCGAGGCGCGGGGGGTGGTCGATTCGATCTACATCGACGACAAGGTGAAGGACTACATCGTCGAGGTGGTGCACGCGACGCGGCATCCGAAGGAGCACGGGCTCGACATCGCGCGGCTGATCGAGTTCGGGGCGTCGCCTCGGGCGACGATCGCGCTGACCTTGGCGAGCAAGGCGCACGCGTTTTTGCAGGGACGGGGGTTTGTCACGCCGCAGGATGTGAAATCGATCGGGCTCGACGTGCTGCGGCACCGGGTGATCGCGGGGTATGAGGCGGAGGCGGAGGGGGTGGACTCGGATGTGATCGTAAAGAAGGTGTTCGATCACGTGCCCGTGCCTTGAAGACTTCACCACAGAGACACAGAGGCACAGAGAAGGACATGAACTTGTGATCTGAGTCAGCCGGTACGGATGCCGATCGACGATGACGCCCGAAGAGATCATGAAGAAGGTTCGCGAGCTGGAGATCGTCACCGGTCGGGCGGTGAACGAGGCGTTCGCGGGCGAGTACACGAGCGCGTTCAAGGGGCGCGGGATGGAGTTCGCGGAGGTGCGGCTCTACCAGCCGGGCGATGACGTGCGGACGATCGACTGGAACGTGACGGCGCGGACAGGCGTGCCGCACGTGAAGCGGTTCGTCGAGGAGCGCGAGCTGACGGTGATGCTCGCGGTGGACTTGTCGTCGTCGGGGCGCTTCGGGTCGAAGGGGCGGTTCAAGAACGAGCTCGCAGCGGAACTGAGCGCGGTGCTGGCGTTCGCGGCGACGCGGAGCAACGACAAGGTCGGGCTGCTGATCTTCACGGACCGGGTGGAGTTGTTCGTGCCGCCTCGGAAGGGGCTGAAGCACGTGCTGCGGATCATCCGGGACGTGCTGTCGTTCGATTCGAGCGGCGGGAGCGGGGTGGGCGGCGGGAACGGCGCGAAGCGGAATGGGGCGGTCGCGGCGCGGCGGGGGACGGATCTGACGGTCGCGCTGGAGCATCTGCTGATGGTGCTGCCGCGGAGGGCGGTGGTGTTTTTGGTTTCTGACTTCTTGACGGATGAGGTGCGGGGGGGCGCGGGCGCGGCGGGAGGAGAGTCGGTGGGACGGGCGCGGGCATTCGAGAACGCGCTGCGCGGCGTGTCGCGGCGGCATGACCTGGTCGCGGTGTGGGTGGACGACCCGCGTGAGAGGGAGTTGCCGAGCGCGGGGCTGATCGAGGTGGAGGACGCGGAGACGGAGCGGACGAGGTTGATCGATTCGTCGTCGCGCTCGGTGCGCGCGGCGTTCCGCAAAGCGGCGGACGAACGGGCGCGGGCGGTGACCCAGCAGTTCTCACGGCTCGGGATCGACATGGTTTCGGCGACGACGGATCAGCCGTATTTCAGGGCGCTGGTGGAGTTGTTCAAGCGGCGTGAGCGGAGACGATAACGACTGTTGCAGGGACTTGGTGATGAAGCGACGGGGTCGGACAGTTCTGGCGACGGTTGCCGCGGTGCTTGCGATGAGCGTGCCGGCGATCGTGCACGCCGAGACGAGTTCTGCGGAGCCGGCTGAGCCTGGACGGGTGGCGAAAACGGCCGCGCTGACACCGGCTGCTCCTGCGGGGGGGGCCGTTTCGCAGACCAGAGAAGAACCGGCGATCGCCGCGAAGCTGTCGCTGGATCGGGCGTCGATGACGACGGCGGATCGCGCGACGCTGACGATCGACGTGGTCGTCGCGGACAAGTTTGAGGTATTGCAACCGGATATCGCGACGGTGGCGGGCGCGGACTGGGTGGTGAAAAGCGGGCCGTATTCACCGGCGAAGATTGACCGCGCCGGGAAAACGACGCAGCGGTTCACGTTCCTGCTGGAGCCGATGGCGCCCGGGGAGTTGGAGATCGGCGCGGTCGTGGTGTCGGCCAGGCCGAAGGGCGGTGACGACGTCTCGGCGCGGTCGGTGACGTTCGAGCCGATCCGCGTGTCGGTGGCGACGGTGCTGCCGGGCGAGGATTGGACGCCCGGCGCGGCGCACGGGGATGTCATCGATCCGCTCTTGGATTGGAAATGGTGGGCGCTGAACGCGGTCGCGGCGGGGTGCGTGGTGGCGAGCATTGTGCTTCTGGCGCAGGTTCTTATCGCGCGGCGGCGGCGGCTCGCGGCGGAGCCGGTGCGGCGGCTGGCGCACGAGCTGGCCTTCGAGCGGCTGGAGCGGCTGCTGCGGACGGACCTGATCGCGCGTGGGGACTACAAGCGGTTCCTCGGTGAGCTGTCGTTCATCCTGCGGCAATACATCGAGGATCGGTACGGCCTGCACGCGCCGGACCGGACGACGGAGGAGTTTCTCGCGGAAGTGCGGTCGCCGAGCGGAGCGGGTGTGCTGCACCAGGACGACGTGCCGGTGCTGGCGCGCTTTTTGGCCCAGTGTGATCTTGTGCAGTTCGCGAATGCAACGATCGGGCCGGCGGACATGGACGAGATGGTGCGCACGGTGCGCGAGTTCATCGAGCGGACGCGCTCGCCGGACAAGCTGGTGATCGTGGAGGGCCAGGAAGCGCCGGGCATGCGCCGCGCGGGCGCTGAGGGAGTGGGGGCGGCGGCATGATGCAGTTCGCGTACCCGCACCTGCTGTGGCTGCTGCTGATCGTGCCGGTGATCGGCGCGTGGTGGGCGTGGGGACGGCGGGCGCGGCCCGCGACGATGCGGTACTCGTCGGTCGCGCTGCTGGAGCCGCTTCAGAAGACAGTCCGACAGCGGCTGGCGTGGCTGCCCCGGGCGATTCGGTTGGTGGTGTTGGCGCTGGTGATCATGGCGCTGGCGCGGCCTCAGGAGGGGTTCGGGGAGGTGCAAACGAAGGCGAAGGGTGTCGCGATGACATTCGTCGTCGACCGCTCGTGGAGCATGATCCAGGAGATCCGGGCGGGGGACGGGACGACGACCCGCATCGACGCGGTGAAACAGTTGTTCAGGGACTTCGTGCTGGGCGACGGACACGATCTGAAGGGCCGGCCCGAGGACATGATCGGCTTGGTGACATTCGCGCGCTTCGCGGACACGCTTTGCCCGCTCACGCGCTCGCACGAGACGCTGGTGAAGCTGGTGGATTCGATCGAACTGGCGCGGCCGAACCAGCTCGAGGGCGGTACAGCGATCGGGGATGGCTTGGCGCTCGCGATCGCACGGCTCAAGCGCGCGGATGATGAGCTCAAGCGGCAGAACGAGGGGAAGGTGGATCCCGATTTCGTCATCAAGAGCAAGGCGATCGTGCTGATGAGCGACGGGGCGGAGAACATCGGGGAGCGGCGGGCGGTGGACGTGGCGCAGGTCGCGAAAGAAGCGGGGATCAAGGTGTACTGCATCGGGATCGGGGGCGGGATCGCGCAGAGCGTGCAGACGCCGTTCGGCGTGCAGGAAATGGGGCCGCAGTACGCGTACGACGGGAGGACGCTGAGGTCGGTGGCGCAGATTTCCGGGGGCACGTACCGCGAGGCGAAGGACGCGGATTCGCTCCGGGAGATCTACGCGGAGATCGACAAGCTCGAGAAGACGGAAATTGAGTCGACGACGTTCACGACGTACAGCGAAGTGTTTACTCCGTGGGCGCTCGCGGCGGGGATGGGGCTGCTGGCGGAGGTGCTGCTCGGGGCGCTGGTTTTCAGGAGGTCGCCTTGAAGCTGGGCGCGGAACAGTGGTTGGAGTGGCTGTGGGTGCTGCCGGCGCTGGCGGTGGTGATGGTGTTCGCCATCCGGCGGTCGGCCGCGTTGGCGCGCCGGTTTGTTGAGGCGGGGTTTGTGCCGCTGCTGCGGAACGGCGGTGGGGTGGCGCGGCGGGTGGTGAAAGGGTGTTTGATTCTCGGCGCGGCGGGGCTGATGGTGGTGGCGCTGGCGCGGCCGATGTGGAACGCGCGGCCCAAGGAGCAAAAGCTCCGCGGGCGCGACGTGTGCTTCGTGGTGGATGTGAGCCGGTCGATGCTGGCGGAGGATCTGCCGCCGAACCGGTTGGAGCGAGTCAAGCTGTGGGTGAAGGACGCGGCGGGGATCCTGCACGGCGACCGGGTGGCGCTGGTGGCGTTCGCCGGGGAGTCGGTGGTGAAATGCCCGCTGACGAATGATTATGCGTTCTTCCGGCAGTCGGTGGAGGACCTGTCGCCGGAGAGCGTGTCGCGGGGCGGGACGCTGATCGGCGACGCGGTCCGGGTGGCGCTGGATGAAGTCTTTGAGAAAGACACATCTCACAAAGACATGATCCTCATCACCGACGGGGAGGATCAGGAGAGTTTCCCGGAGGAGGCGGGCAAGTCGGCGGGAGAGCAAGGGGTGCGCATCATCGCCATTGGGGTGGGGGATGAGGGAGCGGGCAAACCGATCCCGATCACCGACGATCGCGGGCGGAGAACGTTCGTGACTTTTGAAGGGAAGCAAGTCCTCAGCCGTCTGGATGGGGAGACGCTCCGGAAGGTGGCGCTGGCGTCGAAGGACGGTCGATACCTCAACGTGGGAACGGGGACGATCGAGATGGACCGGGTCTATCGTCAGTTCATTCAGGAGTCGGATCAGCGGGAGATGGAGGCGGTGCAATCGGTGACGTACGACGAGCAGTTCCAGTTATTCCTGGGCGGGGCGCTGGCGCTGCTGGTGCTTGAGTGCTTCGTCGGCGATGGGAGGCGGCGCGGATGAAGATGCGGCGGATGCTGATGGCGGTGATGCTCGCGGCGGTCATCGGATCGCCCGGGATCGTTCGCGCGGATACGGACGTACGTTCGCTGATCCGCGAGGCGAACGAGCGGTACCGCAAGGGTGAGTTCGCGCCGGCGCTGGAGGGGTACGAGCGGGCGGAGAAGCTCGATCCGAAGTCGGTCGAGGCGATCTACAACCAGGGATGCACGCTGTACGAGCTCGGCAAGCGCGACGAGGCGGAGTCGAAGTTCCGGCAGGCGATCGCGTCGGAGGGGGGAAAGCGGGTCGCGGCGGCGGCGAAGTACAACCTGGGCCGTCTCGCCTACGAGCGGGCGGCGGGGATGGCGGGGGAGCAGAAGAAGGAACTCGGCGAGAAGCTCAGGGAGTTCAACGCGTCGGCGGAAGAGTTCCGTGGGGCGCTGGACCTGTCGCCCAAGGATGTGGAGACGGCGCGGAATCTGGAGTTGGCGCGCACGCAGGCGCGCGCGATCCAGAAACGGCTCGACGAGATCCAGAGGCTCGAAGACGAGATGAAGAAGCTCGCCCAGGAGCTCGGCGAGAATCAGAAGGAGCAGGAGAAGGAGTCGAAGGACTCGAAGCGGGACGCGAACAGCGAGCGGCAGGAGCAGCAACGCCAGGAACAACAGAAGCAAGAGCAGCAGGAGCAGGAACAACAAGAGCAAGACCAACAAAAACAAGAGCAGCAACAACAGCGACAGCAGGGCCAGCAGGAGCAGTCCCAGCAGCAACAGCAAGGACAGCAGCAGGGACAATCCCAGCAGGGTCAGCCGCAACAAGGCCAGCAAGGGCAGCAGGGACAGCAGAGCCAGAAGGGTGAGCGGCAGGAGAAGGCGCGCCAAGACCAGGAACAAGTCAGCGACCGGACCGAACAACTTCGCGAGCAGATGAAGCAGTTGCAGAACCAGGCGCAGCAGCAGGCGGAGGAGCAGAGCCAGGGCAACTCGTCGAGCCCGGAACAGTCGTCATCGCCCGAGGAGCAGGCGAGCCAGGCGCTGCGGAACGCCGGGAAAGCGGTCGATGAAGCGAGGAAGAAGCAAGCCGACGCTGAGAGGCAACTGAAGGATGGCGATTCGAAGAAGGCGGCCGAGAGGCAACAGGAAGCATCGGACAAACTGAAGGAAGCGGCGGAGCAACTCGCGAAGCAGGAGCAGGACAGCCAGCAGGGTGACAAGAAAGACGGCGAGAAGAGCGAGGGGGATCAGCAGCAGCAGGGTCAGGAGCAACAGGGGGAGCAGCAGGAGCAGGAGGGCGAGCAGGGTCAGAACCAGGCAGGCAGCGCCGGGGACGATTGGAAGCAGACGCCGATGGACCGGTTGGTCGAGCAGATCATCGACAAGGAGAAGCGGGACCGAGCGCGGCGCGGGGCGATGCAGCGGCAGATGTTCGGGAGGATGAAACCGGTGACGAAGGATTGGTGAACGCGACGGCGACACACATGAAGAAGGTGATGCTGTTCATTCTGATTGTTGTTGTGGCGTGGCTGATGCCCGCCGGCGCGGTCCTGGCGCGCCAGCAGACGGGTAGTGGGGCAGTCAGCGTGACGGCCGAGGTGAGACCGCCCAGGGTGTTTGTGGGCGAGACGGCGCGGGTTCAGGTTTTGGTGAAAGGTTCACGCACACCTCGCCAGCCGGAAACGCCGATCGTGCCCGGGGCAACGGTGGAATACATCGGCGGGCAGGATGGCAGCAGCCAGTTCACGACGATCATCAATGGCAAGCGGCGCGATGAGATCCGCGAAGAATTCGGGTTTGTTTTCGGCGTCACCCCGACGGGGCCCGGAACGATCACGGTCCCGCCGATCACTGTTATGGTTGACGGCAAGGCGTATGCGACGAACCCGTTGAGCATCGACGTGCTCGCGCCGCAGGCGGATGAGAACGCGCGGTTCATGATGTCGGTGGATCGCGAGTCCCCGTTCGTCGGCGAGCCCGTTACGCTGACGCTGGTGCTGGCCGTGCGAATGGATTTTCAGGCGCCGCAGTTCGCAATCCCCGGCGTCGGGCTCGGGAACGATTCGAAGTTCGACATCGCTTCGGCGCCGGTAGATTACATCCAGGGCAAGCAGTGGATGTCGCTCGACGTGCTCGGCTCCGATACGCCCGCGGCGCAGGGACGCACGACGATCGATGGCAAGACCTACACCACGTACACGATGAAGAAGATGCTGATCCCGCGGAGTGCCGGGAAGCAGCAGCTCGGGCCGGGCACCGCGGCACTAAACCTCATCCTCCGCTCGGGGGACCCGTTCAATCCCGCTCGGCTGAAGAAGGCGGTGGTGCCCTCGAACGCGGTTGATCTCGACGTGCGGGCCCTTCCGTCCGAAGGGCGCCCGGCGAACTTCAGCGGCCTGATCGGGCGGTACACGGTCGCGGCGGAAGCGACGCCCACGGATGTCGAAGTGGGTCAGCCGATCGCGCTGACGGTGCGGGTGAGCGGGCCGCTGGCGGAGGCGGTTCGCGCCCCGGCGATCGAGAAGCAGGCGGATCTGGTCAGCAACTTCCGCGTGGCGAGCGAGGAGACCGCACCAAAGTTCGAGGGGTCCACCAAGACATTCACGCGTACCCTGCGCGCGACGAGCCCCGAGGTGACGGCGATTCCGCCCATCGAGCTCCCGTATTTCGACACGGCGAAGGGGCGGTACGACATCGCGAAGAGCCAGCCGATTCCGCTTCGGGTGCGGTCGTCGAAGATGGTCACGGCGGCGGACGCGGTCGGGGGTTCCGGCCCGGTTGCGCCGGTCGGGGCGAGCGTCGAATCGACCACGACCGGCATTGCGGCGAACTCGGAACGGCCGGAGGCGCTCATCGATCAGTCGTTCAGCGTGACGGCGATGGTGAAATCGCCGGTCGGGGCGGCGGCGCTCGTGGTGCCCCCGGCGGTGTACGGGGCGGCGGCGTTTGTGGTGATCGCGAAGCGACGAGCGGAGCGGGATCCGAAGAAGCGGCGCCGGCGTGAGGCGCTTGCGAACGCGCAGCGCGTGCTCGGTTCGGCAGGGGCGAACGATCCGGGTGCGATCGCGGACGCCGTGAGCCGCGGGATCGCGGGGTATCTCGCGGACAAGGCGGGGCTCACGAGCGGGACGGTCACGCCGGCGGAGGCGGAGTCGATGGTCCGTCTGCACGACGACGATCTCGCCATCCGCGCCCGTGCAATTATGGAACGGTGCGACGCGGCACGTTTCGGCGGGATGACCATCACGGAAGGAGAAGCGCTGCGAGGGGACGCATCGCGGCTGCTGGATTCGCTCGAAAAGATGTACGGGAGGGGCGCATGACCATCCGGCGCTTCCTGGTCATGGCGGCGCTCCTTTCGCTCGGCTTTGCCGGCGATGCCCACGCCGAAACCGATCCGAGCGATGTTCGTTCTGGTCCTGACGCGGCGTTTCAGGAAGCGAACGAAACCTTCGCGCGGGCCGCCGCCCAACTCAAATCAGAACCCGATGACGCGAAACGGTTGCTCCGGGAAAGCGCGGGCCTGTACCAGCAAGTGATCGATTCGGGCGTGAAGAACGGGTTGCTGTACTACAACATCGGCAACGCGGAGATGCTGCTGGGCGATGTGGGCCGCGCGATCTTGAACTACCGGCGGGCGGAGCGGTTGATCGGGGGTGATGCGGACTTGGCTTCCAATCTCTCGTACGCGCGGGCGCGCGTCGCGAGCCGCTTTGAGACGCCGACGGCGGGCACCCTGCGGCGCGTTGCGCTGTTCTGGCACGACGATCTTTCGGCGCGGACGCGGTGGTGGATCGCGGCGGGGCTGTGGGGCGCGTTCTGGCTTCTGGCGATCGTCCGGCTGATCGGCAAGGTCGGTTTCCGAGCGAAGTACGCGCTGTCAGCGCTGGCTGTCGGCGCGGTCGCGTTCGGGGCGTCGGTGTGGATGACGTACCGAGAGTCCGAGGAATCCCGGGACGCGGTGATCGTCGCGGAGCGCGTGGTCGGGCGCAAGGGGCCGGACGAAAACGGGTACGAGCCGAGCTTCAAGGACCCGCTGAGCGCGGGCGTGGAAATGAAGATCGTTGAAGAGCGACCGGGTTGGCTGCTCGTGAAGCTTCCGGACGGTCGTGAGACATGGTTGCCGGAGTCGAGCGTCGAGCGGGTTTGAGCGAGTAGAGCCGTTGCAGTCCTACGGTAGCGGCCTGGGTCCCGCAGGCCGACGATTCTCAGGCCGGCGGGGGCGCCGGCCGCTACACATGAAACGATGCCGCTCCAGAACGGGCGGGGCGAGGTGTTCAAAAAGAAAACCGGCCTGGCGATGTGCCAGGCCGGTGGTGTGATGCGGAGCGTGCGAGCGATGTCGGCTTACATGCCGGAGTGGCCGGCGCTGGAGCCGGAGCCGCTGGCGCCGATGGTCGGGAGGCCAGCGCCGCCGCCCGGAGCGACCGCCGCGGGAGCGGGGTAGCAGGGGTGGAGCTCGGGGAGGTCGTGGCGGAGGGAGTAGTTCACGCGAGCGACACCGTTGACCATGTTGGTGTTCTCGATGAACTTGGGCCCGATCTGCATGAGCAGCGCGTGGGTCTGGCAGCCCTGGGGGTTGATCGACCCGCGAACGAACTCGGTCTTGAAGGCGGCTTGGAGGACGCCCGAGCGGAGCGCCTCGGGGCTGTAGGAGAGGCGGGCGAAGGCGTTGTTGATGCCGCGGAAGTCGACTTCGGAGGGGCGAACGTTGGAGAGGACGACCGGGCCCGGGGCGGTGGCGGGAGAGTCTTCGTGGTGACCGGAGAGGCCGGGGCCGCTGTAGCTGGCGGCGCTGTCAACCCGCATGACGAAGGGATCACCGGCGGTGGGGGTGTTGCCGCCGTCGAGACGGTTGGGATTCATCGAGATGTAGATGTCGGAGTAGCCGCGACCGCCGTAGGAGAGGCCCGCCTGCATCACGAACGCGCCGTCGACATAGGCGGCGCCGCTGACATCGCGGATCGTCGCGCCGGAGAGGTCGCCGACGTTGTTGATCTGCGAGGGGAAGCTGGCGAAGTCGCCGGCGCCGCCCCACCAGGTGTTCTTGACGTAGTTGTTGCGGGGATCGACCTCGGCGACAACGAGATTGTTGAAGTTGAACCGACCGTCGCCGACGTTGCCGCGGGCGTTGGGGATCTCGGGCTCGAGCTGGCCCGTGAGGAAGAGCGAGCCGCGGTCTTCGGCGGCGGCGAGGCCGCCCAGGAGCTGCATGCCGAGGTCCATCTTCACGACCATCTGGTAGGTGGAATAGTCGAGCTCGTAGAGGCGTGCGCGGATCTCGGGGGTGGCCGAAGAGAAGAAGGGATACTGGTTGCCGGCGACGGCGTAGTCCTTGCCCTCGAACGCGGCGAGACCGGTGAGGATGGGGATCTGCGAGCTTTCGCGCTCGGGGACATTGGGTTCGGTGAAGTCGTCGCGGACCGAGTCGAAGAAGCCGAGGTAGAACCAGGCGCCGGTGCCACCGGAGCCGCCGGATCCACGATTGGGCGCGGCGGTGGGGTCGTACAGCCAGATGTCGTTGTACGCGTTGTAGTACTGGGTGACGAGTTCGCCTTCGCCGCCACTGCCGGAGGGGCCGGCGTAGTAGCTACCACCGTCGAGATAGATCAGGTATTCGTTGTTCTCGAAGGTGCGGGTCGCGAGACCGCCCAGCTCGGGATAGCCGCGGCCGAAGCTGGGGAGATCGATGTCGCCGCTGGAGAAGTTCTGGACGACGTGCTTCTCGTGGATGCTGAAGTCGTTGAAGTAGTCGGCGTACAGGAAGCTGAGCTCGGGGCCGCCGAACTCCGGATGGAGCTGGCCGGGGTGGCCGGGCGGGAGATGCTCGCGGAGCGAGAAGATGGCGCGGGCGACGCCTCTCTCGACGTCGGCGTTGGCGATGAGGGCCTGCGGCAGGACGACGTTGAAGAGGTCGTGAGACAGAAGCGCGATCGAGGAATCGCCGCGAACGATGCCGCCCTGGGCGGCGGTCGAGGTGAGCAGGTACTGGAACTTGAAGTTGTTGATGAAGAGCGGGCTCTGGGCGACGGCCTCGCTGTAGCCCATGTTGGCGAATCGCCAGCTGAAGCCGCGGGTGTCGTAGCGCTCGTCGTCGATGAAGGTGAGCGGTTCGCGCTCGGCGGAACCGCCGGAGCCGATGCCCGAGAGGCCCACGAAGCCGTCCACGCCGGCGAAGTCGATGCGCTCGACCTTCTGGGTGGTGGGATTGAAGGTGATGAGGAAGTTGATGGTGGAAGCGCCGCGGGGCTCGCCGCCGCCGCCGCTGGGCATCGGAGTGCTTGAAGCGCCGATGATCACGCGGCCGTCGACGTACGCGATGGCCTCGGGGTAGAACTCGCCGTCGAGGATGGATGAATCGAAGCCTTGGGCGATGACGGTGTCGGAGGAGAGCTGGAGTCCGCCCTGGCCCCAGGTCCAGATGTTGGCGAAGTAGTTGCTGCGCGGATCGACCTCGATGAGGGCGGGGTTGAAGGTGGGGAAGCCCAGAGTGGGCTCGCCGCCGTTGCCGACGAACTCGAAGAGGCCGCTCAGGAAGTCGATGCTGTTGCCGAAGAGCGAGCCGCGATCGTTCGCGCCGGCGAGTTGGAGCGCCGGGATGTAGCCGAGGTCCA
>DASZQL010000203.1:0-1532 GCA_035549675.1 Phycisphaerales bacterium | reverse complement strand
GCCCACGGGGATCTTCAGGTGGGCGCACACCTTCTCGGCCAGCGCGTGCGTCGAGCGGCCGGAGAAGACCTGGAGCGATGCCCCGTTCTGGTTGAGCGTCACGCGACCCTCCCCGCGGGCACCGCCGCGCGCGACCGGAAGATCGCGTCCACCTTCGCCAGTTCCTCGAGCGTGTTGATCGAAAGCACATCCTCCGGCGGCACCGCCGGGATCACCTCGACCCGCTTCCCCGCCTTCAGCAGGAGCTCGGGCACGTCGGTGATGTAGTACTCGTTGCTGACCGGGTTGCGCCCGACGCGCTTGAGGCTCTCGAACAGCTCGCGCACATCGAAGCAGTAGTAGCTCGGGTTGATCTCGTTGATCTTGAGTTGCTCGGGCGAGGCGTTCTTGTGCTCGACGATGGCGGAGAAGCGGCCGGCGGCGTCGCGGAAGATGCGGCCGTAGCCGGTGGGATCTGTGATCACCGATGTCGCGAGGGTCGCGGCGGAGTTGGTGGCGCGGTGGCGCTCGAGGAGTTGCTTGAGGGTCGCGGGGCGGATGAGGGGGCCGTCGCCGGCGAGGACGAAGACGTCGTGGCCCGGCGCGGATTTTTCGGCGGCGAAGAGCGATTCGGCGCACATGACGGCGTGGCCGGTGCCGTGCTGCTCATCCTGGATGGCGAACTCGATGTTGCCGGGGCCGGAGCGATTCGCGAAGAGGTCGCGGACGACTTCCTGGCGGTGGCCCACGACGATGACGATGCGGGAGCAGCCGACGGCGGCGCAGGCATCGGCGACCCATTCGACCATGGAGAGACCGGCGGCGCGGTGGGCGACCTTGGGCAAATCGCTGTTCATGCGAGTGCCTTTGCCGGCGGCGAGGATGATCGCGGAGAGCGATCGCATGACGAAGAGCCGAGGTGCCGCTGATGGCCGGTGGTGTGGTGGCTACGGTGTTTTCCGAGGGGAAAACTGGCCCGCCTGGATTCGAACCAGGACAAAGTGAACCAAAATCACTTGTGCTACCGTTACACTACGGGCCAATCCGAGCGAAACGGATCGGCAATGCCTCCTGATCTTTGGCGGTGAGACTCGGTTGGGCGACAAGCCCGACGCGAGTGCTACGCCGCCCCCGCCTGAGCGGGTCGGATCCCGAACCGGGCCACTGACGCGGCCCGCTCGGGGTTCCGGCGATCGGAAGCCCGCGCGACCGCGGCCCAACTTCCCCGGAGCTAGACGTCCCATCAGCCGCGATAGGAAACGCCTCCGCCGCGCCTTGCCTTTGGGGGGCTTGTCACGGACGGCTCCCTTGGGGGGAAGGGAGGAAGTGTATCTGGAAGGCATCCAGGCATCAAGCCATCGAGGGATCGAGTGAAGAGAGAGGAGGTAGCCCGCCCACCCTGGGGAGAGGAGGGTAGGAAAGGCGGGAGAGGTGGTAGCCCCTTGTAGAAAAGGCAGGAGAGGAGAGGGTTTTTGGGGCTTGAACCAGGGGCGCGCTCGGTCGCAAAGCCTCCCTCGCGGCCCCTGGCAACGATCGCGCGCCCCTCCGGGGCG
>DASZQL010000202.1:0-18025 GCA_035549675.1 Phycisphaerales bacterium | reverse complement strand
AGGAACCACGCCCCCCGCTCGCCGGCTGGCGGGAACGCGCCCGGCGTACGCTGGGCGAGCGTGACCGATCGCCAGCGCGAGGGGCGCGGCAGCCAGGCACGAGGCCCCGCCGCGAGAGGCTCGGAGCCGATCCACGCCAGGTGCGCCGGCAGTTCGCGTCCGTTGGTCAGCGTGACACGCGGCGTGGAGGCGGGTGTCCATGCCCGGTCGGGCGCAGGCGCCTCCGGGGTCGCGCCGGGCGCGTCTGGGGCTTTTAATGGAATGGCGAGTGCGCGGCCGGGGAGCGCGAAGATCCGCGACTCCAGCGGGACGATAGGCGGCCCCGGAGCGGCGGATGCTCGGGTGACCATCAACGCCGGAATCAGCGAAGTGGCGACAAGCACGCACCTGACAACGAGGCGTGCGAACACGGCGCGGGGCCGCGCGTGCGGTCGATCGTTTGAATCAGCATGAAGCGTGAACGGTCGCATCGGGATGGTTATAGTGCGTCGCCATGAACAAGACTATCGCGGCGTTCGTTGCGGAGTTCGTCGGGGCGGCGGCGCTGATGTTCGTCGGTGGGGGGGCGATCCTCAATGGGCTGGATCTCGTCGCGGTCGCACTCGCTCACGGGCTGATTCTTTCAGTGTGCGTGACCGCCACCATGCATATCTCGGGCGGGCAGTTCAACCCGGCGGTTTCGGTCGGTCTGGCCCTGATCAAGAAGCAGTCATGGGCGACCGCCGCGGTGCTGATCGTGGCGCAGCTCGCGGGAGCGGTGGTCGCGGCGGTTGCGCTGAAGTCGGTGTTCGCGCCGGATGTGGTCGCGGCCAAGCAACTCGGCGCGACGCTGGGGTCGTTGTCGAAAGGCGACTCGGCGAGCATGGGTATGGTTGTTCTGCTTGAAGCGATCGCGACCTTCCTCTTGATGTTCTGCATCATGGGGACGGCGGTCGATCCGCGAGGCGTCGGCAAGACCGCCGCGGTGGGCGGTTTCGGGATCGGCCTGACGGTCGCGGCGGACATCCTGTGCTTCGGGCCCCTGACCGGCGCGTCGATGAATCCCTCCCGCTCGTTCGCTCCGGCGCTCGTGGGCGGCTATTGGGACATGCACGCGGCGTACTGGATTGGCCCGATTGTGGGGGCCGCGGCGGCGGCGGTGCTTTGGAAGACTGTCATCGAGAAGAGCGAAGAACGAGCCTAGTTCCCGAACGTTGCCACCGACGGGCGTGGATCGCCGTACAGTTGGGGGATGACCGGCGGGCGGGCGAAGCGTGTTCGAAGGCGGTACCGGCGCGGCGGGCCCTTGGTGCTGTACGCCGGTTTCGTGATGTTTGTGGGGCTCGGCGCCGTCAACAGCCAGAACAACCTCCTCTTCCTCCTCCTCGGATTCGCCGTGGGCGGCCTGGTGGTCTCGGGCGTGCTCAGCGGCTCGATGATGATGCGAGTCGGTGTCCGTCGCCGATCCATCGCCGCGGGTCGTGTCGGCGACCCGATGCACATCGAGTACGTGATCGAAAATCGGAGCTGGCTGCTCCCGGCGTTCGCGCTGACAATCGAAGAATCGGAAGAGCGCCGGCGAGGTTCCGATGGCCGGCGCGCCTGGGCCAAAGCGACCGACCGTCCTCGAACCTATGCCGAATACATCGGACGCCGGGGTGCCCGCTGCGTCCGGGCGGATTTCACCCCGGTGAAACGCGGGGAATATGCGCTCCGGGACGTGCGCATCTCGTCGGCGTTCCCATTTGGTCTCGTCGAAAAGACCGCCGAGTTCCAGGCAGACACAACATTCCTCGTATACCCCGCACGCGTGGCGCTCAAGCGCGGCGTGGTGGGCCGGTTGATGTCGAGCACCGCCCACGCCGGATCCGCGGCGCGAACCCGGGGGCCCGGCGAAGAGTTCCACGGGCTCCACGAGTACACGCCGGGCGACTCACCGCGGCTGATCGCCTGGCGGGCGAGCGCACGCACCGGCGAGCTCGTGGTGAAAGAGCAATCGTGGTCGTCAGCGCGCCGCGTCTGGGTCTGGCTCGATCTTCCTCAACATCCGGCCGCGCACCGCTCCGAGGAGATCGAAGCGGCGGAAGAGGCGGCGATCGCTCTCGCCGGAACACTCCTTGAAGAGTCGAACCGCGCGGGCGTGCAGGCCGGGCTCGTCGTTCCGAGCCACGGCATTTCCCACAAACCTGCCGTGGGCGCGAGGCACCGCGTCGCGATGCTGGAATCGCTCGCGCGACTGGACCTCCAACGCCCATCGCCGGCGAACGGCGAAACGCAGCGGAGCCTGCCGAGCGCCCGCGATGCGGTCGTCGTCGTGCACGGCTGCCCCGTCGAGCCCGGAGTCGGACCACCGGGCGCGATGCACCTTTCCAGTGCCGACGCGATCGCGTCCCCGTCTCGCTCCATCGCAAGTGAGACGGCACCGGTGCGGGAGCGTGCGACATGAACCTCAACGTCATGTACCGCCGCTCGCTCCACGCCGTGGTCCTTCTTGGAATCCTCGCGCACGCCGCCGCGAACGAGGACGCGACGTATCTCGTCGCGGCGCTCCCCTTCATCCTGGTTTCGCTGCTCCTGTCCTCGCGAGGAAAGTCACGGAACAGCCCCGCCCGGCCGAGCGGCGACATCGTGATGCCGCGATGGGCGTCCGGCCTTCTGTTGCTCGGCGCCACGGCGCACATGGCCTATTCGTGGGCCGGGAGCATCGAGGACACGATCGGTGTGCTCTCGCGATATGTCATCGTGCTGCAAGTGATCAAGCTCTTCGATTGCCCCACCGCCCGGGACCGGGCGCAGCTCATCGGCCTCTCGATGATGCTGGTGATCGCATCCATGCTGACCAGCGTGACGATGGTCATGGGGCTATTGCTGCTGGTCTATTCGCCGGTGCTGCTCGCGACCGCCATGCTCCACCAGGTGGTGAAAGGAAACGAAGCCGCTCCGGCCCATTCTGCCGCCCGATGGGCAATGGCAGCATCCGATGCCGCGACCAAAGCTGATCGTGACCGACGGTCATCGGCCTGGGCGCTTCGCGGCACGGCGTTCCTCTCGTTTGCCGGAGTGGTGGGCGTATCCGTTGTGGTATTCGTGCTCGTGCCACGCGGTTTCGGAGCGAACGTCCTGGGCACATATCACACGCCCCGGGCCGAGAACGCCGTCTCCGGGTTCAGCAACTCGGTGGAGCTGGGTCACTCCGGCTTTATCACCCAGTCCCAGCGCACGGTCCTCACGATGAAAATGAACTCGCCGGGCGACCGCGCCCGGCTGGGCCGGCCCGTTTACCTGCGTGGCGCGGTGCTCGACCGGTACGACCCGGAACGCGCCCGGTGGCGGCCCGCGTTCCGCCCGTCACTGCTCCCCACGGTCCAGGTTCAAACCCTCTCTCCCGGCGCGCTGCCACCGGACCGGGTGCTGGTGACCCAGGAAATCGAGCTGCAGCCGTTGGCCGGCCAAGACGGCGCGCCCGTCGTGGCACTGCACAAGCCGCTCGGGCTGACTGCCGCGTCGTTTCTCAAGGTCCAGCACGATCCAGCGACCGGCGTGATGCTGCTCACCGAGACCAGATCTCCATCGAAGGGCGTCGCGGGGATGGCGTCCGCGCGCGTCTACAAGGTTCTCTCCGATCCCTATGCGCGAGAGGATACCGTGAGCGATGAACGCCGGTCCAAGCTCCGGAGCTGGGATGCCGTCTTCCGTGGCGGCGAGGTGGAGCGATTGGCGCGAACCATTCTGAGCGAGCGCGGGCTGGTCGCCGACGGCGAGGAGTGGGAGCAGCGCGACAAGACCGTCTTTGCCGGCGCGCTCCGCGACTACCTGCGATCGCGATACGAGTACACCCTTGAGATGACCGCGCCGACCGGGGGCCGCGACCCCATCGAAGCGTTCCTCTTCGACTTCAAACGCGGTCACTGCGAGTATTTCGCGGCCGGACTGGCCGCGCTATGCAAAAGCGTCGCCATCCCGGCGCGATACGTGACGGGGTATCTCGCGACGGAGTTCGACCTTCGCGACGGGCTCTACACCGTGCGCGAAAGCGATGCGCACGCGTGGGTGGAAGTCGAAGTCTCTCCGGGCGTGTGGCGAGAGTTCGACGCCACTCCCGCCGAGGAGCTCCCGGGCGCGGGCGGAACCGCCAAAAGCCTCGCGATGATGTGGAGGCGGTTCGTCGCCGGCCTGGAGACCGCCTGGTCGCGAGGCGTCGTGTCCTATAACCAGTCGGATCAGATCGCGAAAGCCGGCGATGAGAGCGATCCGCTCGGTCTCTATGCCCTCGTCGAGCAGTGGATTGGCAAGGCGAAATCGAAGTCGGCTGAGCAACAATCCGCCCAACGTGCGATCGAGCTGCGCGCCGGTTTCGTGCTGCTGTTGTTCGCGGCCGGCATTGTCATTGTCGCGGCTAGGCCCCTGACGCGGCGCGTCTGGCGGGTGGTCGTCGAAAACGTTCTTCCCGGTTTGAGACGGTTCTACTCATCGCGAGGCTCGGGCGACAGCGGTTCGTCGAGCCTGGCGCGGTTACTCACCAGGGAACTCGCTCGCCGCGGGTTCGAACGCCCCCCCGCTGTGCCGCTCCTGACCTACGCGCGGGACATTCGCGCCCGCGACGCCCAGGCGGGCGAGGCGGCCGCCTATATCGCGAGCATCCTCTATTCAACCCGGTACGGCGGCGAGTCGTTGCCAGTCGAAACCCTGAGCCAGGCGCGCCGGATGCTGCGCCGCCTGGCGACCGATCGTCCCCGGTGACGAAGTTATTGCCCCCTCAACCCGGGCAGGTGGACTTCGACGGGCGTGCGACCCGCACAAGAAATGCCGTGCGTTCCGGGCGATCGTCAAGACCCATCATCCGTGGGACGAAAAAGCGAAGTGGCGTGGGACGAAATCGACCCGCGCACCGTTCGCCCTCCCTTGGGGAGACCACCGTGCCCGCGATCCGCTCACGGACCGAGAACTGGCGGCAGAGCCTGCGTGAAATCCACGAGCGCAATGGCGCGCTCGAGATCACGCTGCCGCATCACGTGCAGCGCACGCCGGACGGTGGGGGCACCGTTGGTGATAACCCTGTCGGCGGCGGCAACCTGATCTGGCGCGTGCGCATCGTCGGCCTGAGCGACACCGAGATTCTCGTCGAGCAGCCAATGGCCCTCGGCCAGACGATCCCAATCGCGGCGGGCGTAAAACTGGTCGCGATCATCGTGATCGGGCAGAACCGCTGGATGTTCGAGACAACCAACCTCGGCATGACGACCGCCGGGCTCAACGGTCGGCGCACCGTCGGCGCGCTGCGCCTGCAGATGCCCGACACCGTCGAGCGATGCCAGCGGCGAAACTTCTACCGCATCTCGACAATCGGGCTGGCGCTCCCCAAAGTGGAATGCCACCCGCTCCTCGATTTGCCGAGCGCCGCCGTCGCCGAGACCGCCAACCGCGTTCACATCCACGACCTGCAGGACAGCCACATCACCGGTGCGGCCATGTCACCCGAGCACGACACGGTCATGCCCGAGGTCGGCCCGGCCTTCCACGCGACCCTCGTCAACATCGGCGGCGGCGGCGTGGGCCTTGTGATCGCGGATTCCGAGAAAGCGCCCGTCGAGGCCGAAAAGCCCATCTTCATGCGCATCGACCTCATGCCGCAGATCCCGGCGCCCGTGGCCGTGACGGGCCGGATCAAGCACCTGCACATCGACAGCATGCGGAAGCGCTACGCGGGTGTGGCATTCGAGTTCGGGCACAACCCGTCTCACCAGAAGTTCGTCGTGGACCAGATCTGCCGGTACGTCGCGATGGTCCAGCGCGAGCAGCTCAAGCGGGGCTGATCCCTCCCGATCGAAACCGAGAGTGCTGTCGGGCGTGACGCGTGGGCGACGGTTATCATCCGTGGCCCATCTGTCGAGGCCGCCCGATGAACGACCCATCCAGCACAACAACGCCGCCCGGAGTCGCCGCCGGCATCGCGCTGGACGTGCAGAATCTTGATCAGTCGTGCGAGTTCTGGTCGAGGTGCTTCGGCTTCGAAGTCGTAGCCCGAAGGCACGAGGGACTCATCATCGAGTCGCGCGACCTCGTGAGCCCGCTCTTTCCCGGGCTGATGGTTTCGATGCGTTCGAGCATGCCGCGGCCGATCGGCGGGAGCGCGCTGGGCACGCTGCGCCGGATCATCTTCGTGGTGGGGAATGTGGAGCGGTTCGCCGCGGAGCGCTTGTCCGGAGTCAAGCTCGTCGCGCCGACGGGCGGCGACTCCCCGCCTACTTCCAGGTGGTTAGAGGATCCGAACCGATATCTGATTGAACTTCGGGATGATCCTCGGGCAGGTTCCTGAGGTAGCGGTTCGAACCCTGCAGGTGGATGTAGTCGAGCGGGTCGGCGGGCGTGCCCTTCCAGACGCGCGTGAAGGCGACGGGGTCTTCCATCACCCAGGAATAGATGTAGCCGCGGTTGGTGCGGAGGACGACGGGGTTCGTGCCCTTGTTGAGCTGGGCCTTGTAGACCGTCTGCGTCGAATACACCTTCTCGGCGCCTGAGGTCGAGTCCTTGAACTCGACGCGGCCGTCGAGCGTTTCGATGTCGAACGCCGCGGAGCACGCCGGCGTGACCTGGTAGTAGATGTTCCCGTCAGTCGTCGTGATGGTCGCGGGTTCGGCAATGGGCTTGGACGAGCGGAACTCGACCGCGCCCTGGTGGTTCGTGATGCGCGTCGCACCGGCGGTATCCACGACAACGACGTCTCCCGCGGTGTTGGTGATATCGAGCCCGTCGCAGCGGGGCAGGGTGATCTTGAGATCGACGCGGTGGTCGTTGAACGCGGCCCGGGCGGACGTGGTCGTCACGGTGACGATCGAATAGCCGTGCTGCTCCGTCTGCACCGCGTCCACATTCACCGCGTTCAGCGCCGGCTCGCGCTGCTTGCTGTCGATGGACTCGTCGGCATGGACGGACGATTCCACCACAGCCGAGGCGAGCCGGGGGTCGATGCGGACCTCCACGCTGCCCCTGAAGTTGTTGACGACCAAGGCGACGCCCGGGGACTCGATGGGGAGCTCGACGGAGTCGAGGCGGTCCTGTGTGCTGCCGCAGGAAAAAAGCGCCAACGCGAGGGTGCCCAGGCATGTCATCTGGAGGGACCAGCGGGCGGCGATCGTTCGGTTCATGCGTTCCTCGTCAGGTAAGGCAGCGGCGGTGGGGCGGCACCACTGTATAAGGATCGGTCCATCGGGATTCTTGCTTGCGGGGATCAGGAACAGAGTCCCGAGCACCCGGAGGGAATCTCGATATCACGGATACGCTCACGAACCGTGCGGCGTTCAAATCGAGCCTTCCCGCCCGGCCTTGTTGTATCCCAGCCATGGAAAATGCCAGAACATCGTGAAAGGCGGTATATGAAGATCATGCGGCGAGTCTTTGGGCTGACCCTGGCGGGCGTCTTCTACGGCGCGATTGCCGCGACTGTGATGGGTGTGGCGGCGGAATCCCAGGCCGCGGGCGGGCGGGCATTCGAGGTGCGATTCGATGAAGGCGCCCGGGCCGCTCCCGCGACGGGGCGGCTCGTGGTTTATCTCATCGCGCCCGGCGCCAAGTTGCCCCGCGTGACCAGCCCCGGGGATGGGCCGTTCTTCCAGGATCCGCAGCCGATGTACGGCATCGATGTCCGCGACTGGACGCCGGGAACGGTGGCGACGGTAGATGATGCGGCGACCGGCTTCCCCGTCGAGCTTTCGAAGCTCCCGCCCGGCGACTACCGCGCCCAGGCGGTGCTGGACATGAGCCGCGCCGACAGCTCCTGGCAACGCGAACCGGGGAACCTGTATTCGACAGTCGTTCCCGTGACGATCAGCCCTGCTGGACTTCGCGGCACGGACGGCCAGCCCGTGACGCTCACGCTGAGCAAGGTGGTGGAAAAACGGAAGGCCTCCCGGGTAAATGGGGCGGCGGGGAACGACGACTTCGTGGGCGCTGGCGGCGCGGAAATCTTCGAAGTGAAATCCGAGCTTCTCTCGAAGTTCCGGGGGAAGGATGTGATGCTTCGCGCGGGCGTCGTGTACCCGATGGGTTTCGATCCGACGCATTCCACGAAGAAGTATCCCGCGATCTATTCGATCCCCGGCTTCGGCGACGATGAGGCCGGCGCGCTTTCGCTCGCCCAGCGCCGACGCGACGGGATGCGCCCGGGGCCGCGGGCGGACCTCGCGCAGGCGGCCTTCGACATCGTCCTCGGCCCCGAGTCGCCCAACGGGCACACGCTCTTCGCCGATTCCGACAACAACGGACCCGTGGGCGAGGCGCTCGTGAAGGAACTCATCCCGGCGCTCGAAAAGAAGTACCCGCTGATCGCCGAGGCTTCGGCGCGCCTCGTGACCGGACACTCTTCGGGTGGGTGGTCCTCGCTCTGGGTGCAGCTCAACTATCCGGACACGTTCGGCGGGTGCTGGTCGAGTTCGCCCGACCCCGTTGATTTCCGGCGCTTCCAGCTCGTTGATATTTACCGCGATTCCAACTTCTACCGGAAAGACGGCAAAGATGAAGACACGCCGAGCTACCGATCGCAAGGCGAATCGAAGATGACCATCCGTCAGGAGAATCGGATGGAAGAAGTGATTGCGCCCTGCAACGGCTCGGGCCAGCAGTGGGACTCGTGGGCCGCGGTCTTTGGGCCTCGGAATGAGGACGGAAAACCCGCCATGCTGTACGACCCGCAGACGGGCGAGATCGATCACAAGATCGCGGAGAAATACCGGCGCTACGACGTCGCGGAGCTGCTCCGTCACAACCCGGCGACGTACGGGCCGATCTTCCGCGAGAAAGTCCGCCTCATCGTGGGCGGCGAGGACAGCTTCTATCTCAACGAGGCGGTCGAGTTGTTGCAGGAGACGTTGAAGGAGGTGTCGCCGCAGGTGACGCTCGAGGTGCTGCCGGGGTACATCAAGATCGTCCCGGGGACGGATCACGGGAGCGTGATGGGATCGAACGAGGCCCGGGCCTTCCCGGCGGAGATGCTCGAGGCGCTCCGCAAGGCGGGGCACATCCCGCCAGAGGCGAACGTTGCGCCAGCTGGCGCCGACGGCGCGGGGAGCAAGCACCCATGAACGTCCAGGATCGCATCGCGCAGATCGTCAGCATGAACAAGGAGTACCTGGGCCGGTACCTCAAGAAGTTCGACGACAGCAACCACACGAAACAATCGCCGGGGTTGCCCAACCACGTGGCCTGGTCGCTCGGCCACTGCGCGATGACGATGCATCGCGTCGCGGGTGTGATTGATGGCAGAGGCTTGCCATCAGACGCCTTCATTGACGGATCCGACCGCGGCGACGCCAACCGCTTCGGCACCGAATCGATCGCCTACGGCTCGACGCCCACGGACGAGCCCGCGCGGTACCCGGGGTTTGCGCGCTGCCGCGAGATCTACGACCGTTCGTGCGACCGACTCGCGAGCGCAGTTCACGCGTTGCCCGAATCGAGACTGGACGAAATGGTGAAGTGGGGGACCGGCGAAACGCCGCTGGGCCTTCTCTGCATCCGCATGTCGTTTCACAACGGGATGCACACCGGCCAGATCGCGGACCTCCGCCGTGCGCTCGGAATGGGTTCGATTTTGAGTTGAACTTTTTGGTCGGATTCGGTTCGGGTTGGACTTGTCAGAACGCCCTCCATCGGGCACTATGTGCTCCCGCCGGCCGCTCTGGGCCGATGGGAACGTGGCCGCGGGCCTCCGAGGGGAGGCGGCTCGGTCCCTATGCGGCGTAGTGGTGCGCCGGTCAACTCCATTTCCTTTGCGGAACATCTGCTCATGAAACAGCACTCGTGGTTCTCTCGCTCGAATCTCGGGGCCCTTCTGGGCCGGATGCGGTGGCTGATGGCCGCGGTCGCGGCGGTCGCGATCGTGTTGGCTCCGGCTTCGGGTGCGTGGGCGGCGGATGAGGCCGCGGCGGGCGCGTCGCACGCGGTCGAACACAAGGCGGGCGGCGAGGCGAACCTCGTCCTGCCGGATGTCGGGACGGTCAGGTTCTTCAACGACTCGATCGACGGGCACAAGCTGCTGCTGGTGGGCATCGGCGTCAGCGCGCTGGGGATGATCTTCGGGTTGATCATCTTCGCCCAGCTCAAGGGCATGCCCGTCCACAAGTCGATGCTCGACATCTCGGAGCTGATTTACGAGACGTGCAAGGCGTACATGATCCAGCAGGGCAAGTTCCTGATGCTGCTGTGGGTCTTCATCGCGGTGGCGGTGGGGTGGTACTTCGGTTGGCTGATCCCGACCGAGGCGGGCCACGGCATGCCGATGTCGAAGGTCGCGATCATCCTGGCGTTCAGCCTGGTCGGCATCGCCGGCAGCTACGGCGTCGCGTGGTTCGGCATCCGGGTCAATACCTTCGCCAACAGCCGGGCGGCGTTCGCGAGCCTTCGCGGCAAGCCCTTCCCCTGCTACGCGATCCCGCTCAAGGCGGGCATCTCCATCGGCATGGCGCTCATCAGCGTCGAGCTGCTGATCATGCTGGGCATCCTGCTCTTTGTTCCCGGCGAAATCTCCGGCGCGTGCCTGATCGGCTTCGCGATCGGCGAGTCGCTGGGCGCTTCGGCGCTGCGTATCGCGGGCGGCATCTTCACGAAGATCGCCGACATCGGCTCGGACCTCATGAAGATCGTCTTCAAGATCAAGGAAGACGATGCCCGGAACCCCGGCGTCATCGCGGACTGCGTGGGCGACAACGCCGGCGACTCGGTCGGCCCCTCAGCCGACGGCTTCGAGACCTACGGCGTGACAGGCGTGGCGCTCATCAGCTTCATCCTGCTGGCGATCAACAAGACGACCGCGGGCGCGGACTTCGCGACGATTCAGATCCAACTGCTCGTGTGGCTGTTCATGATGCGCATCGTGATGGTCATCGCCAGCGCCGGCTCGTACTTCATCAACGAGGCGGTGGCCAAGGCGAAGTACGGCAATGCTCCGAAGATGAACTTCGAGCACCCCCTCACCTCGCTGGTCATCCTGACCTCGGTGGTTTCGGTGGCGCTGACGTTCATCACGTCGTACCTGCTCATCCCGACGATCGCGGGCGACACCACCTGGTGGTGGAAGCTTTCGCTGATCATCACCTGCGGCACCGCGGCGGGGGCGATCATCCCCGAGCTGGTCAAGGTCTTTACCTCCACGCACTCGCGGCACGTCCGCGAGGTGGTGACGAGCTCCGAGCAGGGCGGCGCTTCGCTCAACATCCTCTCGGGCCTCGTGGCGGGCAACTTCTCGGCGTACTGGCTGGGACTGGCGATCGTGCTGCTGATGGGCGCGGCGTACTACGTGGCCAACTCGTTCGCCGGCATGGCCGAGCACGGCTCGACCATCATGATGGCCCCGGCGGTGTTCGCGTTCGGCCTGGTCGCCTTCGGTTTCCTGGGCATGGGCCCGGTGACGATCGCGGTGGACAGCTACGGCCCGGTCACCGACAACGCCCAGTCGGTCTTCGAGCTCTCGACGATCGAGACGATGCCGAATATCCGGAACGAGATCCAGAAGGACTTCGGCTTCAACCCCGACTTCGAGAAGGGCAAGGAGTTCCTCGAAGAGAACGACGGCGCGGGTAACACCTTCAAGGCCACCGCCAAGCCGGTGCTCATCGGCACGGCGGTCGTCGGGGCCACGACCATGATCTTCGCGATCGTGGTCGCGCTGACGCACGGGCTCGACCCCTCGTACCTCGCCAATCTGTCGATCCTGCACGCCCCGTTCCTCTTGGGCCTCATCACGGGCGGCGCGATCATCTACTGGTTCACCGGCGCCTCGACGCAAGCGGTTTCGACCGGCGCGTACCGCGCGGTGGAGTTCATCAAGAAGAACATCAGGCTCGAGGGCGCGACCAAGGCGAGCGTCGAGGACAGCAAGAAGGTCGTGCAGATCTGCACGCAGTACGCGCAGAAGGGCATGTTCAACATCTTCCTGGGCGTCTTCTTCGCCACCCTGGCGTTCGCGTTCTATGAGTCGTACTTCTTCATCGGGTACCTCATCTCGATCGCCATCTTCGGCCTCTACCAGGCGATCTTCATGGCCAACGCCGGCGGGGCGTGGGACAACGCGAAGAAGATTGTCGAGACCGACCCGGCCTTCAAGAACTCCGGACGCGGCAAGGGCAGTGATTTGCATGCCGCGACGGTCGTCGGCGACACGGTGGGCGATCCGTTCAAGGACACCAGCTCGGTCGCGCTCAACCCGGTCATCAAGTTCACGACGCTCTTCGGCCTGCTGGCGGTCGAGCTGGCGGTGAGCATGAAGGTCTTCAATCCGCTCACGAAGCAGCAGGACCACACGACGGTCACGATGGGCCTGACGGCGGCCTTCTTCCTCATCTCGGCCTTCTTCGTCTGGCGTTCGTTCTACGGGATGATGATCGGCGGCGCGAAGCACTGATCGCCCGTTCGATCGACTTGTGAAACGAATAAAGCCCGCCTTCACCGGCGGGCTTTTTCATGGGCTCGTTTGTGTGACGGGGCTTAGCGGCGGCGACGGACGGCGAGCAGGCCGGGCATCGCGAACGCCGCCATCGCCGTGCCCGGAGCGGGGACGTTGATGTTGACGTTGAAGTCGCTGCCGATGTCGCCCGCCCAGAAGTGGCCGAAGAGGTCGGTGTGGTTGCCGAGGGCGAGCTTGCCATTGGGGGCGAAGAACTGGCCGTAGACGACGGAGCGGCGGCTGAAGTTCACGGTGTTGTCGTTGGCGCCGATGTCGAAGGATCCGGCGAGGATCTGGGCCCCGGCGTTCGTCCCGATGCCGAACTCGCAATCGTTATTGAGCGAGAAGCCGGAATCGATGCGGAGGATGGTCTGGTCGGTGCAGTGGATGACGACCTCTTTGCCCGCGTTGAAATCGCGGAGGTCGTACACGCCGGCACCCAGGTTGAGGATGGAATCGTCCTGCGCGCGGACGTCGCGGTAGACGCCGGGGGCGAGGGTCATCGTGGTGTTGCTGGTGACGGTCACGTCGGACGCCGAGGCGGTGATGGCGCGGCCGGGAGTGAAGGGCAGCGTCGGCAGGGTCTCCGGCGCGATGATCGGGCCGCCGAAGGAGAGCGGGCCGGAGTTGCGGTTGGTCTGGAGGGTGGGGTTGGAATACTCGTTGGCGTAGACGTCCCAGACGAAGACATCCGACCCGCCGAGGGACATCGAATCGGCGACGACCTGCGTGCCCTGCGACATGACGACGGTGTGGGAACTGCCGCCGCCCCCCATGTGGAGTAGAAGATCGGGGTTGCCCGGCGAGGGGTCGAGTCGGTTGACGCCCACGTTGCCGCCGAGGATGAACCCGCGGGTGACATCCGCGTCGCGGCCCTTGAAGCTCAGCTCGTTGTACGCGAAGAGCACGTACGTGTTGATGTCGCGGCTGAGCGCGGCCTCGGCGAGCGGCGCCGCGAGACCGACGGTGCAGAGCAAGGATGCGACGATAGCGCCGTGGCGTGACATGTTTCCTCCGTCAACCTGTACGCACGCAGCGCGGCCGAGTTGCCGCCGAACGCACGCTCAGCCGTACAGTATCCTGACCCGTCGCGGTGTCAATGGGAATGTGCTGCGGGAGTCAGAGAACTGTTTATGGGGCTTGCCCAGTTTGTCAATCGGCTCTAACCAAGCCCGTCGGACTGATGATCGATGAGTTTCATCGCACTGAAGATGCTGGTTGGCGATCGCGGGAAATATCTCGCGCTGGTGGTGGGCCTTTCATTCGCCGTGCTGCTCATCAGCCAGCAAGCGGCGATCTTCCTGGGTCTCATCCAACGCTCGACGGGCGTGCTGCAGAACACGGCGCAGCCGGACCTGTGGATCGCTGATCCGAACATCCAGTTCATTTCCGATGTGCGGCCGCTGGCCGATCGTGAGCTCGACCGGGTGCGGTCGGTTCCGGGCATCGCGTGGGCGGAGCCGTTCTTCAGCTCGCGGGCGCTGGTGGAGCTGCCCAACGGGGCGTACAAGACGGCGCAGCTCGTGGGGGTCGCGCGCTCGACGATGGTGGGCCAACCGCCGGAGATCCTGCAGGGCACGCTCGATGATCTTCGCGCGCCCGACGCCGTGTTTGTGGACGAGTCGTCGCGCTCGAAGCTGGGCAATGTCGGCATCGGGGACACGCTGCGTCTCAACGATAAGCGGGCGGTGATCGTCGGCATCTGCCGCGTGAAGCTGAGCTTCGACTCCAACGCGATCGTCTATACGACGTTCGACAACATCCAGAGGTACACGCCGCTGGGGCGCGAACGCATCAGCTACATCCTTGCCGGACTCAAGCCCGGCACGGACGTCAAGACGGTCCAGGCCGAGATAAACGCGCTGGGCGAGGTGCAGGCGTTCACGCAGGACGAGATCCGCTGGCGGTCGGTGAGGTTCATCCTTCGCGAGACGGGCATCGGCATCAACTTCGGGATCACGGTGCTGCTGGGCTTCGTCGTCGGCCTCGCGGTCGTTGCGGCGATTTTCTATCAGTTCACCTTGGAAAACATCCGTTATTTCGCCGTGCTCAACGCGATGGGAGCACGCCGGCGGACGCTCGTTCGGATGGTCCTATTGCAGGCGTTCGTCGTCGGCATGATCGGCTACGGCATCGGCGTCGGCGGCGCGGGCGCGTTCTCGCTGCTGGGGCGCCGACCGGGGTCGGAGCTGGCCGTGATCTTCCCGTGGCAGCTTCTCGTCGGCTCGCTCGGCGCCACGCTGGTGTGCATCATGCTCGGGAGTCTCTTGTCGCTGCGGAAGGTGATGACGCTGGAGCCGGCGATTGTGTTCAAGTAGGACATTTCACCACAGAGAACACAGAGGACATAGAGGGAGGGATGGAGGAAGACTTGATCGTTGTATCGGCGGATTGACAGGTATCTTTTTCATGTCGTTTCCGACTCTGTGCCCTCGGTGTTCTCTGTGGTGAAATCTTCTTTGTGGTGAACTCTTCTCCCAACATCGCCGTTTCCCTCCACAACGTCACCCGCTCCTTCGGGAGCGGCAAAGTCGTCGTCCATGCGCTCCGCGGCGTCACGGCCGAAATTGCCGCGAACCAGCTCGTCATGCTCGTCGGCCCCTCGGGCTGCGGCAAGACGACGCTCGTCTCGATCATCACCGGCGTGCTCGACGCCGATGGGGGAACGGTCAGCGTGTTCGGCCACGATTGGAACGCCATCCCGCCCGACGAGCGCACGCGGGTCCGCGGCGAGCTGGTCGGCTTCGTCTTCCAGAGCTTCAACCTCATCCCCACGCTCACCGCCGCCGAGAACGTGAGCGTGCCCCTTCTCGTTCGCGGCGTCAGCCGCTCCGAAGCGCTCGAACGCGCCGCCCAAGCGCTCCATGACGTCGGTATCGGCGATCGGCTGAAAGCCATGCCCGCGGAACTCTCCGGCGGTATGCAGCAGCGCGTCGCCATCGCCCGCGCTCTTGTCGGCAAGCCGCGGCTCATCGTCTGCGACGAGCCCACCGCTTCGCTCGACGGGCTCCGCGGCCAGGCCGTCATGGAGCTCATCCACACGGCCTCCCGCGGGGGCGAAGGCGGGGGGGGCAAGGGCGATTCGCGGTGCGTCATTGTCGTCACGCACGATTCCCGTATTTTCCACTATGCCGACCGGATCATCGAGATGGAAGACGGTCGATTGAAGCAGACTGTCTCGGCGCACATCACCGAAGAAGCGCGGCACGTGCCCCGCTATGATCAACCGGCGCTCAGCGAAGAAGAATGAGCCGAACGATCACCACAGAGGCACAGAGACACAGAGCAGGATGAAAAGGATTTGAACGCTCCGGAAACTGGTTCCGAGGCGTGCAACCCGGTCGGCTCACTCCAGGTTCCAAGCCCCCACAATGGTCAAGAAGATCACCATATTGCTCGCGATTCTGGGTCTGCTGATGGGCGTGTATTCGGTTGCGACGAGTAAGCCCAAGATCGAGGCCCCGCCGCTGGCTCAGCCGCCGTCGGTCAACCCGTTTCCCCATGGGATTGCCGCGCTGGGTCTGGTCGAAAGCGGTTCGCGCGATGTCGAGATCGGCGCGCCGGATTCGGGGCTGGTGACGGATGTGATGGCCGAGGTTGGGGATCGAGTTCAGAAGGGTCAGCCGCTCTTTCAGCTCGACGATCGCACGATGAAGTCGGAGTTGATCCGGGCTCGTGCCGCGCTCGCGTCGGCGGAGGCCGAGGTGAAGCGTCTGGAAGGCTGGCCGCGGCCCGAGGATTTCCCGCCGGTTGAGGCGGAGGTGGCCGAGGCGCAGTCGCGCCTGGCGGATGCGCGGACTCGGCTTTCCAACATGGAAAGGGCGAGCGCGCTCGCCGGGGCCTCGCCGGACGAGATGGAGCGCCAGCGCTACGCGGTGGAGGCGGCGGAGGCGGTGCTGCGCAACGCCCAGTCGCGGCTCGAGCGTCTGAAGTCCGGCGCGTGGACGGAGGATCTGGCGGTGGCCCGCGCCGGCGCGGACCAGCGCCGCGCGGAGATCGAAGCGATCAATATCCGTCTGGAACGGCTCACTGTTCGCTCGCCGGTGGCGGGAACGATCCTTCGCCGGAATATCAAGGCGGGCGAGTTCATCGCATCGGGCGTGGGGGACCCGCCGATGATCGTGGGCGACCTGGCGACGCTGCACGTTCGGGCGCAGGTGGACGAAGAAGATGCGCCGATTCTTCGGGCCGGCGCCGCCGCGAAGTGCAAGCTCCGCGGCCCGGTCGCCGACATGATCGATCTCCGCATGATCCGCATCGAGCCCTTCGCGCGGCCCAAGGCGCAGATCACCGGATCCAACACCGAGCGGATCGACACGCGCGTCGTCGAGGCGGTCTTCGAGGTCGCCGTGAAGGAGCACCCGCCCATGTACCCGGGTCAGGTCGTGGATGTGTACATCGAGACGGAACCGGCGACGCAGTGAACTCGGAACGCGGTCGCCAGAGACGACTCTGCGAGAAGTTGGAACGCGGAAGAGGAAACGCGGAGCGCTAGACTTCCATTTCCATCCGCCAGCTCGGGATGCGGACGCCGGTCGAGGCGATGTGCTCGTGCGGCGCGACGACGCGGAAGCCGGTACGTTCGTAGAAGGGCCGCGCGGTGCGGGTTGCGAAAACCAGCATGTGTTTCACTTGGCGCGCACGGGCGAGGTCGAGCATCTTGCTCATCAGCATGGCGCCGACGCCCCGGCCGATGAAGTCCGGGTGCAGGTACAGGCCGCCGATCTCGGCTTCGTCCTCGCGCGGGCCGGGGTGCATGTCGATGAAGCCGGCGATGCGGTCGCCCGCGGTCGCGACCCAGAAGTCGAACTTCTCGATGTAGTTGTGATAGAGCGAGGGCGTTTTATTCGCGAGCCACGCGGCGATCTCGTGCGGTTCGTAGTCCCGCGCGCACACGTCGCGGATCGAGGCGATGTGCGCGGCGCAGATGCCCTCGGCGTCGGCGATCACGGCGCGGCGGATGGTGATCGGCTCGGACATACCAAGAGAATAAGAACAAGAGAGTAAGAAAACGGATACACCGCACCGCCGCCGCGGAACCCGCGCGGCCGTTCGCCGAATAAGATCACGGAAGATGGGGCATTCGAGGGAATTGTGCGAACAAACCCGCCGCCAACCCGCCGCCCGAAGCTGCTGCGATCGGCTGTTTCGCTCGCCCTCTTCGCGGCCCTGCTTTGCGGGGCGTGCACCATGGGCCTGATCGAATCGCTGACGTTCTATCACCCGGGCGGCAAGCCCGCGGCGGCGATCGCGCCGATCGAGGATGTCTATTTCACCGCCTCCGACGGGACGCGGCTTCACGCGTGGTACGTCCCGCCCCAGGGACGAGTTCCGGGTGATCCGCCCGCGCCCGCGGTGATCCATTGCCACGGCAACGCCGGCAACGTCGAGGACCACCAGGTGTTCAGCGATTTCGTCTCGCACGCCGGCCTCGGCGTGCTGCTCTTCGACTACCGAGGCTTTGGAAACTCCGACAGTTGCAGCATCATTTCGCGGGGCGGCTGCATGTGCGATGCCGAGGCCGCCCTCGACTATCTCCTGACCCGTCCCGACGTGGATCGCCACCGCATCGGTGTCTACGGCTACAGCCTCGGCGGCGCCTTCGCGCTC
>DASZQL010000201.1:0-3265 GCA_035549675.1 Phycisphaerales bacterium | reverse complement strand
CTTCCAGCGCCGACTCGCGACCGAACTTCGCGATCCGCTCGTCGTGCTCCTTGCGGACCTGCTCGACGACCTCCTCGATGCGGCTCGGGTGGATCCGGCCGTCCTGGATGAGCTTGAGGAGCGATTCCGCGGCGATCGACTGCCTCACCTTGTCGAAGCACGAGACGACGATCACACCCGGGGTGTCGTCCACGATGATGTCCACGCCCGTCGCCTTTTCGATCGCGCGGATGTTGCGGCCCTCGCGGCCGATGATCCGGCCCTTCATGTCGTCGGAGGGGATCGGGACGGAACGAACCGTGCTCTCCGCGGCGTGCTCCGACGCGTAGCGCTGGATCGCCATGACGGTGATCTCGCGGGCCTTCTCTTTCGCTTCGGTCTGCGCCTCTTCCGTAACCTTCCGGACGATGCGGGCCGCGTCGTCTCGGATGTCTTCTTCGATCATCGTCAGGAGCTGCGCGCGGGCCTCTTCCATGGTCATCCCCGCGATCCGGCGCAGCTCATCCTTCTGGCGACCGAGCGCCGCGTCGAGTTCCTCTTCCTTCTTCGCCAGCCGCCCTTCCCGCTCCTTGACCTGCGTCGTCGCGGTGTCGAGCTGCTTTTCCTTGGCGTCCATCTGTTCGGCGCGGCGGTCGAGGGTGTCTTCCTTCTTGGTCAGCCGGCGCTCCTGCTCGCGGACCTCTTCCCGCTCCGCGGCGATGTCCTTCTCGAACTTCGCCCGCTCGCCGGCGATCCGCTTCTGCGACTCCGCCTCCGCCCTCGCGACGACGGACTCCGCCTCCTTCTCGGCCATCTTCACGACCTGCTCGGCCTGCGACTTCGCCTTGCTGATCGTCTGCCCGCCGATGACGCGGCTCAGGATGAACGCCGCCGCGAACCCGATCACGAGCCCGCCCGCCGCGAGACCGATCGCCGTCAGGTCGATCTCGGCCAGCGTCGTCACTGCGAGAGATTGGCAACCTTGCCCCATGAACATCGCGCATCCTTTCCGCCCGGCGCACGGACAAGCCGGGTCAACCAAGGGACCGCGATCCAACTCGACACGGGGTGAAGGCGCGGAATGATCAGATCAGCCGGGACAACCCTCGGCACCAGGGCGGCGCGCCGGCGATTCCATGGGAACGCGGCGGGTTACCCCAGACTCCGACCCCTTCGATGCGACACGCCACGGCACGGCCGGCACACCGCCAAGGCCGCGCAGGGCTGTTCACGAAGGGACCATCGTTCATCCAACTACTAACTCTGTTCACGCGCTTCATCGAACGTTCACCGTTTCAATCTATTCGCCGCCCATCATTCTGAAGATCGAGGCAATCAAACGAATGCGGCGAGCCGGGCGGGCCATCCCGCCGATCGGCTGAAATCGGGGCCCCGTGTCATCGTGGGCTCCGGTCCTGACATGTCCTTCACAATAACCCCCCACGGCGGGCGGGGTCAAGGAGTTAGTGCCGCCGGTCTTCAATCAAAAGGACCGAACGTCAATGGCCAGGGGTTAGGCGAGACCCGAATGGGCCAACTAGCCCTCCGGCATGGCCCAGCACGCATCGACGCCGTGCGGGCGGTGCTCGCGTTCCTCCCCCCAGTCGTCACCTTCCACCCCCCCCTTCTCATTCCATCTTGCGATTCACCCCGCCATCGCATGCGGCGACGGGACGTTGTGCCGCAGCCACTCCGCAAAGGTCACGCGGCCCAGGCGCGCCCCCGGGCCCGGCACGAGGGAACCCCGCTCCAGCTTCAAGCCGAAGTACATCGCGTTGTCGTCGGCGATGACCTCGCGCGGATCACCTTTCGCGACGAGCAGCCGGCGGATGGCGTCGTCGATCTGCATCGGCTCGGGGCCGCCGATCTCGGCGATGCCGTTGACGGGCGCCGAAATCGCGACATCGGCGAGCGCCTCGGCAACATCATCCGCGGCCATGGGCTGCATCAGGCTCGTCCGCGCGCGCACGGTATTGCCCACCGTCGCATCCTGCGCCACCGCGCCGATGAACTCGAAGAACTGACAGGCGCGGACGATCGTGAAAGACACTCCGGCGCTCTTGATCGCGTTCTCCTGCGCGAGCTTGGCGCGGAAGTACCCGCTTGCCTGGAGCCGATCGGTGCCCACGACGGACAGCGCGACGTGATGCTTGACGCCCGCCTGCTTCTCCGCCGCTGCGAGATTCTTGCCCGCGCTCTGGAAGAACGCCATCGCGGCGTCGGGCTCGAAGGAGGGCGAGTTCGCGACATCGACAACCACCTGCGCATCCTTGAATGCCGGCGCAAGACCTTCGCCGGTGACGGCGTTGACGCCGGTGCTTGGCGCCGCGGCGACGACTTCATGGCCGCGGGCGCGGAGCTTGGCAGTGAGCTTGGAGCCGATGTTGCCGGTGCCGCCGATGATGACGATTTTCATGATGGTTCCTTTGAGGCTTGAGTCTTGAGTCTTGAGTCTTAAGTCCTGGGGCTTGAGGCTTGAGACTTGAGGATGAAGGCCAACGTTGACGGCAGCGGCCTCCCTCACCGTCTCACGTTTCCACCGACTCACCGATTCGTCTCCCGAATCAGTGCTGCTGTTCCGGCACGAGCACCGGCGCATCCTTGTTCTTGACGAGGAAGACCACGAACTTCGCCGGCTTGGTCTGGCTGGCGTTCTTGCCGACGGTGTGCAGATCGTCGGGTCCTTCGTAGAACGTCTCGCCCGGATGGAGTGTGACCTCCTTGCCGCCCTTCACCTGCATGACGATCGAGCCTTCGAGCACGTAGACGAACGCGTGCGCGTGGTGCCGGTGCACGGGGTCTTGACCGCCGGGTGGGTACTCGACGGTGATCATCATGCCTTCCTTGCCGGCCATCTCCGGAAGGTCCTTGGTCATCAGTTCCGTGACCTTGATGTCACCAAGCCCTTCCACTCCCCCGCCGTGATGATCCCCGCCCGTCATGCAAGCAAGGGCAACGGTCACAAGAGCGACGGCTGATTTCACGAGCATGGCTGATCCTCCTCAATCGACCCGGGGGTGCGGGGAACGAATGACCGGGTATGCCAGCGACGACTCAACGCTAGGCCGATTCGCGGCATTATGACCGATCGAATTCCGGAAACGAGTTCGATCTACACATCTCGGCGTGCGGCGGCGGCTTTGACTGGAGGTTCGCATTCGCGTGACGCCGCACCCGACGAGCAAACAGATGGCGTGAACCCCCGGCCCGCCGCGGCTAGTACCATTCCACCCCATGCCCGCCGCCCTCCGATGGCTGCTCCGACTCGTCCCCGCCAACCCGATCG
>DASZQL010000200.1:0-4201 GCA_035549675.1 Phycisphaerales bacterium | reverse complement strand
TCCACATCGTGCGTGTAGCCGGCGGTCATGGTCTGGACGGAGACGGGGGCGGGGGTGGTGAGGCGGCCGGTTTTGGAGTCGGGCATGCCGCCGCCGATCTGGACGATGCCGACGCGGGAGTCACCGACGAAAATGGGCTTGGTTGGGCGGCGGGGATTCATGGGGAAATAGTAGCAAGACGGGGACTCACCGCGGAGACGCGGAGAACGTGGAGGGGATACGGAAACCAAGCATTCACCGCAGAGGCGCAGAGGAAGAGGAGGGGAAGAGTGAAAAGTTGAAAGTGCTTAGTGCTCGGTTGGTTTGGGAATGGGGTGGGCGAAGGGCGTCAGGCATTGTGCAGAGCACGACTTTCGATCAGAGCATCGAAAATCGTGGCACCGGACTTCTGTGAACGAGAACGGTATGGTGGGGGGGATGAAGGGTGGTTCGCAGCTTCAGGGTGGTGTGCTGCCGCGGGAGTTTGTGCCGGAGTTTGAGGCTGCGCGGCGGGTGTGGCTGAAGCGGCGGTTTTTGTGGTTTGCGGGCGCGTCGGCGGGTGTGCTGACGGTTGCCGCGGTGCTGCTTGCCGGGAAGTTCTGGCGGCCGGGTGCGGCGAAGACGATGCTGGAGCTGGCGCTGCCGGTATTCGTGCTGATGCAGGCGGGGGTGTTCGCGTTGTATTTCGAGCGGGCGCGGCGGATGACGGCGGCGCCGGAGCGGCGCGTGGTGCTGCGGTGGGTGGGCGCGCTGATCGTGGTGTTCACGCTGAGCTCGATTCTGACGGCGTTTCCGTTTTCGGTGCTGCTGACGGAGTGGTACACGGGCCTTTTTCATGAGGTGCACTTCGGGCCCGGCGTGCCGCTGATGCTGGGGACGGGTTTGGTGCATCTGGCGGCGGCGCTGCTGATGCCGTGGACGGTGCGTGAGGCGATCAAGCCTGTGCTGCCGTTTGTGGTGCTGTACACGGGTGCGCTGATCGCGGCGCGGTTCGTGCAGGAGCAGAACCCGGGGATCGGCTTTACGGTGTCACTGTTCCTGATGATGGTGGGGACGCTGGTGCCGGGGTTGCTGGTGTCGGCGGCTCGGGACTGGAGCTTTGTGCGGCGGTTCACGACGAGGCGGGTGCGCGAGCGGTACGAGGAGCTGTCGGGTGAGCTGGCGCTGGCGCGGCGGATTCATGACCGGCTGTTTCCCGCGCCGGTGGATGATGGGACGTTGCGGTTCTCGTATTCGTATGAGCCGATGCGGGAAATTGGTGGGGATCTCGTGTTACTCGCGGGCGCGCTGGAGCCGGGCGAGATGCACATCGCGATCGTGGATGTGACGGGGCACGGGATCGCGGCGGCGCTGGCGGTGAACCGGATTCACGGCGAGGTGCGGCGGATCACGGGGCGCGCGGGGGGCGAGCACGGGAAGGAGGGCCACGCCGTTTCGCCGGGGGAGTTGCTGCGGGAGTTGAACGAGTACGTGGCGCTGACGATGACGCCGGATGGGATGTACGCGACGGCGCTGTGCTTGTCGGTGTCGGCGCGGGAAGGGACGTTGCGGTGGGCGAGCGCGGGGCATCCGCCGGCGTTTGTGGTGGTGGGTAGTGGTGCGGATGGAGGAGGGAAAGATGGCGCGGCGGTCAAGGAAGTGGGATCGACGACGCTGCCGCTGGGGGCGGTGACGGGGGAGGATTTTGATCCGAGTGAGGAGTCGATGGAGTTTGGGGCGGGCGATGTGCTGGTGGCGTACACGGACGGGGCGATCGAGGCGCGGAATCCGGCGCCGGCGGGAAACATGCTGGGGGTGGAGGGATTGACGAAGTTGATTGCGCTCGAGCGATCACGCGGCGTGGACGGGCTGGCGGACCGTCTGCAGAGAGAACTCGCGGCGTACCGCGGCGGGCCGGCGCAGGATGACACGCTGTTTGTGGTGGTGGAGCGGGCGGGATAGGAAAAGGCTTCGAGGCATTACGCCGTCGAGGCATCGAGTAAGTCAGATGCTCAGGGCTTTGAGAGCCGGGACTCCACGCACGCGGGAGCGGGCAGCGGGTTGGCGTAGCGGAGCGCGATGAGGCCCTGGTACACCGATCGGATCCACAAGATCACGGGGATGAAGCAGGATGCCGCGAACGTGAGGAGCGCGATGATGTAGGCCGTCCGTGACATGAAGGCGAACATCAGGACCACCGACGAAAAGCCCAGGGCGGCGGGGACGAGCGCGGCGCTGGAGGTCATCAGCACCAGGGTCGGCGCGCTGGAATCCGCGCGAACACCGAGGCATCGCGCGACAAGCACGATGACGAGCAGCAACACTCCTGTGAGAACCATGAGAATGGCGGAGCCGATGGCAAGACTGATGATCCAGTTGAAGAGGATTTCGAGCATGGCGCGCGTGATTGCTGCGCCCCCATCGTCCCAGCCGTAGGTGAGCGGTCGCACCGTCTCGGCCCCTGCGATGATCCCGAAGGGGATCGTGATTGAGATGGCGAAGTTCAAGAGCATGAACCCGAAGACACGGTCGCCATCCAGAATTGCGGACTGAAAAAGGGCGTTTGGATGCGTGAGCACGCCATGGACGGTGGATTGCCAGTTGCGCAGCGAGAATCGTTGTTGGATCGGCATGCCGGGGCGCGCGCCGGGGAGTGACTCGGCGACGGGCGTGCCGCATTCGGGACAGCGTGCATCGTGCACGGTGGCGGACAGGTCGTAGCCGCAGTGCTCGCAGAGGAATGGGGGAGGCGGCGACGGCATTCGTGCTCTCTGCGTTGTACGTCGGCCGTGCACGGTGGGATCGGTGAATGTCGACGAGTTATCGCGGTGGCGCGAGCGGTTTCGCCGCGTGGCCTTCGGGCTGGAGCATCTTCTGCCAGAAGCCGACGTCCCACCACCGATTGAACTTCCAACCGGCGTGGGCGACGTGGCCGACCTTGGTGAAGCCGACGGATTCGTGGAGGGCGACGCTGGGCTCGTTGGGGAGCGTCACGCCGCCGATGATGGAGTGGAAACCCTGGGCGCGCATGATGTCGAAGAGGCGTTCGTAGAGGGCGCGGCCGACGCCCCGGCGGTGGATCGAGGGGTCGACGTAGATGCCGCACTCGGGGGTCCAGTTGTACGCGGCACGCTCGCGCCAGACGCCGGCCTTGCAGTAGCCGGCGAAGCGGCCATTGACCTCGGCGACGAGGTAGGGGTAGACGTCGCGTGTCTTGTGCCAGGAGGCGCGGAGCTCGTCGGGGGTGACGGGCTCGGTGGAGAAGTGGATGGGGGTGCTCAGGATGAAGTGATTCGTGAGCGCGGCGACGGCGGGGAAATCGGCGTCGGTGACGGGGCGGATGAGGGGGGAGAGAGACATTCGATGAGCTCGCGCGGATATCGAGGAAGCGATGTTGCGGCGCGACATCAGCCTAAGAAAAACGGCGGCGCGTGGGCGCCGCCGGGAAATCGAACGCAGAGGGATCAGAGAAGCGCCGAGTGACGCAGAGAAAGACGGCTGAAAGGATGAGTCATTATGTCAAGATTTCTCTCTGCGTTCCTCTGCGCACCTCCGATCCCTCTGCGTTCATGCTTTTGGTTCGGTGGTATTCGCCGCCGGAGTTACGGGCAGGTCGAGGCCCAGTTCTGGATGATCGTGGCGATCTCGGCGAGGCCGTAACCGGGCTGGCCCCAACGCTGGATGACGTAGGCGATGTCGGAGAGGCCGACGGCGTTGTCGCCGTCGAAGTCGCCGGGGCAGGCGGGGGTCGGCGGCGCGATGCGGAGGATGGCGTTGCCGAGGTTGGTGCCCGCGCCGTCGCGGATGCTGGCGACGAAGATGATCTCGCCGGAGTCGGCAAGGACGGTGCTCGCGGTGGTGAACGAGGTGACGAACGCGTTGTCGTTGTCCTGACCGTCGCCGTCGAGGTCGATGACGTCGCCTTCCTGGGCGACGACGCTCGTGCCGTTGACGACCATGACCTGGTCGCTGTTGGGGTCGCCGCTGTTGGTGTTGCCGGCGACGACGTAGTTACCGAGTGAGTCGCCGTTGACGAGGACGAGGGTGTCTCCCCAGAGGAGGTCGCCGCGGGTGGCGGCGACGGGGTTGCCGGTCTCGGCGATGATCGTGCCGTTACGCAAGGCGAAGTCGTGGCCGTTGGCGAGGGCGCCGCGGACGAACCAGTCGCCGTTGCCGGCCATGTCGACGGCGAATATGTCGGTGACGGTCGATCCGGAGAGGGCGTCGCCGTCCTTGAGGACGA
>DASZQL010000199.1:0-3467 GCA_035549675.1 Phycisphaerales bacterium | reverse complement strand
GGATCGCTTTCGGCCAGCAACGACCGGGCACACAATACGAGTTCTTTATCATCCGCCTGCCGGGCCCATCGTCGCACGACGCTGATCGCGGCGCTTCGATCACCCTTCGCGATTTCCGCTTCGATTGCGCTCCGTGCCGCCAGCCACGTTTGCGGCGAAGTCATCTGGGCGATCCGCGCGGCGTACTCACTCTCGCTCGGCGCTCTCGCGGCGTCGAGGAATCGTTGAATATCCGCATTCCGCCCGGCGGTGGTGGTCAGAATCTCTATCGCCGGGGCGTACTTCGACGGGCAGTACTCAACGTGATTCATCAGCGCACGCGGTCGGTGTTCGGCAATCTTGCCCAGATTCCTCCCCATCCGTTCCGCGACCCACATCAGCCCTTCCGTGCGGTCCAGATCAACAATGTCGTAGGTGCCCACCGCGCGGCCGGCGCCCAGATGATGCTCGAAGGCTTCGCGAAGAATCCGGCGCGCCGCCGAGTCGCCCCGCTGCGCCAGCACTGCGGTCAAGTCCGCCAGATACCACGCCTCATGCTCCACCTCGACGGTGAACAACTCGCGGAACACGGCCGACCGCAGCGTTTCGAGATCGCCCGCCGCCTCGGCCAGCTCGACCGTGTAGCGGGCGCGACTCTCCTCAACCTGCGAATCGTACGCGAGCGTCGCTGAATATGACGAGCGAATCAGCGCGAGCACGCCGGCAGCCCCATTGGCGCGCACATGCAACAGCCCGCGACCGAGGCCCTTACGGATCGCGTCGCGCGCTTGCTCGGCACTCAGGCTCCACCCGCCCGGATAGCGAGCGTCACTCATTCATTGATCTTCAGCACGATCTTGATCCCCTCGCCGCTCTGCATCAGCTCGAACGCGCGGGGGTACTGCTCCATTGGCAACTCGTGAGTAATCACCTTGTTCAGCGGCAGCTTGTGCGTGAGTAGAAGGGTTTCCATCTGGTACCACGTCTCCCACATCCGCCGACCGTTGACGCCGATGACCGTCGCGCCCTTGAAGACGATGTGCTTCGTCAGGTCGAACATGATCGGCTTGCCCGGGATGCCGAGGAGGGCCGCGGTCCCGCCGCTCCGCAGCGCATTGAACCCCTGGTCGATCGCCTTCTCGGCGCCGCTCATTTCGAGGAGGACATCGACGCCCTCGCCGCGGGTGTCCTTGTGGATGCGCCCGATGAAGTCGCGGTCGGCGATCGGGTTGAAGGCCTCATCGGCGCCGAGCTCGCGGGCCAGCTTGAGCCGCGCGGGGTTCGTGTCGGTCACAAAGATTCTCGCCGCCCCCGCCGCTTTCGCGACCATGACGCTCATCAGCCCGATGATCCCCACACCCGTGATCAGCACGCTCTTCGTCGAGACGCCCGCGCTCATGACCGTGTGGACCGCGTTGCCGAAGGGGTCCATGATCGCGGCGAACGAGTCGGGGATGTCCTTGTGCAGAGGCCAGACGTTCTCCTGCGGCATCAGGATGTAGTCCGCGAAGCAGCCGTCGCGATCGACGCCGATGATCTTGGTGTCCCGCGCGATGTGCGCGTTGCCGGTGCGGGAGTTGTAGTCCTGCCACGCCGTGATGTGCCCCTCCGCCGAGACGCGCATGCCGGGCGTGATCCGCGTGACGCCCTCGCCCACCTTCTCGACGACGCCCACAAACTCGTGGCCCGTGACGATGCCGACTGGAATCCGTCCCGCGGCCCAGTCGTCCCATTCCCAGATGTGGCGGTCGGTGCCGCAGACCCCCGCGCGCATGACCTTGATGAGCACCTCGGTCGGCCCCGGCTCGCCGACTTTCCCGTGCGAACCCGTGGGCATCGGTCGATCGGCGACGAAATCAAGCCCCGGCGCGGGGCGGGCTTTCACGAGCGCGCGCATAGTGCTCCTGGTGTTGGACCGTGGCACAGGTGTCCCGCCTGTGCTCGTTTTCAGTTGAACCTCGCGGGTGGCGATCTCGGGCTTGCGGGTCGTGGTGGTGGATGGCGTCATAGATGGGAGGAAGTATAGAACAGCACCCCGCATTCCCCCTATCCCGCCACAGCACGCTTCGAACCGCTGGTTTATGGGCGTTTTCATGAAATGGCCGTTGACCCCTCGCCCGCTGCGCGGTAGGTTGCCCGTGCACAGACCGTGCTTCGGCACGGTACGGAGGAGTCGCCCAAGGATCCATCTCGGCCACCTGCTTGGTTCCCCCTTGTCCGCCCGGCCCAGGTAGCACGTTCCCCGCGGGATCGTGTGCCGAAGCGGCCAACGCCGAGCAACGAGCCGTATGCATCAGGCGATCTCTCACGCCACCTCGCCCGGGGAACCGGACAGGGTGGCGTTTTTTCTTTTTTGCCACTGACTTTCCCGTTCCACTACATGCGGCAGCTTTGTGCCGACTGTAGTGCGGCCATCCCGATCGCACTGCAGGCATCGGCCCGAGCCCCGATACCTGCAGTGGCACAGCTCACTTGCTGATCGGCCTATTCTTCGCCCATGGAACACCGCACCTTCGGCAAGACCGGCCTCCACGTCTCCCTTCTCGGCTTCGGCGGCTCCGAGATCGGCTACCAGGGCGCGACGGCCGAGACGGTGACCAAGCTCCTCAACGCCGCGATCGACGCCGGGTTGAACGTCCTCGACACCGCCGAGTGCTACAAGAACTCCGAGGAGCTGATCGGGGCCGCCGTCTCGCACCGGCGCGATGACTTCCATCTCTTCACCAAGGTCGGCCACGAGCACGGCTGGGGCGCCGGCGACGACTGGTCCGCCCAGAGCATCGAGCGCACCATCGAGCGGAGCCTCCAGCGCCTCCGCACCGATCACGTCGATCTCGTGCAGCTCCACTCCTGCAAGGCGTCGGTCATCGCCCAGGGCGAGGCAATCAAAGCCCTCGAACGCGCCAAAGCCGCGGGCAAAACCCGCTTCATCGGGTACAGCGGCGACTCCGACGACGCCATCGCCGCGATCAAGACCAACGCCTTCGACACGCTGCAGACTTCAGTCAGCATCGCCGACCAGGAATCGATCGAGCGCGTGTTGCCGCTGGCGGTCGAGCGGAACATGGGCGTGATCGCGAAGCGCCCGATCGCCAACGCCGCGTGGCGCGACACGAAACGCCCGAGCGGCGCGTACTCCGAAACGTACTGGGATCGCCTCACGCACCTCCGCTACGACTTTCTCAATGGTTGGCCCGAGCGCTCCCTCGACGAAACCGCCGCCGCGAAGGTCTCCGAGATTGCGCTCCGCTTCACCATGACCGTCCCGGGCGTGCACACGATGATCGTGGGCACCACCAAGCCCGATCGCTGGGCGAAGAACGCCGCGATGATCGCCAAAGAAGAGCTCCCGAAGGCGGAATACGACGCCATCCGCGCGAAGTGGAAGCAGGTCGCCAGGAGCGATTGGGTCGGGCAGGTGTGAGCGGAGTGAGACGGTGAGACGGTGAGACGGTGAGCGTATTGGCCGCTGGACGGGCTGAGCGCAC
>DASZQL010000198.1:0-2496 GCA_035549675.1 Phycisphaerales bacterium | reverse complement strand
CGGCCGTGCGTGAGTCGACCGTTCGCCCACGAACCGCAAGCGTGAGCGTGAGCGTGAGCGAGCGATTTTCTTCGCCTCATCCAAGATGCTTGCGAACACGACGATCCGCGTTCATCGCGTCGATCCCGCGCTCACGCGATGAAGCTCATCCAACCCTGGCTCCATCCACTCGAACACCCCCCAGACGTCGCGCCCCAGGGCCTCCGGGTCATTCTTGGCCGAGCTCGCCCGCACACCCGGCACGGTCACCGCGCCATACCCCGAATCCGGATCCGGGATGGCCCACCAGTTCCGATGCCACCGCGTCGTGTCGTTCCGATCGGCGAGGCAACACGCCGCACGCAGCGCTCGTGAGACCTCGCGCCGCTTCTCATCGCTCTTCGCGATCGATTCCACTTGCGTCGCGAGCTCCCTCTGCATTTCCTGTATCCGCTCCACGGCCATCTTCACGACGTCGTCTTTCTTGATGGACTCTTTGAAGATCGTCATCTCCGTGCCCTTCAGCGCCTCCGGCACCCCCGGCACCGACCGCAGCACCTCCTCCACCGCCTTCGCCAGGTCGCCGACGTTCAGCGCCGGGATATCCGCATTCGCCAGCCGCGCCGCCACCACATTGATCACCCGCGTCAGCATCAGCGCCGGCTCGTAATCCTCGCCCACCACCAGCCGGTACCAGTGCAGGTTGTCGTAGATCGAGTGGTACGACGTACCGCGGCTGCCGCCGCTCCCCAGCGACATCGACGGGATCCCCAGCCATGAATAAAAGGCCACGTGATCGCTCCCGCCGCCGAGCTCGCCCAGCTTCGGCTCTGCCGCGTCCGTCGCGCTCCGCTTCATCCAGTCCTCGTACACCGATTTGGAAGGGTCCCGCGCCTGCGGCACCGACTTCGTGGCATCAATGATGAGTCGCCGCAGCGAAGGCGTCGCGCTCGCGCCGAACATCGGCCCCATCGCCGCCATGTCGAGGTTCACATAGGCGAGCGCCCCGGACTCGAGCTCCGCCCGGTGCGCCTCAACCCATTCCGTTGACCCGATGATCCCGTGCTCCTCCGCGCCCCACGCCGCGAAGACCAGCGTTCGTTCAGGCTTCAGCCCCTGCTTCGCCATCTCCGAAAAGCACCGCGCCGCTTCGAGCACGAGAATCGTCCCGCACGTCGGGTCTGCCGCGCCGTATCCCCACGCGTCGTGGTGGCACCCAATAATGAACATCTCGTCGGGGAACCTGGTGCCCTTCATCGTGGCGACGACGTTCGCCGTCTTGACCAGCCCGCGCTTCTGCTCAACCTTCAGCCGCACCCTCAGCGCATCCGCCTCGCCCTCCGGCGCCGACGTGAGTCGGTACGTGAACGGCAAACCCCCTTGCCATCCGTCGGGCACGGGCTTGCCCTTCATCCGCGAAAGGATCTCCTGCGCCGCCGCCCACCCTACCGGCTGCACCGGAATTTTGGGCAGATCCAGGTCATCGGGGTTCACCCGCTTCGCGTTCTCCGTCGCCGGTATTCCCGGCGTCAGCGGGTCGCCCGCACGATCGAGCGCGAGCAGCGATCCGCGCTGGATCTGTGTTGACGTCGCCCACCCGCCCTCGGGGTACATCGGCCCCTTCGCGTACCCGGCGTCGCCGGGGTCCGTGAAGATGATCAGCCCCGCCGCCCCGGCCTTCCGCGCGAAAATCTCCTTGGACCCGCGGAAGTTCCCCCCGTACCGCGCGACGACGATCTTCCCCGCGCACTCCACCCCCATCTCCTTGAGCTTCTCGAAATCCTCCTTCGTCGCGTAGTTCGCGTACACGACGTTCGCCGTGATGTCCCCGCTCGCCGAGTACGCGTTCCACCCGCCGTGCAGCAGCGCCGCGTTCTGCGTAAAGGGATCGCCCGCCAGCGCCGGTTCGACCGTCACCAGCGCCATCGCCTCGGGCGCCACCAGCTCAACCCGCGATTCCACCGGCACGCTCAGGTAGGGCCAGATCCACTGGACCTCCACCTCCAGCCCCATTTTTTCGAACGACCCCGCGAGCGATGCGATGACATTCATGTCGCCCGGCGAGCCGGAAATATGGGGTTCCGACGCCAGGAGGTCGTGCCACGCCCGCAGCCGCTCCGCCGACGCCGCCTCGTTAAGTCCCGACTCCCACCGGAGTTGTTCATCGATCCGCGCCGCCGCGAAGCTCCCCGCGAGCGACCGTTTCGCCGCCTCATCCCTCGATTCTGTCCGCGCCACGCTCCCCGCATCGCCCGCGCCGAGCATCACACCGCACGCGACCAGCACCGCAGCAACATTCATGCGCCGAGTGTAGTGCCGCGAGCTATGCCACCGACGGAGGTGGAAAATCTTCATCCATCCCCTACCTCACGCACCCCTTTTTTCATAGTCTTTTCGGGCAAGCGACCGCGATCGCCGGTACAGTGCGGCCCGCGTGTCCCCACTCGCGACGTGGCCATGATGTCACGATCACGGAGGAGTCTTGATTGATGAGAATCCAGCCTTTCGCCGCCTGGC
>DASZQL010000197.1:0-4831 GCA_035549675.1 Phycisphaerales bacterium | reverse complement strand
CTTCGCTATAGCCGATTGCTGCGATGGGTCGCTCCCCGAACGGGTCGATGTGTTCGATATCGCGCATCAGCCTCGACGTGATCCAGAGCGGCGACGCGACGGGCAGCAGGCTCCCGAACGCCAGCGCCGAAGCCACGACCGTCGCTCCGATGGCGCTGAGGTGGGCCGCGACAAACCGTCCTCGCTCGTGCGCCCCGCCCGGGCGCCGTCCGAGCAGGTTGGAGACACAGACGAGCATGAGCAGCGCGAACATCGACGCCATCACGATCGCCTGTTGATTGATCGGCGGCTCGATCCAGTCATTCCACCATGCGATCAGCGGGCCGACAATGCCGATCGCCGCGCCGATCGCCAGCCAGATCCCGAGGCCAAGTTTCGCGCCGAGCCCGCGCGCGCCCGGCAGACGCCCGGCATCCGCTGCAAAGATGGCGCGCCCCGTCAGCAGCGCGATCGCCGGGTACAGCGGCAGGGTGTAGTGAGGGAGTTTCGTCCCCACGATCTCAAACACGATCCATGAAGGCACGATCCAGCACAGCAGGAACGTTTCGGGCCGCGCGCTGTTCATCCTCAGCGCCACGCGCAAACGATGGCCCAACCCGCCGCGTGCGTCGGCTCGCCCGCTATTGAACTCCTCTTTTCCACTCTTCTGTCTCTGCGTTCTCTGCGCCTCCGCGGTGAATGCCCTGGCTTTCTTCCACGCACGCCCCACCGCCGCCGCCGCGAGCAGCGAGCCCGGCCAGAACATCACCGCCAGCATCACCGCGTGGTACCCCGGCGGCCCCCAGTGCCCCTCTTTCGCGACAGCACTCCGCCCGACCGTTTCATCGATCACAATCGAGAAATACCGCGAGAACCCGACCTCGCGCGCGACAAGAAAGACCCACGGGCCCACGACCGCCACCACGATGAGCAGCCCTATCAGCGGCCGCATGCGCTTCAGCCAGCCCCATTCACCTGTGGTCACGCCCAGGCAGACAGCGGTGAGTGCCGCGATCATCGGCGTGATCGGCCCCTTGCTCATCACGCCCAGCGCCAGTACGAGCCAGAACAACGCGGCGCGCGACGCTCCGCCCCGATTCTCCTTATTCCTCGAATCCCATAGATTCCATAGGGCCAGCATCGTCGCGGTGGTCGTCGCGAGGAGAAGCTGATCCGCGCGAGCCTGCCTCGCGTCCCAGAGCTCCATCACGCACGCCCCGAGGAGCGCCGCCCCAAGCCAAGCCGCGCGCGGGTCGAACATCCGAACGCCGATCCGCCACGTCAGCAGCACCGCCACGATTGCGCACACCACGCTTGGCAGCCGGTACGCCCAGATTCCAGCCGTTGGAAGCGGACCCGCCTCATCACCCGCGGTGCCGCCGGTTGTGGCCTTAGAAATAAGTTCCCGTTTCTTCTCCGCGCTCTCCGCGTCTCCGCGGTGCATGTCTTTCTCAACTCCGAACCCCCCCGCGCTCGTCGCCTGCAGCCAGTAAATCAGCGGCGGTTTGTTCAGCCGAGGCTTCTCTTGAATCCTGGGAACCACCCACCCCTCGACCGTCCCTGATGCGAGCATCTGCGCGCTCGCCTGTGCAAACCGCGACTCATCGCGGTCCACCGGCGGGATCGACCACACCCCCGGCAGGTACAGCCCGCAGCACAGCACCACCAGCGCGATGCCGCCCATCCATCCGCGCGACCACAGCAACATCCGCCTCGCCGATGCCGGCCGCCGCGTTGACATGGGCCCGCTCATGCGGTTCGACTATAAACGAGCCGTGCGGAACTCATCGCCAGCCCGTCTTCTCGCCATCGCGGCCGTCGCCGCGGTGCTGGTGCTGATCCTCCTCCCCATCGAGGGCGACATCAGCGGGTTCGTCGTCTCCATGGCGCCCGGTGGCGACTTCCGGCGCGAGCTCACCGTGCTCCAGCAGTTCGGCTCGGCGACGACCATCATCCTCGTCGCGATCTTGATCGCCCTGCTCGACCGTCCCCGCCTGCCACGGATGTTCGACTACCTCCTTGCCGCCGGCGCGACATGGCTCGCCGTCTTCATCGTTAAGATCTCAGCGGGCCGGGTGCGTCCGCTCCACGACGAGCCCCACCGCTTCGTCGGGCCGTTCCGCGCCGTCCCCGTTGGCAAGGCGCAGGCCGAGACGTACTCATGGGAGTTCTGGAAGCCCGGAGTGAGCGAGCTGTGGTCGATGCCCTCGAGCCACACGGCGCTGGCCGTTACCGCCGCGGTGTTTCTTTCGATCGTGTATCCCAAGCTTCGCCCGCTCGTGATCGGGTGGGCGATCCTCGTGGCGCTGTGCCGGATGATGTTCGACGCGCACTACCCCTCGGACGTCGTCGCGGGAGCCGCCATCGCGTGGATCATTTCGGCGCCGATCGTGAGTTGCTCGCTCGGCACGCGCCTCATCGGCTCAAAAGCACCGCCAGCCGCGCACTGATCTCGTGCGCCAGATCTTCATCGCGCGCCGCGCGGATCGATCCGGAAAGCTCCGCCGATGCGAGCTGGTCGCTGAACCCGCCCCGCGAGCGGATGAACTTCAGCGTCCCTCCGGTGATCGACGCGCTGAACTCCGCGCCCTCGCTGTTCGCGCTCGCAAAGAGGCCCGTGGGTTGGACGAACCCGCCGCCTCCATAGAAGCCCGCGCCCGTCCCGGTGAAGACGAGGTACGTGAGCGTGGTATTGCACGCGGTGGCGTCGATCGGCGTCTGCCCCGCCTTGGGCCGCATGAACAGGTTGATCGCGAGCACGCTCCCCGCGGCTTCCGACGTGCCGCTCTCCATCGCGTGAAGCAGCTGCTCCGCAGGCAGATCGCTCAGGAATACTTCGACCGTCTCACGGTCGGGCGAACGGAACACCGCCGTCGCCCAGTGCGGCTCGAGATACGCGCCGTTCTCCACCGAGTGGACCCGCAGAGGCGTCGTCACGATCCCGCACCCGCCGGCGGCGAGCATCGCCGAACCGAGCGCGATCGCCCCCGCGCGGAGCAGGCGGTGAGCAAAGCGGACGCGGTGTTGCGGAGTGGGCATCCGGGCCAGCATCGCGCCGGGCCGCTCTTCCGTCAAGCTCTATACTCGCGCGTCTGGAGGTCGCCGTGCCCACTCGAACGCCCCTTGTCGCGGGCAACTGGAAGATGAACACCGACCGCGCGGGAGCGATCGCTCTCGCCCGCGCGGTTGTCGAGGGCTCGGAAAAGCACACCCCGCGCGTCGAGGTCGCCCTCTACCCCCCCTTCGTCTACCTCGACGCCGTCGGGGCGACGCTTCGCGAATCCATTCCAGCGACCAAAGTCACCCTCGGCGCTCAGGACGTGTACCACGAGAAGAACGGCGCGTTCACCGGCGAAATCTCCGCCGCGATGCTCCGGGACATCGGCGCGACCTCGGTCCTCACCGGCCACTCCGAGCGCCGTCACGTCCTTCATGAATCCGACGAACTCATCGCAAAGAAAACCCGCGCCGCCCTCGACGCGGGGGGTGGGCTCCGGTGCATCCTCTGCATCGGCGAGACGCTCGACCAGCGCCAGGCCGGCCAGACCGATGCGGTCAACGAGCGTCAGCTCCGCTCGGCCCTCACCGGTCTCCCGACTCCACTCCTCGCCCAGCTCGTCATCGCCTACGAACCCGTCTGGGCGATCGGCACCGGCAAGACCGCCACGCCCGCCGACGCCCAGGCCGCGCACCATTTCATCCGCGCCCTGCTCAACGACCTTTTCGGTTCATCCGTCGCCGCTGCGACCCGCATCCTCTACGGCGGCTCGGTCAAACCCGACAACGCCCGCGACCTTTTCTCCCAGCCCGACATCGACGGCGGCCTGATCGGCGGCGCTTCTCTGAACCCAGCCGATTTCGTCGCAATCGTCGCCGCGGCGGATCGCTGACCCGATCGCGCTCGCCAGCTTCTGACCCGCTAGAATGGCGACCCTTTCGCGTTCCCGAACGCGACCCGACCATTCTCGCCCGACGACAAGGACCGCCAACATGATGACCTTGGCCTTCGAACTCGATCTCCCGGTGTGGCTCATCGGCCTGCTCGTCTCGCTCTTCGTCATCATCAGCTTCATGCTGACGCTCATCATCCTCATTCAGAAACCCCAAGGCGGCGGCCTCAGCGAAGCCTTCGGCAGCGGCTCCGGCTCCGGCCACACCGCCTTCGGCGCCAAGACCGGCGATGCGCTCACCACCGCGACCATCGGCATCTTCGTGGTCTTCATCCTCGCCGCGATCTTCTTGAACTACGCCGTGCGTCCACCCGCCGCGGTGTTGGCCACCGACCCAGCCGTGACCTCCACCACGCCGACGACGACACCCGGCGCGGCACCGAATACGCCCGCTTCGACCGTCCCCGTAACGCCCGTCACACCCGGCGCGCCCGGTTCATCGATGGAAAACGCGATCCCGCTTCAAACGGCGCCTGACGGCACGCTTAGGCTTCCGCCCGCGCCAGCCCCCGCAACGGCACCGGCCACCACCCCCGCGCAGCCGCAGACCCAGCCGACGACACCGCCCGCCGGTGAGCAGCCCGCGCAGCCTGGCTCGACCCCGCCGTCCGACAAGCCCCAGTGAAGCGCTCTCGCATCCTTCCCGGCGTGGTGCTGGCGATCCTCTTCGCCGCGCTGACGTTGCCCCCCGCGCTGATGAACCGCGGCGGGACCAGCGAGCGCGCCGACGAGCAGATGTTCCACCTGCCGCTCATCCGGCACTTCGCCGAGACGTGGCCCAACATCGATCTCGTGCATTACGAAGCCGCCATGACCCCGGGGTACTACCTGGGCATGATGGTCGTCTGGAAGGCAACCAACGGCAACGAGTCCGCGCTCCATGTCGTCAACGCCCTGCTCAG
>DASZQL010000196.1:0-8027 GCA_035549675.1 Phycisphaerales bacterium | reverse complement strand
CGACTGCTCCGCCGGCTTCGGCATCGTCCTTCACCAGACCGAGCGCAACGAGCGCGGCGAGGCGTCCATCGCCTTCGACTCCGGGAAGGACTTCCGCGAACTGACCGACATCAAGCTCGCGTGCAAGGACACCGGCCTCCTCATGCTGGGCGGCGGCGTGCCCAAGAACTTCGCGCAGGACATCGTCGTCGCGGCGGAGCTCCTCAACGAGCGCAAGGGCGGCAAGGCCCGCGGCGACATCGGCATGCACAAGTACGCCATCCAGATGACCGTCGCGGACTCCCGCGACGGTGCGCTCTCCGGCTCCACCCTCCGCGAGGCGTGCTCGTGGGGCAAGGTCGACGTTGTCCACGAGCAGATGGTCTTCGGCGAGATCACCGCCACGTTCCCACTCCTCGCGAGCGATGCGTTCCACCGCAAGGCATGGAAGGGCCGCAAGGCGTTCAAGTTCGCGGATCTGTTTGAGAAGCCGGCGGAGGCGAGGGCGGCTAGGCGAACCAGTCCGAATATCACGGCGAAGCGGTAGCTGCTATCTGGTTGGGTATTTAGTTATTCTGCTTTGATGCAGTCGCAGGCCATCAAGGACAAAGGCAAGGTATTCAGAGATCCGGTCCACCGGCTCATTCGTATTGAACAAGACGATCAGTTCATTCTCGATCTGGTAAACGCGCCAGAGTTTCAGCGATTGCGACGCGTGCGCCAATTGGGCGTGAGTAGTTTTACGTATCACGGTGCTGAACATTCTCGATTTGTTCACAGTCTCGGTGTGTATAATTTTGCACAGCGGATCATCGCTGCGTTGCAGAGACGATATTCCAAGTGTCCTGATGTTGTGGAGTTGCTGCAGACTCATGCCCGTGTGGCAAAGGCAGCTGCCTTACTCCACGACCTCGGACACGGTCCATTTTCCCACATGATCGAACGGGCGAGCGGCAGCTCGTTCGATCACGAAGAAATGACTGCAAAGCTCATCACGAATGAGGCTGGAACGATTAGCCAAGTCTTAAGAGGGGCATCCATTAACCCCCAAGATGTGGCAGATGTTATCCGCAAGACATATCCGCACAGTCTTATTGTGGACATTGTTTCGAGTCAGCTCGATGCGGATCGGATGGATTACTTATTGCGAGATTCGTTAATGACCGGGGTGGAGTATGGTGTGTATGACGCGGAATGGCTTCTCAATGCCATGTGCGTCGGACGAGATCCTAGTGCCGATAACGGCTCGCAAAATGTGTGGCGACTTTGCCTTGACCGCGACCGAGGTCTCTTCGCGGCCGAGCAGCTGATTCTTGCGCGGCACCACATGATGTTGCAGGTTTATATGCATCGTGTCACGCGTGGATACGAAGTGATGCTGCTTAATCTGTTTCATAAAGCCGCATCATTGGTAAGTACTAATTCGCTCCCATCCGGAACTCCACCTTCAATTGCATCTTATTTTCGATCGGGCATCGAGATGCCCTTGGAGCACTGGCTTCTCTTTGACGAGACTGCGATGGTTGCCGCTATTCAGGCGTGGACTGGTGCCGAGGGAGACGAGCACGCGTTTCTCCGAAGAGTGTCCAATGCCTTCTTGATGCGGGAGCGCCGTTACGCTGGATTTGAACTGACGACCCGCCGTCCAGCGTTGTTAATGGATCTACAGAATGGGTTGGAAAGTGCAAATCTAGTGCAAAATGAGGACTGGGGGCTTGACGATGGTGAACATCTGCCGTACAAAGGAGTGTACTATCAAGCGGCAAGAGGGGGTGGAGACGAGGAGTTTGTCGGCGCTGTCAATTCTGTTAAACAATGGCGATCCTTCTTCAAAGGGCAAGGCCATTGAGAATGAGTCGGACATCCTTAAGCAGTTCGACAATATGCGGCAGCCGGTGGCGCGAATTTATGTTGATCGAGAGAAGATCGATCTGGCTCGCCCTTTGCTTGATAGGTTGGGAATTCGTCAAGGAGGCGCCGCTTGAATCGAACAATTGAACTACTTCGGTTGTTACTTGCTTGCAACACGATTGAAGGGCGCAAGAAGCTTCAGAAGATTGTACATATTTTGCGCGAGATGGGTTATCCCTTTCCTTTTCGATACGGTTATCACCTCCATGGGCCATTTTCGTCCGAATTGAAGAGTGAAATCGAGGTGCTGGTCGCAGAGCGGTTGGTTGAGGAGGTTCAGGGAGACACCTTGTACGACTCCCGCATGTATACCTATAAAGCCAGCAGGGAGGTGTGCGACCTTGTGGGTCCTCAGGTGACAGCGGATTGGGTGCCGGTAGCCCGTGATTTGAATAATAAATCGGCTCAAGAACTAGAGGCAATTAGTACTCTAATTTATCTCGCGCGATCCGGACACGGAGAAGATGATATTCAAAGTAGGTTTGAGAAATTGAAACCGCATCTGTCGCAATATTTCGCATCTGCTTGGTTGCTTGCTGAATCTGTATTATCGAAGCAACCCATGCAGCATCGATCCGACAGTTAAGTGTTTGTGGCGGATGTGGCCGACGGCTTCAGGAACCGCTCGACAAACTCGCCGGTGTCCCAGATGTACTTCTCGAGCGCGACCCGCCGCGCCGTCTCTCCCATCCGCGCGCGGAGCGCTTCATCGCCCGCCAGTGTCGCCATGGCGCCGGTGAGTTCATCCTGATCCTTCACCACAATCCCCGCCCCATCGACCACTTTCTCCACGACAGCGGGCAGCGGCACGGTGATCACCGGGATTCCGGTGAGCATCGCCTGCACCGCGGCCTGCGAAAAACTCTCGTACTTCGAGTTGACGATCAGCGCGTCCATGCCACGAAGAAACTCCGCGATCGCCGTCGCCGGCATCCAGTCACGCGCGAGAACGCCCTCCGGCACCTGCGCTGGTGGTGGGGGAGTCTGATACGAAGCGAGGTGAAGCTCGCAGCGCCGCCGCACATCGTCCGGGAGCGCGCTGAACGCCGCCATCGCGCCCGCGGCTCCCTTGTCCGGCGAATCCATCTTCCCCAGCAGGCAGAACTTCACCGGTTCATCCGGCTTCCGCGCCGTCGTCCGTGGCGAGAACTCCTTGTAGTTCGGCAACCCATAGTAAATCTCCAGCCACCCTCGGTGCACCGGCGAGCCGTCCTTTTCGCGGAATCCGACCACGACTGCTTCACTAATCGCGAGCACATCCATCGGGAAGCCGCGGATCGCGCGAACGTAGTCGTCCCGCGGAAGGCGGTGCGCGATCAACAGCGTCCGCCCGATCCGCCCGCACTTGTGGAGCAGCTTTGTCGCGGGCAATAGGCCACGTCCGTTGTTCCCGAGCAGGAGCACGTCGTGCCGGCGGGAGCCGTTGAGCGCCGCCGCCGCGAGCGCGTTCGGGAGCGGCTTCCGCAGGCTGGGCGTCCAGAGCATCTCGGGCATGGCGCCGGCCCAGTGCTTGGGAAACCGCTCGCGCCACGAGCTCTCCGCGGCGACGGTCACGGGCACGCCGAGTTCGACAAGTTGGCGGATGAAGAGCAGGTCGAACACCTCGACGCCGCGGATCGACTTGTGAAGCCGCCTCGCGAGGAAGTTCGGCGTCAGGAAGAGCACGCTCGGAAAGGACATGCGGGGCAGCATATCGGCGGCGTCGGCGCGCTCATGCGAGCGTCACTTCACCGTGAGCGTCTTGTTGATGCGTCCCGTGCCGTCGAGTTCTTTCAAACCGACACGGATGTTCTTCCCGTTCAACCGCTCCGCGCCGCCGTCGAGCAGGAACCGTCTCACGGCGGATGTCCCGGGCTCGAGGCTGCTGATCGGGGCGCTGAACGCCGGATAACCGGGCGCCTGCGCGAAGGCTTCGAGGGTCACCGGCTTGTCGCCCTGATTGGTGATCAGCAGCGTCACGACCACATTGCCCGGCGCGCCCGGCCTTGGCCGTTCCACGCGGTAGCTGGGCTGGAACTGCACCGCGGCGAGGCCGATCTCCAGCTTCAGCGGCAAGCGCAAGAGTGGATACCGCCGGTCGGCCGAGAGCTCGACCTCCGCTGTCACCTGCTGAACGCCCGTCTCTTCCGCGAGCCCGAAGGCCAGGTCGATCGGCACGCGCGCCGAAGACTCCGGCGCGATGCTGAACGCGTTGGTCCGCGGCGAGATCGTCCACGTCTTGGGGTCCGAGATGTGGAGCCGCCCCTGCACCGCGATCGGCCAGGGATTCTCGATCACGACTTCGACGTGGTGCCGCTCCGCGCGCGCTGGAAGGAACCCCGGCTCGATCCGCATGCCCGCGCGGAACCGCGCGAGCTGCGCATCGACGCCTTCGATGAAGATCGGCGTCTCCGGGATCGGGATGTTCACCGAGTTGCCGGGACCCGACGACTCTTCCGTGTTCCCGAAAGGATCGATCACTCGCACGTTGCTCTCGCCCAGGTACCCCCGGATCACGGCGCGCTCTGGATCGGCCGAGTCGTTCCATGCGATCAGGACCGAGTCGCTCTTGCCCTGCGCGATGAAGACGCGTGCACCGTCCGTGATCGCCAGCTCGCCCACGACCTTCCGGCCGCTGAGTTCCGTCGCGAGTGTTCGCCACACGGCCAGCGACACTTCGGGCACCGTCTGCGCATCGCGACCGTCACGCCATGCGAAAGGTTGTCGGATCGACAACATGCGCGGCCCGGTCGTCCACGCCAGCACCGCGCGCTTCACCAGCTCGATCACGGTGGCGCGGCGGCCGAACAAGTCCGGAGGTGGCAGCTCGATCACCGCCGTCGTTTCCACTGATTCCGGCCACGTCTTGATCATCTCGCCCATCGAGTCCGCCGAGATCGACCAGGGAACGCTGACGTTCAGCGCGTCCGCGCCGATCGCGTTGCCGATCGGCTCCAGCGCGCTCCAAGGGAGCGTGACGATCGGCCGCGGCACGAGCCGGCGCATCCGCTTCCGCGCCGCGTCCACCTGCTCCGCCTCGTGCGCCCCAAGGAACGCCGGCATCGCCGTCGCCGATCCGAGCTGCCACCGGCGGACCCGCTCGCCGAACGAGGACAGGAGCGGCCCGAGATGCGGCATCCAGAGCTCCTCCGGCGCCGAGGCAATCACCGCCAGCGGCTCGTTCGATTCCCCGCGCACCGACCTTGCCGCGTCCTCGGGCGCTTGGTTCAATACGAATGTCACCTCGCGCCCCTCGTCGATCAGCCGGTCTGTCACGCTCGCGATCAGTGCCATCGATTCCGCCGAATCGAGCCCCGTCTCGTCCTCTCGCCAGACGGGCAATGAGACCGCCTCGGCGCCGCACCGCCGCGCGATGGTCGGGATCTCCGGCAACTGCCCGACAGGAGTCCGGTCGGCGACAATCCCGAAGCGTCCACCGGTCGCTTGGCCGTTCCCAACCTGCGGCGGCAGATACAGCAGATCCGTGTGCCGCTGCGCCACAGGCCCGTCTCGGTTGCTCACGACGAGAACCGTGCGGTACCACCCGTACCGCTTGAGATCGAGCGGGATCGAGACCACCTGGCCCGATGAGGTCGTTTGCAAGGGCGTGCGTGAGACGAGCGTCCCGTCGATGTTGTAGACGAGCTGATCCACCGTCAGCGGCTCGCCGGTCAGATCGCGCATCAGCACCTTCAGGCCCGGCTTCTCCGGCGCGACGATGATGTTTGAGGGCGACGCCGCGCGGACTTCAACTCGCGGCGTCTGCATGATCGTCAGGTCGTCAAAGTACGCGGCCCCGTCGAAGTCCTGCGGTCGGACTTCCTGCGGCGAATGCCCGCCGGCGTCGTACGCTTCCGGCTGCAGCAGGTTTAACTCGATCTGGATCCACGCCGCGGTGGGCTGGCCCGTCAGCACCAGGTTGGTCACGGACCAGGCGTCGGGCGATTCCACGAGGGGCCCGTTGCTCCGGCTGACGTCGATGATTTTCAAGTCGCGGTCGAGCAGCCACGCCGACATCCGCGCCCGCGCGTTTTTTAGGCCTGTCGTTCTCACCCGTGCGAAGACCGCGTAGTCCGCCTCCGGGATCGCCGGGACGACCGCGCTCGAGAGCACCAGCGACGTGCTCCCCCCGCGCGTCGGTAGCTTGATCGAGTACTCGCCGCTCGCCGCGGTCTCGACGCTCAGCTCCGCCTCGTTCCACTTCGGGAACCCTTCGCGGGCGCGAGCAGGGGGCAGGTCCTGTCCCCGGAACCACCCGACCGGGACCGGCTCGACGTGGATCTTGCGTTCCTCGAAGTCCCACTTCTTGACGAGCCGTCTCGCCGCCTCCGGCCGGTTCAGGTCGGGCGGATCTTCGGCGCGAGCGGTCGAACCAAAGGAGGCCGCCAAGAGCGGCAACAGGGACAGCCAGGCGATGCGGGCGCGCGGAAACATCTCCCCGTTCTATCGGCCGGAAATGCCGCCCGAGCCTCAAACCTCAAGCTCACCCTTACTCCCGGTCCTCGCCCCTCGAACGAGGCCGCAGGAACGCGATCGACGCCGTCTGCCCGTGGACGAACGACTGGGTGCCCACCGGACCGATCTCGCCCGCCGCGAAAAACCCGCTCATGGGCACCGGCGAGCCGTCCGCCCGTTTGACTGCCGAGGCGATCATCTCGGCGTCGTGGTTCGGCGCTCCGAAGAGCTTCTTCCCCCGGCCGTTACAGGTGAAGATCAGCCCACCCACCGGGGGTGTCCGAAGCTCTTCCGCGGCGAGCAGGAGCTGCAGATCCTCCGTCGCCGTCTGGGCATCACGAAGGTGGAACTGGATCGTTTGGCCGGGCTTGACCAAGTCGCCGATGGCGATGGCGCCCGTCGCCTGATCCACGCCCAGCACGCCCCGGATCAGGAAATCGCCCCGCCCGAACCGTGGCTTGTACTCGTCGATCACCCGCCCCACATACACGCCCCGCGGCAGGAGTTCGCGATCCTCCGGCGGCAAGGCCATCACGATGTCCCGCAGCGCTTCGATCGCCTTCCGGCCGCCCAGCGTCTTGATGATGTTCCGCTGGCCCGCCGTGACAAGCAACGGCTTCCCGATAGGGCGGCACCCCTGCGAAACGATCGTGTCGATGTTCACATCGCCGCGGATCGTCAGCCCGATCCCTCCCGAGCGCGAGAGCTGCCCGTTGAGGTACAGCACGTTCCCGCCCGGCGCCGGAGGGGGGGCCGCGGAAGCCATCCCGCCGATCACCGGCGCACGCTTGAGCCCTTCGACGACCGTGGGAACCGATGACAGCGCATCGACCGCCGCCGCCGCGGGAACGCTCGTCGGATCCGCGAAAAACAAGATGCCCCGCAGATCGCGCCGCGCGCCGATCGCCTCGGCCAGCGCGACCAATGAATCCGAGTCCCCTTCGCGCACGTGCGGCAGGTCGCGGTACGCAAACGAGTGGAGCGTCGTGCCGGGCATCGATGCCGCGAAAAGCGAAATCGCGGAGGCCTCTTCCGCCTCGATCTGACCCCCGACAACCGCCTCGGCGCTCACGCCGAGCAGCGTGCCCGGATTGAGCGTCCGCGCGATCACTTCCGCGATCGGCCCGACATGATCAACATGCCGGCCGGACACAAAGAACATCGCCAGATCCACGGACCCCGCCACGACCCCCGAGCCGACCTCCTCGCACACCTGCTCCGCGGCCATCACCGCGTCCACGTGCTTCGAGAGCGACGAGGCGGCGGTCAATGCAGCGGCGGAAGAAACATGGTCCATGCCGCTTCAGTGTACGTGCGCGCACCGCGGCCAGCCGCAATTTCATACGGCCTCACGGTCCTCTTCATCCGTTCGATAATCCCACCCCGGTGCGAAGAATCCCATTTTCACGATGTTCGAACGTTGTTCAGGGTCTCTTTTGCGCCTTTTCTGTTGTACGACCTATGCCCGCGCGCGGATAATCAGGAGAGACTCGCCACCCGAACGGGTCCTGGCGATATGATTTCCATGGAGATCGAGAGTCCCGCGGCCCCGCGAGTGGCGGGCGCCCCAACCGGTGGAACCCAACTCTCAAGGAGTGATCGATGAAGCTGAAAAACACCATGTCGGCCCTGGCGTTCGTCCTCTGTACCGCCGGCTTCGCCGGTTTCGCCAACGCCTGCCCCAACAGCGAAGGCGCCAAGGT
>DASZQL010000195.1:0-10876 GCA_035549675.1 Phycisphaerales bacterium | reverse complement strand
AGCTTGTCGAGCATCGGCCGCCGGCCCGTGAGCAGCTTGTGCGGGTAGCACTGGTGCCCCACGTCGAAGAGCAGCCGGTCGCTCGCGAAGTCGAAGACATAATGCAGCGCGATCGTCAGCTCGACGACGCCGAGATTCGGCGCGAGGTGGCCGCCGGTCTTTGAGACCTGCGCGAAGATCGCTTCGCGGATCTCCTTGGCCAACTCGGGGAGCTGGTCGAGTGACAGCTTGCGGAGGTCGGCGGGGCTCTGGATGGAGTCGAGAAGTGGCATCCGTGGTTCCGAACTTTCAGATTCCCTTGAAAGCATACGACAGGCGGCGAATCCGTGCCGACGGCCGGTAGGAGGCGGGGGGCGGGGGGCGGATGGCTACTTCGTTCTGACCGCTAGGAAGTCGGCAATCGCGTCCAACGTCTGTGAATCCTGCCCGAGGGGCCGCAGCGCGTCCCGCGCCTCGGCGCGGAGGCGAGAAATCTCCTGGCGGGACTGTTCCGCCCCCAGCACGCCCGGATAGGTCAGTTTCCCCGCCGCCGCATCCTTGCTCACACGCTTACCCGTGTGCGCCTCCGATTGTTCGACATCGATGAGATCGTCCACGATCTGGAAGATCAGCCCGATCGCCTCGGCGTAGCGGGTGATCCCCCGAAGCTCCGGGCTTGCCTCACCGGCGCCGGTTTTCGGACGCCCCGCCAACCCGGCCATCGCGCCCATGCGGCACGACGCCCTGATCAACGCCCCCGTCTTATTCACGTGAACCAATCGCAGCATCGCCGCGTGGTCGTTTCGCTCGACGACGTCCTTCGGAAAGCCGCCGAGCGTGTCGAGCGACTGGCCCACGATCATGTTCGTCGTGCCCACGGCGAGCTCGCGCATCAGCGCCCCCGCCAGCGCCGCATCGGGCACCCGCTCCGCGATGATCTGGAACGCCAGGCTCATGAGCCCATCGCCCGCGAGAATCGCCATCGCCTCGCCGAACGCCTTGTGGACCGTCGGCAGGCCTCGCCGGAGGTCATCGTTGTCGAGCGCCGGCAGGTCGTCGTGCACGAGGCTGAACGCGTGGATCATCTCCACCGCCGCAGCAGGCGCGATCGCCGACCGCACGTCACCGCCCACCGCCTCGCAGCACGCGATCACCAGCGCCGGGCGAAGCCTTTTCCCGCCCGCGAGCAGCGCGTGCCGCATCGCCCCGTCGAGATTCGCCGGGAGCCGCAGCGACGTGATGAACTCTTCCATCGCCGATTCGACGACCGAAATCCGGTCACGAAGCTGATCGAGAGGTCCCGCTTCCGCCGCGTCCGCGGCGTCGATTCCGATGACCGATTTGGTGATGCTCGCCGCGTGGGCCAACGCTCGTGTGCTCCGAAGGTCCGAAACGGGCGGACGCCGGAGTATATCCATTCGCCTTGTCGTGTGGGGCGAATCCGGCTTGATTGAACACAGAGGTAGACAGAGCAAGACAGAGAAAATCAGGACAAGACAGGAGACATGAACTGGTTCGAGTTCCTCTGTCTACCTCTGTTTTCCTCTGTGTTCAGTCCGGCTCAGCTCACCGAGCCGCGGCGGGCGCCGGAGCCGCCGCGACGGGCGCCGCCGATTCCTGCTGCTTGATCAACTCGTAAATCTCAGCCGCGCTCTTCGCGTCGTACATCCGGTTCCGGAATGACTCGTTCGTCATCAGCCGGCTGATCTTCGCCAGCGCCTGGATATGGTCGCTCGTCCGGTCGAGGGGGCTCGCGAGCAGCACCACGAGCCGCACCGGCTTGTTGTCGATCGAGCCGAACTCCAGCGGCTCGCCCGGCTTGCCGATCGCGATGGCGAGGTCGGTCACACCGTCGGACTTCCCGTGCGGGATCGCGAGGCCGTAGCCGATGCCCGTCGTCCGAGTTGCTTCGCGGGTCCAGACGGCATCCTTGAGCGCCGCGATATTTTTCACCCGCCCCTGCGAGCCCAGCAGATCGACGAGCTCCTCGATTGCGCCGCGCTTGTCGGTCGCCGCGAGCGGAACCTTGATGCTCCCGGGAGTGAGGATGTCCAACAGATTCATGCGGCGCTCCGCCTCACGATGACTCGTCCTCGTCATTCCCGCCCAGCGACACGTGGCTGGAAGGGTGGTGGGGGTCGAGCATCCTACCAAGCGTCGTCCCCCGATCCAAACAACTCATGCCAGGAGCACCGCGTACGAGCCGTCGGTGTACCGTTCCGGACCCTCCCCCGGCTGGCCCTCGGGCAATCTCCTGCTCTCGCGGCTCAGCGCAAACGAATGCCACCGCACCGCCCACCGGGCCTGTTCCTCGTTTTCCTCCGGGTCCAGGCTGCACGTCGAATAGAGAATCTTCCCCCTGTTCCGGCCGGTCGCGAGCAGCCGGAGCGAGTCGGCGATGATCTGGCGCTGAGTCGACACCAGTTCCGCCGTCCGCTTGGCCGAGTACCGGTACCGCGCCTCCACCCGGCGCGCCAGCACGCCGGTGTTCGAGCACGGCACATCGAGCAGCACCAGATCCGCCTTTCCGACCCAGTCGAGCAGCCGCTCATAGTCGATCACCGTCACCCGGTCGTGCCCCGCGAACACACCCGCAAGTGTTTGTCGCCGCGGCAGGTCCACATCGGTCGCGATGATCTTGGCGTTGGGGAACGTCGCCGCGAGCTGCCGCGTCTTCGTCCCCAGCCCGGCGCACGGGTCGACGATGAGCGACGGCGAAAGATCGGTGACCGACGAAACCGCGAGCGAAGACCCGGGGTCCTGCACCCAGATGTCCTTCCGCGACGACAGAATCGTCCGCAACTCCTCGTGCGTCCCGGTATACACATGATGCCCCGGCACGTTGTGCGGCAGCACCGCCGCCGGCAGCTCGGCCTGCGCATGGGCCGTGTTCAACACGATCGGCGGGTGCAACAGCCCGTGCAGCGCGATCTTCCGCGCTTCGCGCATCGGCATCGACTTGCTCAAGGTCCGCAGCAGCTCAACCGGGCATGACGTCGCCGCCGCGAGACGCTGCATCGGATCTTCTGGAAAGACCACCTCGCGGAACGTGATCGCCGTGCCGTCCGCCATCGGCAGCTCGTCGCGCTTGTCGGACCATGCTTCCCGGCGCGAGGCGCCGCCCTCGGGCGCGAGCGACAGGAGCTTCCGCATCACCGCGTTCACCATCCCCCCCGCGCGATCGCCCGCGACCGATTTCACCCAGTTCACGCTCTCGTTCGTCGCCGCGTGCGCCGGCACCTTGTCCATGAACAGGCACTGCGCCGCCCCGCACATCAGCGCCGACAGCGTCCGCGGCTCGATCTTCTCGTACTCCACCCTCAGGCACGTCCCCAGCAGATGCTTGAGCGTCAGCCAACGCCGGATGACCGCGTCGTAGATCGCGTGCGCGAACGCCGCATCCAGAGCGGACAAACCGGCCATGGCCTCTTCGGGCAGACCTTCGATGTCGAAGTCCGGCCATGCCTTGGCCTGCCGCGCAATTGCGCGAAACACGACCTCGCGAGCGGGATCGGTCGCGCGCCGGCGGACGGGCGAAGGGCGCTCACCCCGCGCGCTGGAAAATGCAGAAGGACGGCCGTCCCGCGCCGGCCGCGAGGCACGATCCGATCGGTCCTTCCGGCCGGGCTTTCCGCCGCCGCGAAGGCTGGGTTTGCGTGGTCGTTTGTCGTTGGGCACGAGCGGAGTGTAGCCGTGCCACCGACCGTGGCTTTGCACGGTCGGTGTTCCGTTCGAGCCGTCGGCGCAAGCCGACGGGTCCTCTCGCTCGCGCGAGAGGATCCATCATCGTCAGTCGGTCGAAGCCGGGTGCCGGGACACGCGGCTCCCAGCGTGTCCCGTTCCCATCTAGTCGTGCCTGAGCGCCACGATCGGATCCTGCCGCGCCGCGATCCGTGCCGGGTAGATCCCGAAGATCAACCCGACCGCCGCCGCGACCCCGAAGGAGAGCACGATCGAGAACGTCGTGATCTGCACGTGCAGGTCCGCCTTGTCGTTGAGCAGCAGCGCAACCGGCGGCACAAGGAACGACAGCCCCACGCCGCACAGCACCCCGATGACACCCCCCGTCGCCGACAGCACGCCCGTTTCGACCAGGAACTGCCACGTGATGTGCCGCCGAGTCGCCCCCAGCGCCCGCCGGATGCCGATCTCACGCGTCCGCTCGGTCACCGACGCGAGCATGATGTTCATGATCCCGATGCCGCCCACCAGCAGCGCGATGCCGGCGATCGCGCCGAAGACGACGTTCATGGTCAGCGCGGTCTTGCGAGCCTCTTCGAGCAGTTCATACGGGATGACGATCTCGTAGTCCTTGCTCTGGCTGTGGCGCGTCTCCATCGCCCGCCGCACCAGCGCCGCGTCCGTCATCACCGTTTCCATGCTCTTCGACGTGAAATACAGCTCATGGATCTGCACCTCGGAGTTCGAGCGTTGCCCCCCCGATCGCCGGAAGACCATGTCCCCGAAGCGTGAGTACGCCGTCGTCAGCGGCACGTGGACGTCAAAGTTGAAGTCGCGGCCGACCAGCGCCGCCCCCGCACCGCCCGCGAGCCCCACCGGTGCGAGCACGCCGACCACCGTGAACACCTGTGTGTCGATGCGCACCGTCCCGCCCAGCGGGTCCTCGAACGGGAACAGGTCGTGCGCGATCTCGTGCCCCAGCACGCACGCATCAGACCGCTGCTCCATGTCCTCCTCGGTGAGGTACCGTCCCCGCGCCACCCGGAAGTTCGCCACCTTGGGCAGTTCCGGCGTCACGCCGAACGCCTGCGACGTCTTCCGCAGCGCACCCCGCAGCACCTCCGAACCGATGCTCTTGATCGGGACGATCGTCTCCGCATCCTTGCACAGGTCCGTGATCACCCGCACGTCGTCGCGCGTCAGCCCGTACTTCGACACCCACGATTGCTGCTGCGATTGACCCGCCGCCATCGACTCCGGCGGCTGCTTCGACTTGACGATGATATTCCGTGCGCCCAGCCGCTCGATCCGCTCCAGCGCGTCCCGCTTGGACCCTTCGCCCAGCGCGCTCATCGTGATGACCGCCGCCACCCCCAGGATGATCCCCAGCGCCGTCAGCACCGACCGCAGCACGTGCAGCCGCAGGTTGCTGAGCCCCAGCCGGATCGTCTCGAGCAGGAACGTCATGGCCGAACGCCTCGGAGTGGGAAGAGCCGGCCCTCGTACCGGAGCCCGGCCGCATGGAGAAAATCACATCGTCGGACGCTCGTCCGCGACGCCCGTTCTACCGGATCCTCGACGCTCGGTGAACCCCGAACCGGCACAAAGCTGTCAGATGATCCCTTCCGCTCGCGAGACAGGGCAGCGGATCTTCGTTCAAGGACCGATCGGCGCCGCCGGGGACTCCGCCGGCAGGTTCTTCGCCTTGTTCTGGTCCCGCTCCTCAGCCCCGACGATCGTGAACTGGTGCCGCGCCGCGAGCTTCTGGTACGTCATCTCATTCAGCCGGATGCCTTCGAGCAGCCGCCGGTACGCCACGTTTTGAACCAACCCCATGCTGCGCCGGAACTGCTCAATCGTCGGCGGCCGCCGGCCCTTCACCTGCGCCACGACCAGCGACAGCTCCTTCGGCACCGCGAGCGAAACTACCTTCTGCGCCGGATCAATCGTCGACACCTCGGTCTTGGGATCCCACGCCCCAACGCGGTTCATGACCAGGTCCCGGAACTCCTGGTTGTTGACCGCCGGCCGCACCGCGACCTGCGCGCCCTCCTGTGTCACCCGCTGACGGGTTACCAGGAGATTCGAGTCCGGCTGCGCCTGGTACTTCATCCCGACCGAACCGACCCACGTCCCCGCGACCTCGTTCTCGATCTCCGACTGCCGGCTCAGCAGCACCTGGTACCCGTCGATCGCCTGCAGATCCTTGATCACCTGCTGGCGTACTTCGGCCAACGAGTCCGGCGGCGATTCGCCCCGCGTCTCCAGCACGCGGATGAAATACACGCTGCCCGTCGGCGACATCAGCGGCCCGATGAACACCCCCGCCTGCAGGCCGGGAAGCGCCTGTCCGTTCGTGAACTCCTTCACGCCCATCACGAGGTCCGCGTACGGGATCGTCTGGCGCTCCCCGAACCGGTACGTCAGCGTGCTCATCAGCGGCATCGCCGCGAGATCCTCGCGCGTCTGCATGAGGAGCTCACCGCCCGGCGTCGCGAGCTGGACGCCCGGGACCTGCGTGTCGCTCCCGAGATCAGCCTTGATCTTCTGAACCACGTCCGCGAGCGCCGGCCGCTTTGTCGCCCAGTCAGCCGGAAGCTCTCGGAAACCGTTCTTGTCGGGAACGCCCGTCAGCGAGCGCTGGCTCTCGCGCCGCACCAGCTCGACGAACCGCGCCGTCAGCTTTTCCAGCGCGTTCCGGCGGAACCGCTCCTCAACCGTCGGTCTCGCGGCCTCAAAGTCCGCCGGATACTGCGACTTGTTCTGCTGCCAGTACTTGTTGATCTCGATCGGGTCGATCTGCACCAGCGCCTTCACGGAGTTCCCGTCGATGCCGATGTAGTCCACTTTCGCCGCCGGCGGCCGCAGGTACCCGATCCCGAACTCCCCCTCACCCTTGCGCACCGACTTGTACTTTTCGAAGTGCGCCGCCATCCGCTCCTCGGTGATGGTCGAGTTATCCCCCGTCACCGAAGAGCCGGGGATCGTCAGCGCGTCCACGATCGCCGTGTCGAGCGCTTCGTGCGCCGCAACCAGTACCTCGCCCGTCGAAAGCGTGCCGGCCGACGCGTACGCCTCCTGGAGTCGGAGCACGCCCTGGAGCTTCGCCATCGCCGCCTCAGCGCGCTCCGGAGTCATGCGCGTCTCCGCCAGAGCCTTGGCGTGCGCCTGGTCGATGGCCGTCAGCATCTGCGAGACCTGCCGGTTAAAGAAGTCGCGGTACTGGTCCGGCGCCATCATCGATGCCAGTTGTCGCAGGTTCTGCTGCGCCGTCTCTTCCGCGATGATCTGCCGGAGCGTTTGGCCGTCCTGCGCCCCGCCGACGAGCCCGGCGTGCTCCGCTTCGTGCGTCAGCAGGAACCAATGCTCGGGGTTTTCGATGCCCAGCTGGTTTAACAGCACCCCCGCGAACTGGCTGAGGTACTGCAGGTCCTGCATCGAGTTCTGCATCTGCGCCGCCGTGACCTTCCGGCCATCGACCGTCGCAACCGTCATCCCGGGCCGCTGCTTCCCGAACTGCTGCAGTGCCCCGGGCAGCAGGAACGCCACCATCAGGAGGCAGCCGAAGAACGCCATCAGGTGCTTGCTGTACTGGCGCAAAAACTTGAACATGCCCGCTCCGATGGAGGGTAGGGAGAGAGAAGAACCAATCGCCGCGCGGCCAAGAGCCCGCGGCGACGAGGATCAGCGATAGAACTCGACGATCAGGTTCGTGTTGATGTCGAACGGCACCTGCTCCGCGTTGGGCATCGCCACCACGCGAACCGTCAGCTCCGCCGGCGTGAACTCGATCCACTCGGGCACGTTGTGACCGACGATCGACTCCATGTTGTCGCGGATCAGCGTGTGCACCTTGTCCTTGAAGGTGATCGTGTCGCCCGCCTTGACCGGGTAGCTCGGACGATCGACCTTCCGGCCGTTCACCTTCACGTGACCGTGCGCCACCATCTGGCGCGACGCCCAGATCGATCGGACGATGCCCGCGCGCCGCAGCACGTTATCGAGCCGCGTCTCGAGGATCTGCATGAGCCGGTCGCCGGTATTACCGCGGCTGCGCTGCGCCTCCGCCATGTACCGCCGGAACTGCTTCTCCAGCACCCCGTAGTGGTACCGGAGCTTCTGCTTCTCATTGAGGCGCACGCCGTAGTCGCGCAGACGCCGACCCCGGTACCCGTGCATGCCGGGTGGGTTCAGCGCCCGCTTGGCGGTGTGCTTGGGAACGTCAGCGATGGGAACGCCGACCTTGCGCGAAAGCTTGACCTTGGGTCCGATGTAACGGGCCATGCGAATCTCCGTCTGTCCGGCCAAACTGGTCGGACGTGCTTGCGGGAAGCGATCCGGCGTGGGATGCCGCGTCTGCGGTCCAGGCCTCGGCCCCTCGGGGCCGGTGGATCCGGTCGAATCAGGGGGAACCATTACAGCATCCCAACGCCTCCCAGTCAAGCCGGTGAGTTTGAAGCGCAGCCGAGTTCAAATAAGCGCCGCCGAGTTCAAGATAGAGCCCTCGGCGCAAGCCGAGGGGCCCTCTCGCTCGTGCGAGAGGCTCCATCGCGGGTTCCGCCGGGTGCCGGGACACGGCTCCGAGCGTGTCCCGGTCCTTACCCCGATTCTCATCGGGGGAGGGTGTCAGGGGAGCGCGAAGCGTGACGGAGGGGGCATGCTTCTTTCTCCGTGCCCGATGCTCTGGGCTCTGTCTATGATGTCCCTTTCCTCCCGACATGCCAACCCAACCCCGCCACGACACCCCCCTCGCCCTCCCCGTCCTCTCCGACGGCCCCGAAGCGCGCGAGAAGTGCGGCATCTTCGGCGTCTGGGGCGCCCCATCACCAGCCCGTCTCGCCTACTTCGGCCTCATGGCACTCCAGCACCGCGGCCAGGAGTCCGCCGGCATCGTCACCACCGATGGCGAAAAGCACCACCGCCACGTCGACATGGGCCTCGTCGCGCACATCTTCTCCGCCGCGACGCTCAACGCGCTCGACGAAGCCGCCCACGCGCGCACGAAAACCGGCAAACCGCCCGGCGGCGCGATCGGCCATAACCGCTACTCCACCACCGGCGCGAGCCTCCTCGCCAACGCCCAGCCCTTCGTCGGCTACTACAAGGGCGGCCCCATCGCCATCGGCCACAACGGCAACGTCGTCAATGCCGCCGAACTCCGCCGCGAGCTCGAAGAAGCCGGCCATGCCTTCAGCACGACGAGCGACACCGAGGTGATCCTCCAGCTCGTTGCCGCGTCATCCGCCGACGCGACCGACGCCCTCGGCGCCGCGATGGCCAAGCTCCGCGGCGCCTTCAGCCTCGTCTTCCTCTTCAACGACCGCGTCGAAGCGGTGCGCGACCCGTGGGGCTGGCGCCCGCTCTCGATCGGCAAGCTCCCCGACGGCTCGCACGTGATCGCCAGCGAAACCATCGCCCTTGACGTCGTCGGTGCGACCTACGTGCGCGAAGTCGAACCCGGCGAGGTCGTCACGCTTTCCGACAAGGGCATGGCCTCACGCCGCTACGCCGAGCCGGCGAAGCGTCTCGCGCACTGCGTCTTCGAGCACGTCTATTTCGCCAGCCCCGCGAGCCGACTCTTCGGCCGCAATGTCGAGCTGACCCGCGAGAAACTCGGCGAGCGCCTGGCCCTCGAAGCCCCCGCCGTGGTCGATATGGTCGTGCCCATGCCCGACTCCGGCCGCTCCGCCGCCACCGGCTACGCCCGCGCCTCCAAGATCCCCTACCGCGAAGCGATCATCCCCAACCGCTACGTCGGCCGCACCTTCATCAAGCCCAGCAACGAGGAGCGACAGGCCGCCGTCCGCCTCAAGCTCAGCATCATCGGCGAGATCATCGCCGGCAAAAAACTCGTCGTCGTCGACGACTCCATCGTCCGCGGCACAACGACCCGCGCGAAAATGGACCAGCTCCGCGCCGCCGGCGCTAAGGAAATCCATCTCCGCATCAGCTCGCCCCCCATCCGCCACCCGTGCTACTTCGGCATCGACTTCCCGCACCCCGACCAGCTCATCGCCCACGGCCGCGACGAAGAAGAAATCCGCGCCCACCTGGGCGTCGATTCGCTCCGCTACCTCTCCGTCGAAGGACTCCTCGAAGTCGTCGGATCGCCCACGGTCCCTTCCTCCGCCTACTGCTCCGCCTGCTTCAGCGGCGACTACCCCATCACCGTCAACGGCGAACTCACCAAAGACGTCCTCGCCAAAAATTGCTGACGCCGCCCCCGATCCCAACGAACCGCGAGCGTAAGCGAGCGATCTTCTTGGAATCACGATCCGATCGAGCGCCCGGGCACCGCCTTTGAGTGCGCCGGTACCGGAATACACGGCAATGGGAGAGTGAGCCGGGTGTCAGAACACGCGGCCTTGAGCGTGTCCCGCGCGGACGCCGTCCCGTTTTCGGGACAAAGAATCTTTCTCGATTTCCGTGAGTACCCCTCAAACCGGTCGCTTCGTCTTCTAGAGGGACGAAACACGCCTTGAGGGCTCGAACATTCCGCAAACGAACACACACTCCGCGGAGGGTCAGTTACCCCTTTGTTGAGACGAGGGAGACACGCAGCCGCGCCCGGACGGGTTAACGCCTGACCGGGCGTGTTTTTCTTACCGGGGCTGTTCAGACGGCGCCGATTCACTCGAAGGCGCCGGTTCAACAGCCGGCTCCGAAGCTCCGGGAACCATATCCGCCGGCACCGTCGCCTCACCCGGCGGCTCTTCTGGCATCGTCTCAGGCACCGGCAACCGCCGCGGGATCTCGTTGGGATCGTGGATGCCCGGGTGCGGGTGATCCCAGATCGTGTCCCCGAACTGGTCCTGCGGCCCGCGCGGGTCGTACGGCTCCCATTCCACCTTCGCCGCGCCCAGCAGAGTCCCCGTCGCGAACGCCAGGTCCACCTGCGCCGCCTGGTACCCCGCGAGCGCGCGGATCTCGTTCGACTGCGCATCCGCGAGCCGCGCCGCCGCGTCGAGCACATCCGTGCTCGTGCGCGAGCCGACGTCGAACTGCCGCTGCTCGCCCGCGAGCGTCCGGGCCGCGAGGATCACGCTCTGCCGCGCCGCGAGGATGCGTTGCCACGTCGCTTCGAGGTTGTCGAGCGCGTTGAAGACCTCCTGCTCGATCGCCTGCCGCTGCGCATCCTTCGACGCGAACCGCTGCAGCCGGCGCAGGATCGCCTGGTGCACCCGCGACTCCGCCGCCTCGTTGCCCAGAGGTACTT
>DASZQL010000194.1:0-2026 GCA_035549675.1 Phycisphaerales bacterium | reverse complement strand
TGCCGCCCCCCCCCCCCCCGCAACTCCCCGGCTGAAGACTAGGCGGCGAGTTGGAGAGGATGTAGAAGAAGGAAGCCCTCACCCTGCCCTCTCCCAAAGGGAGAGGGAGCGGAGCGGGGACCGATCCCCCGGAGCCCGTGTGTCCCGGCACCCGGGTGGACTTTTTCCCTCCGTCACGCTGCGCGTGACACCTCCCCCGATGGGAATCGGGAGAAGAAAAGATGTGTTGCTTTACGGTCGCGTGCTGGGATCACGTTTTGCGGCCGCGATTTGTGGTCGCAGTTTGTGATCGCGCGCGGCGTGGGGTCAATGGTGCTCGGCGACTTTCTTGAGCAGGGCGGGGGACATCAGGAGGCTCAGGGCGCCGGCGATGAGGAGCAGGACGCCGAAGCCGGTGAAGGCGAGGTCGATGCGCCACGGGGCGAGCGATTCGGCTTCCTTGAGGCCCACATTGCCGAAGAAGAACTTGGCGAACCAGGGCGCGAGGGCGGCGGCGGACCATGCGACGCCCATCATGAGGCTCGAGGCGAGGCCGGTGCGGCCCGGGAGCAGGCGCTGGGCGAGCGCGATCGTGATCGGCAGGATCGCGGCGAAGCCGAGGCCGGCGAGGCCGGCGCAAAGGTACATGGCGGGCATGCCGACGTAGCTGCCGGCGAAGCCGGTGAGCGCCGTGAAGATCGCGCCGGCGACGGAGAGGCCGAAGATCGCCTGTCGTTCGCGGCCCTGGGGCACGAGGCGCGCGGCGACGATGGCGAAGATGCCCATGCCGATCTGCATGGCGATGATGACGGTGCCGTTGAGCTCGGTCGCCTGGTTGACCTGCGACTCGCCGGGGTAGCGCGACGCGGCCCAGATGGGGAAGAGGACGAACATGGCGGTGTTGACGATGAAGCGGAGGCAGTTGCCGGTGAAGAGGAGCCAGACGGTGCGCCAGCGGTGCGCGGACTCCGCTTTGGAGATGTTCGCGCGGATCTCGTGGTGGTTGGCGTGGCGGTGGCTGAGGCCCCTGGTGAGGAAGAGGAGCGCGCCGGCGGTCAGGACGCCCGGGATCATGAGCCAACCTAGATGACTGACGCCAAAGTGGGAGTTGATGGAGGAGCAGGCGATGGGGCCGATGATGCCGCCGAGGACTCCGGCGGCGAAGAAGACGCTGACGGCGGGCGCGCGGCCGCCCTTGAGGAGCTTGCCGCCCATCTGTCCCGCGAGGGCCGCGGCGATGGGGTGATAGATGCCGTTGCCGGTCTGGCCGATGATGCTCAGTGCGAGGACTTGCTCGAAGCTGGTAGCCCAGCCCATCGAGGAGAGACAGAGCGCGCTCAGGAAGAGGCCGACGGGCGCGCAGAGTCGGGTGTTGTAGCGGTCGGAGAGCCAGGCGAAGAGGCCCTGGGGGAGGCCCGACATGATGGCGTTCGTGCCGTAGATGATGGCGATCTGGGTGTCGGTGAGGTTGAGATCGCGGCGGAAGACAAGAACGAGGGTGGCCCAGAAGATGGGATAGATGTCGGTGACGGTGTGGGAACCGACGAGGGACCAGAAGGGCACGGCGAGGGAGCGCTGGCGCTTTTTGGTGTCGAAGGCATGAGGGGCGAGGACGACACCGCTCGCGCGCACGCTCGGGGCCGGCGCGGGGGCGAGAGCGATTTCACTGGATTCCATCACGAACGGGACACTCCGGCGCGAACCCGACCGGCCAAGAGGACGGTCCACCAATCGCGCGGGGGCGTGGGGCGGGCGGTGAAGGGATAAGAATAGGCGGGTCGGATGTGGTACAGCGCGTCGAGTGAAGAAGTTCGGGAATTGCGGTGCTGGAAGCGCAATTTCGTTGTGATCGCCGATTTTGGGAACGAGGGAAAGTCAATGCCTTATTGCTGGTGCAGAGGGGCTTGCAGCCCCTCTGCAACTCCCTGGCTGAAGACAAGCGCGGAGATGCGGAGAAGAAAGATGTAGAAGAAGGAAGCCCTCACCCTACCCTCTTCCAGAGGGAGAGGGAGCGGAAGACGCTTTCCTGGCGGTCGCGTCTCGTATC